>JAFKGG010000289.1 GCA_017307915.1 Burkholderiales bacterium | reverse complement strand
CACGCAAATCAGGCTGAACACCGCCACCGCGGTGGATTTGCGTTTCACTGCACAGGAGCGGCGCCTTGTGCTGCTGAGCGGCGAGGTATTGGTCGCCACCGCACCCGACAATCAGCCGCTGCAGCGGCCGTTCCTCGTCGAAACTGGCGAAGGCACGATCCGCCCGCTGGGTACGCGCTTCACCGTCCGGCGATTGGAAGAGACTTCGCCAGTTCAATCCCTGGTGCAGGTGCTGGAAGGTACGGTCGAGATCGCACCCCGTGATGGCGACGCGCCGCTGCGGCTGAGGGCTGGCCAGAAAGCGGTCTTCAGCCGATCCCTGGTCGAGGCGTCGGCGCCTGTCGACCCGATCGACACGGCCTGGCTGCGCGGGCTGCTGGTAGCCGAGCGCATGCGACTGGCCGATTTCATCACTGAGCTCGGCCGCTATCGCAGCGGCGTGCTGCGCTGCGACCCATCAGTGGCCGACCTGGTGATTTCCGGCGTTTATCCGCTGGATGACAGCGATGCCATCCTGCAGTCGGTGGCACAAGCGTTGCCGGTCCGGATCCGCGCGACCACCCGGTACTGGGTGACGGTGATGGCGCGGTAGTACCGTCGCGCAGATTTTTTTTTTGCATCGGCCGTAGCACTTTTTCTTTTTCGTTCGGGAAACAAGCTGACGCCCTCGCGCTCAAGGCGCAGGCCCTATCTACCCGTTCGAGAGGAAGCCCGATGCGATCCAACCGCCCGCGGCATGATCGTTGCGCTGTGCACAGTCTGTTCGCCCGCAGCGTCTTGTCCCATGCCGTCGTTCTGGCCTGCCTGGCACTGGGAACGGCGGCGTTGCCGGTGCAGGCTCAAGGCGCCCGCGGGCAGGTGGCTGCCACGCGCGTCGACATACCACCCGGCACGTTGGACCAGGTGCTGAACCGCTTCGCGGCTGCGGCTGGTGTGATGATTGCGATCGATGGCTCGCTGACGGCAGGCAAGAAAAGTGCCGGCCTGAACGGCAGCTATGGCGCACGTGAAGGGCTTGCCGCGATCCTGGCGGGCAGTGGTCTCGAAGCGGTTTCGCAGAGCAGCGGCGGCTACATGCTGCGTGCCGCACGGCCGGCGCCGGTGCCGGCTGCAGCTCCTGCGGCAAGCCCCTCCCGGGCGTCGACGGCTCAGGTCTTGCCGGCCGAAACGACCTTGCCGGCGGTGAAGGTCACTGCGGCCGGCAACGCCAGCTCGTATCAGCCTACCGCACCAGTCAGCGGCGCCACGCGTTCGCCGGTCGCCGCCCGCGATCTGCCGCAGGCCGTCGACGTGGTGCCCGAGAACGCGCTGCGCGATCAAGGTGCCACTTCATTGAAAGACGCACTGCTCTACACGCCAGGCGTCACGACCAGCACGGGCGAGGGCATCCGCGAGCAGTTCGTCATCCGGGGGTTTTCCGCGATCGCCGACACCTACGTCGACGGCATGCGAGACGGCGGCAACACCTTTCGCGATACGTTCAATCTGGAGCAGATCGAGGTCGTCAAGGGGCCGGCCGGTGTGCTGTATGGGCGCGGATCGGCCGGCGGCCTGATCAATCTGGTCACCAAGCGGCCGCTGCCCGGATCGCACGCAGAGGCAGCCGTGACGGTTGGCTCCAAGGACGCTCGCCGGCTCACAGTCGACCTCAACCGGCCTCTGACTGAGAACCTGCTGTTTCGCGTCAACGCAATGGTCGATGAGGCCGACTCGTTCCGCTCCGACGTCTGGTCGAGAAAGCGCGGCGTGGCGCTGGCTTCGACCTTGAAGCTGGCGTCGCGCGCCACGCTCGACCTGCGCGCGCAGCACGTTTACGACAAGCGCGTGTTCGACGCCGGCCTGCCGGGGCTGTTCGGGCGGCCCGCCGACGTGCCCATCTCGAACTACTACGGCGCGCGCTCGCCGGGCAGCAACGACAGCGGTACCAGTGAGGAAAACGCGATCTCAGCCGACCTGAACGTCGAGTTGAGCGACACGCTGCGTCTGCGCAATACCTTCACCTATCGGGCGCTGGATCTGGATCGGCGCCAGACGACGATCGATCGCTTGATCCTGACCACGGCGACGCCCACGCTGCGCCTGGCGCGCAGCAGCTTTTCCAGCCAGCAGAAGGATTTCGCCAACAAGCTGGAGTTGACCTCCAGGAACCGCTGGCTGGGCATCGATCACGAGCTGATGGTGGGCACCGAGTTCGCCTCCGAGAAGCGCGACACGATCTCGCGCGGCGGTACGCTGGCTGCGTCATACGACATCAGCGTGTTCGATCCAGTGCTGGTCGATGTTCCTTGGCAGGGCAGCTCGGTACGCCGCGACGGCATCTATGACACCAAGACCACGTCGCTGTATGTGCAAGATCTGCTGCGCTTCAATCCACAGTGGGTTGCGCTGGCAGGCGTTCGCCAGGACTGGCTGAACCGGGATTTCAAGAACCGCGCCGGCGCCGACTACGGCAGGAAGGACGACTTCCTCAGTTCGAGGATCGGGCTCGTCTACCAACCCAGCAGCACTGCGTCCTACTACATCTCTGCAACGCGCTCATACCAGCCCGGTGGTGCCACCGGTGTGGTCGATCCCGGCAATGCGATCCAGCCGCCCGAGATCTCGACCAACTACGAGATCGGCGGCAAGCTCTCGCTGAACGAAGGCAGGCTGCAGATCGGACTGAGCCTGTTCCAGCTCATCAAGGAGAACGTTCCGACCCGCGACCCGAGCGATCCGAGCGGGCCGTCGCTGTACATCGGCGAGATCACCGCCAAGGGCGTGGAGCTGTCATCGGTCGGTGACCTGGGGGGCGGCCTGAGCCTGCAAGGCGGCATCACCTGGCTCGATGCGGTGGTGACGCGCTCGAACAATACGACGGCTGCGGCGATCACGCCGACGCCGGCCGCCACGCCGCTCGAAGGCAAGCGTGCGGCCAACGCGCCGAAGTTCAGCGCCGCGTTATGGGGGGTACAGCGCCTGAGCCCGAGCTGGCGCGTGGGTGTCGGCGTCAGGCACCAATCGAAATCGTTCGCGTCTACGACCAACGCCGTGGCGCTACCGGCCTATACCGTAATGGATGCCGGCGTATTCCACGAAAGCGGGCCATGGTCGCTGACGCTGAGCCTGCGCAACGTCACCGGCAAAAAATACTACGTGTCGTCGACCAACGACCTGGGCATCTTGCCGGGCGCGCCACGCACTGTGCTGCTGACCGCACGTTACGTGTATTGAACGAGACAGCCATGAGCACGTTGCGGCAGGGATGGCTGGCAAGCCTCTCGCATGTGGTGGCGGCATGCGGGGTTTCCTATTTCGCCAGCACGCAACTGGTCACGCTGACCGGGCTGCTTGCCTATGCGGCCGGCATGGCGCGCGCCGACGCGGTCATGCTGTCGGCGATGCTCGGCTTTCTGTATCTGTGGCTGATCCTGATGTGGGCGTTCTCGCGCCGGCGGGCCGCGCAGACTTGGCTGCTGCTGGGAGTGCTTAGCGTCGCGAGCCTGCTGGCCAATGCCGCGATGGCCAGAGCTTTGCTGACTGGAGGCGCCGCATGACCGGTATTTTCCGGGACCGAATGGGAGCGCTGCACACCTGGGCCGGCGTCGTCTTCTCCGTGTTGCTGTTCGCGATTTTCTGGACCGGATCGCTCTCGGTGTTTGACAAGGAGATCGATCGTTGGATGATGCCGGCCACCCGGCTGCAATGGGATGCGTCGGCGCCGCAGCCGTCGCTGGACCGCGACGTCAAACCGTTGCTGGAAGCGCGCGCGCCGAAATCACCGGCCTGGACCGTCATCCTGCCGACCGAACGTACGCCGTTCTTGACGCTCACTTACGGATCGGAGCAGGCGCGCAAGCATCACCGTGACTGGTTCGATCCCCGCACGATGGCCGAGTTGCCCAAGACCGACACCGCGGGGGCGAGCGGTTGTCTATATCCGTTTCATCACAACTTGACGATTCGCTACAAGGACATCGGTGCGTGGATCGTCGGCCTGGCCAGCGTGGCGATGCTGTGCCTGCTTGTATCGGGCGTGGTCATTCATCGCAAGCTGTTTGCCGAGTTCTTCACGTTGCGGCTGCGGCGCGGCTTCGGGCGGGCCAACCTGGACGTGCACAACGTATCGGGGATCTTGCTGCTGCCGTTCTACATACTGATCACGCTGTCGGGCCTGATCGTGGCATTCTCGATCTATTTTCCGTCGGCGCACGAGGCTTTGTATGCGCAGCAGGCCACGCCGGAAGATCGGCCGGCTGGCCAAGGGGAACGGCGCGGTGGCCGGCAGGCGGAAAGCCCGGAACGGGCCTTTCTGCGCGAAGCGCTGGGGCGCGAGCGGCTGACGCCGGCCCGGCGCCCGTCGGACGTGGCTTCGCTGGAGCAGATCGTGGCCGACGCCGAGCGGCACTGGGGCAAGGGCTCGGTGTACCTCATCAGGGTCAACAATCCCAAGGACGCAGGCGGCAACGTAGTGCTGCGTCGCTCCAGCAGCGAGACGGTCACCAAGGATATCGACCATCTCCGATACTCATCCGCCAGCGGCGAGCCGATCGGCAGCTTTCAATCGTCGACCACGGTGAGCGTGTGGAACTTCATCGCCGGCACGCATTACCTGCAGTTTCGTCATTGGCTGCTGCGCTGGCTGTATTTCCTGGGCGGGATCGGCGGCTGCGCGATGATCGCCACCGGCCTGTTCTTCTGGACGCAGGCGCGACGTAGAAAGCATTTGAAGCAGGGCCACGTCGGCGTCACGCTGGTCGACGTGCTCAGCGTCGGCGGCATCTGCGGGATCATAGCGGGCACGTTTGCGTTCTTTCTCGCCAACAAGCTGCTGCCCGATCAGGAAATGGCGTGGGGGATCGATCGGTCGCAAGGCGAGATACTGGCCTTCTACATGGTCTGGCTCATGTCCCTCATCCATGCCTTGTTGCGCTCGATCGGCAACCGGCAAAGCGGCCATCTGCTTGCGTGGCGCGAGCAGTGCTGGGCCATCGCGGCGCTGGCGGTGGGGGCGGCGCTTTCGAATTGGCTGGCTACGGGTGACCATCTGCTCAGGATGCTGGGCGAGCCATACTGGCCGGTGGTGGGCATGGATCTGAGTCTGCTGCTGGCTGCCGCGCTGTCTACCTTTGCGGCGTCGAAGCTGGCACGGCGCGAACGGTCGGTGACCGTC
>JAFKGG010000288.1 GCA_017307915.1 Burkholderiales bacterium | reverse complement strand
GCGCCCCACGGCTGGCCCCGGCGCAGCAGCCGGCACGAGCACCACTGCGGCGCGCACCGCGGTCTTCCGCTGCGCGCCGGCGCAGGGCGCCGCGCCGCTGTTCTCCGACGAGCCCTGCCCCGGCGGCACCGGTGCACAGCCCTGGCAACCGCAGGCGCTGGCGCAGGGCATCGCGCGCAGCAGCGGCCCGGCCGGTGCGCCGGCGCAGCGCACAACACCGGCGGCCACGACGGCGCGCGACGACCCGTTCGTCGATTGCCGACGCCGCGGCGGCCGGCTCGACCTCGCCAGCCGCATCTGCCATCTGCCCGACGACGCGGCGCGGGCGATGTTCAAGCCCGAGTGAGCAAGCGCCGCGCCGGTCAGCCGGCGCGGTTGCGCATCCAGTCAGCAGTCTTGTCGAATGCCTCGGCCAGGGGCACGCGCAGCCGTTCGTCGACACCCTCTTCGATCATCGCCTGCCGCATGCAGGCCAGCCACTGGTCGCGCTCGGCGACACCGATCGAATAAGGCAGATGGCGCGCGCGCAGCCGCGGATGGCCAAAGCGTTCGATGTACAGGCTGGGCCCGCCCAGCCACCCGCTCAGATACCAGAACAGTTTGTCACGCGAGCCGTCGAGCGGCGTCGGATGCAGGCTGCGCAGCTGCGCATAAGCGGGTTCCAGCTCCATCAGATCATAGAAGCGGTCGACCAGCCGCCGCACGCCGGCTTCGCCGCCGAGCAGTGAATACGGAGTGGCCTGGGCCGGCGCCCCAGCGTCGGCGGGGTGGGTATCGTTCATCGATTGCGGCCATGGAAGCGTTGCACCATGTTGCCGCTGATAACAGATGCTGCCGATTGATGGTTTGATTTTCATCATATCGTAAGGCACGAGCGAAAACAGCGCCCCGCCGGCGTCTTCGCGCACTTCCTGGACGTGCGCCGGAATCGGCCTGACGAACGGGTCGGCCTGCATGCGGATCGGGCCGGCAAGCCCGATATCATCGAAGCAGCGTCGCAGGACGCTTGCGCCCGGCGCCCAAACGAAATGACACAGGCGATGCAGTCGAACAGGTGATGTCACATTGAGGATGATCACCACCATCAGGAACCGACTAGACAACTGGCTGTCCATCTATCGCGTGGACGAGTCGATAGCAGCCGAATTCCGCGTGCAGCAGATCCGCGCGATCCAGCGGCTCACGCCGCTAACGATCTTCGCCAATCTGTTCAACGCGTCGATCGTCTGCGTGGCGTTCCGCGACAGCTTGCGCTGGCCCGCCCTGGCCTTGTGGGCCGTGTTCATCGTGACCTTGATGGCGTTCACCGGGCGCGCCTGGCAGCGCACCCAGCGCGGCCGGGCGCCGCGCCGGGCATCGCGGCGCGTGCTCCGGCGCGCCACCGTACATGCTTCGGTGCTGGCGCTGATGTGGGCGGCGCCGCCGTTGCTGTTCTACACCCGCGATAGCCTCGATGCCTCGCTGATCACGACGGCAATCACCGCGGGCATGCTGTGCGCCGGCGGCTTCGCGCTGGTCACGGTGCCGCAGGCGGCGATCAGCTACGTAGGGATTCTGCTGTCGGGTTTCCTGGTCGCGCTGGTGATCGACGGCGCCGGCCGCAACTTCGACATTCTGCTGCTGGTACTCATCTATTCGATGATCGTGGTGGCCTCGGTGATCGCCAGCTCGCGCACCTTCGGCGCCCGCCTGATGGCCGAGGCCGAAGCCGAGCGGCAAAAGCAGCTGGTGGGTCTGCTGCTGCACGATTTCGAAGAGCATTCGAGCGATTGGCTGTGGGAAACCGATAGCGACGGCGTGCTGGTGCACGTATCGTCACGGCTGGCGCAAACCTTCGGCCTGTCGCAGAACGACCTGCATCGCCGCCGCTTCGTCGAGCTGCTCGCCTCGGATCAGTGGCGCAGCGGCAGCGACGAAGCGCAGGCGTTCCAGGCCTTCATGCTTCACATCCAGAAATCAGCGCCGTTTCGCGACGTGCCGGTGGCGGTGGCCGACGGCGGCGACTGGCGCTGGTGGGCGCTGACCGCCAAGCCGCTGTTCGACGACGGCGGCGCGCACGTCGGCTGGCGCGGCGTCGGCGCCGACATCACCGAGAACCGGCGCGCCGCGCTGGAGATGGCCAGCCTGGCCAACTACGATTCACTGACCGGCCTGGCCAACCGCTACCATTTCAGCCGCGAACTGGCGCGCATCCACCCCACGGCAGCAGCCGAAGCGCCAGCCTGCGCGCTGCTGTTTCTCGATCTCGACGATTTCAAGCACATCAACGATTCGCTCGGCCACGTGGTCGGCGATCGCGTGCTGCAGGTGGTGGCGCAACGGCTGCGCGCACGCACCCGTCCGGGCGATCTGCTGGCCCGGCTCGGCGGCGATGAGTTCGCCGTCATCCGCTGGGGGCAGCACTCGGTGGCCAGCGCCTCGGCGCTGGCGCAGCAGGTGCTGGAAGCATTCCGCGAGCCCTGCGACATCGACGGCGCCAGCGTGCCGATCGCCAGCAGCATCGGCATTGCGCTGGCGCCCGATCACAGCTCGGATCCCGATACGCTGCTCAAGCACGCCGACATGGCGCTGTATGCGGCCAAGGCGGCCGGCCGCCGCACCTGGCGCTTCTTCGAGCGCAACATGGACGAACGCGCGCAGCGCCGCCTGAGCCTGTGCAACGATCTGCGGCTGGCGCTGGAACGCAACGAACTCGAACTGCACTACCAACCGCAGGTGCACCTGGGCGACGGCCGCCTGGCCGGCTTCGAAGCGCTGCTGCGCTGGAATCATCCGACCCGCGGCAGCGTGCCGCCGTCGGAGTTCATCCCGCTGGCCGAAGAAACCGGGTTGATCCTGCCGGTTGGCCGATGGGTGCTGCGGCAAGCCTGCCGCACGGCGGCGCGCTGGCCCGAGGATCTGTGCGTGGCGGTGAACGTGTCGGCGGTGCAGTTCTCGCGCAGCAACCTGATCCAGGAAGTGCGCGAGGCGCTGTCCGCCAGCGGCTTGCCCGCCAGCCGGCTGGAACTGGAAATCACCGAATCGCTGCTGGTCGACGACGCGATCACGGCACGCGAAACCCTGAGCGCCTTGCGCGAGATGGGCGTGCGCGTGGCGCTCGACGATTTCGGCACCGGCTATTCCTCGCTCGCTTATCTGCGCAGCTTCCCGCTCACCAAGCTGAAGATCGATCGTTCATTCGTGCTCAGCATGGGGCAGGACGAAGGGACGCGGGCGATCGTGCGCGCGATCATCGCGCTGGCCGACGCGCTGCACCTGGAAACCACCGCCGAAGGTGTCGAGACCGAGGCCGATCACCAGATCCTGCTCACCAAGGGTTGCAAACTTGGCCAGGGTTACCTGTATGCACGGCCGATGAACGAGCAGTCAGTGGCAAAGCTGCTGAACGGATCGCCGACCGGCAAGCTCGCGGAGCGGGTTGCCGCGCTGGCTTGAACGCGCCCTGATTTCACGAATTGCGCAAGGTCGCCAGCGGCGGCACGCGCAGCACGCTGCGCAGGCTCAGCCAGCCGGCGATCAGCGCCAGCAACGCACCGGCCGCGGCACCGCCCAGCAACACCCACCAGCGTGGCTCGAACGGAAAGCGAAACACCTGGTCGGCCAGCACCCAGCCGATCGCGGTGGCGCCGATCGCCGCCAGCAGGCCGGCCAGCGCGCCGCTGGCGGCCAGCTCGATCAACTGCGCACTGGCAAGCTGCCGCCCGGAGGCACCGAGCGCGCGCATCAGCCCGGCCTCGCGCACGCGCTCATCACGCGAACTGGCCAGCGCGCCCCACAGCACGGCAACGCCGGCGGCCAGCGTCAGCACGAACAGCGCTTGCACGGCGCGGATCACCTGATTGAGCATCGACTGCACCTGCTGCACGATGTTGCCGGTGTCGAACACGGTCAGATTCGGAAAGCGCTGCACCAGCCGGCGATCGACCGGGTCGGCGTCGTTCTGCCGAAACGACGTGATCAGCGTCTGCGGCCGCTGCGCCAGCGCCTGCGGCGACAGGATCATGAAGAAGTTCACCTTCATCGAATCCCAGGCCAGCTTGCGCACGCTGGTGATGCGCGCCGATACCACTTCGCCGGCGATGTCGAAGCCCAGCTCGTCGCCCATCGACAAACCCAGTGTTTCCAGGATGCCCTGCTCGACCGAAACCTCGTGGCCGCCATTGAACCAATGTCCGGCCACCAGGCGGTTGTGACCGGGCAGATGATCGGTGTAGGACAGGTTGAACTCGCGATCGACCAGCCGCTGCGCGCGCGCGTTCTCGTAAGCCTCGCTGCGCACCGACTTGCCGTTGATCGACGCCAGCCGGCCGCGGATCATCGGGTACAGCTCGCTGTTGCGCACGCCCGCTTCGCTGAGCGTGGCTTGCACGGTCGCGACCTGGTCGGGCTGGATGTTGATGACGAAGCGGTTCGGCGCATCGGGCGGGCTGGCACGGCGCCAGCCGTCGATCAGATCGGTGCGCGTCACGGTCAACAGCAGTAGCGCCATCAGGCCGATCGACAGAGCCACCGTCTGCGTCACCGTCACGGCGCGGCGCCGCGACCAGGAAGCGAAGGCCAGCCGCAGCGACGGATTGCCGGCCACCAGCGACGTGCGCCGCAGCGGATCGAGGCCACGCAACACCAGCCACGCCACCGCGATGAACAGCGCGGCACCTGCCGCGAAACCGCCCAGCGCGATCAGCGCCAGCTGGCGATCACCGGCGAACCAGAACAGCAGCAGGCAGAAAGCCAGCGCCGACAGCGCCGCCGAGATCCAGGCCGACGCCGGCGCACCGGCCACCTCACGGCGCAGCACGCGCAGCGGTGGCACACCGGCCAACCGCAGGAACGGCCAGGCGCCGAAGCCGGCCATCAGCACCAGCGCCACGCCGATCGCCTGCAACGCCGGCTGCCAGCCCGCCGGCGGCAGCGGCAGTTCGATCAGCGACTCGATCGCCGCCACCAGCCCGAAATGCACGGCCCAGCCGAGCGCGGCGCCGATCAACGCGCCGGCCAGCGCCACCCATAACAGTTCCAGTGCCAGCAGCCTCATCAGCCGCGGCTGCGGCAGGCCGATCGCCTTCATCACGGCGCAACCGTCGAGATGGCGTTCAGCGAAGCGGCGCGCGCCCAGCCCAACCGCCACCGCTGCGATCAGTGCCGACAGCAGCGCCACCAGCGACAGGAATTGCTCGGCGCGATCAAGCGTCACGCGCAGCTCGGGCCGGGCGTTTTCCACCGACTCCATCCGCTGGCCGCGCGCCAGCC
>JAFKGG010000389.1 GCA_017307915.1 Burkholderiales bacterium | reverse complement strand
GTTGAAATCGGGCACGTAGACGCGCACGCGCCGCACCAGATCCGGCCCGCTGCCGGCCGCGGCCAGCGCAGCGGCGATGATGTCGAGCGCGCGCCGCGCCTGCCGCTCGGCACCCGGCGCGAAGCTGCCATCCGCTTCGACGCCGACCGTACCCGACACCAGCACCCAGTCGCCGTCGATCACCGCGCGCGCATAGCCGGCCATCGCCTCCCATGGCGAATCCGAGCAGATCCGCAGCGAACCGTCGCGCCGCTGCTCGACGTTCATCACCGGCGTCGGATCGGCGCTCATTGCGGCTGGAAGCCCGAAGCCTTGATGACGGCACCCCAATGCTGAGTAGCCGAGACGACCCATTCCTGCAATTCAGCCGGGCTGGACACGGCCACTTCGTTGCCCATCTTGGTCAGCCGGTCCACCACGTCGGGGTGTGACATCGCGCTGCGCACGGCGGCGTTGAAGCGCTCGACGAACGCCGGCGGCAGCCCCTTCGGGCCGAAGAACGCCAGCCACGGATTCTTGTCGATGCCCTTCAGGCCCAGTTCCTGGAAGGTGGGGATCTCGGGCGCGATCTTGCTGCGCGCATCGCCGGACACGGCCAGCACGCGCAGCTTGCCGGCGCGGTGATGGTCGATGAACTCGGTCAGCGAGCCGATGCCGGCCGGTACCTGCTGGCCCAGCAGATCCTGCACCAGCGGCGCACCGCCCTTGTACGGCACCGAAGTCATCGGCGTGCCCAGCGACTGACCGACGATGAAGCCGGCGAATTGCGGCACGCTGCCCACCGCCGGCACGCCGTAATTGGCCGTCGTCGGATGAGCCTTCAGCCACTTGCCGAAATCGGCCATCGTGGTGGCGCCCAGCGCCGTGTTCACCGCCAGCGCATTGCGATACATCGCCACGCCGGCCAGCGGCGTGAAATCCTTGATCGGGTCATAGCCGGCCGACTTGAAGGTCAGCGGGATGATCACGTGCGAATGATCGATCGTCAGCATCACCACCGAGCCGTCGGCCGGCGCGGCCTTCAATTGCTGCGTGGCAATCTGGCCGCCGGCGCCGGCGCGGTTCTCCACCACCACCGTCTGGCCCAGCGAATCCTTCAGCTTGTCGACCAACGTACGCGCCACCACGTCGGTGGCACCCCCGGGCGGAAAGCCCACCAATACCGTCAGCGTGCCGCGCTGCGCCGCAGCCGGCCCGGCCCAGACACACGCAGCGGCAACGATCGTCGTCAATAGACCCAGCTTGACCTTCATGAGAGCTCTCCCTTGATTAGAGACGCATCGATTGGCGGGCAAATCGGCCAGGCGGAACTGCCGGGCCGTTCATCATCACAAAGTGAAGTTGCGAAAACGTTCGGCGCGCCAGCCTTCGTTGGCCAGCAGTCGGCGCAGCCGCGCTACGGCTTCCCACAGGTCGGCGTGCGACAGCACCAGCGGCGACAAGCCGAGCCGGATCACGTCGGGATTGCGGAACGACCCGACCACGCCGGCTTCGAGCAGCGCCTCGCACAAGGCGCCGCCGCCTTCATGCGTAAACGTGACGTGGCCGCCACGCTGCGCATAGTCGGGTGGCGACGCGACGCGCACGCCGAATTCGGCGCATTCCTGTTCCAGCAGCGTCACCAGCGTTTCCGACAGCGAGCGGTGCTTCCAGGCCAGCGCCTGCGGCGGCACTTCGCTCCAGATGCGCGCCGCCGCTTCCAGGATCAGGTTCTGCAGGATCGGCGGCGTGCCGTTGATCAGCGAAGCCATGCCCGGCCCCGGCTCGTAGGCGCACGGAAAGGTCATCGGATCGGCATGGCCGAGCCAGCCCGGGATCGTCGGCCAGCCGCGATCGCGCAGCGCCGGATGGATGTAGGCCAGCGCCGGCGCGCCGGGGCCGCCGCACAGATACTTGTAGCCGCAAGCCACCGCGAAATCGGCTTCGGTCTCGCGCAAGCGCACCGGCAATGCGCCGGCGGTATGCGACAGATCCCACAGCACCCGCGCGCCCACCGCATGCGCCTGGCGATTCACCGCGGCCATGTCCCAGCGCCAGCCGCTGCGATAGTCGGCGTGCGACAGCATCACCACCGCGACGTCGTTGCGCAGCGCCTGCGCCAGCTCGGCTTCGCCGTCGATCGTGCGCAGTTCCCAGCGCCCTTTCGAGGCGCGCGCCACGCCCTGCGCCACGTGGCAGTCGGTCGGAAAACCTTCACGCTCGAGCACGATCACACGCTTGCCGGTCTCGCCGTCGGCCAGCGACAGCGCATAAGTGAGCAGCTTGTATAGATCGATGGTGGTGTTGTCGGCAGCGATCAGGTCATCGGGCTCGGCGCCCAGAATCGGCGCCAGCGCGGCGCCGATGCGCTGCGGCGAACCGAGCCAGTCGGCCTGGCTCCAGGCGCGGCGCCGCAGGCCGGCCCATTCGTCGCGCATGCGCTGCGCGATTTCATCGGCGATGCCGGCCGGCATCGGGCCCAACGAGTTGGCGTCGAGATGGATCGCGCCGTCGCGCGCCGGCTCGAAACGCTCGCGCAGATGGCGCAGCGGATCTTCGCGATCGAGCGCCTGGCAGGTCGACAAGGTGATCGGCATGAAGCTACCGTTCAATCGTAGTAGTTGATGGCCGGGTTGTCGCCCGGGTAGATCACGCCGACCACCAGCATCGGCGTATCGCTGGTGCATTCCAGCGAGTGCAGTTGTTTGCGCGGCAGAAAGATCACGTCGCCGGCATTGACCGGCGCCTTCAGCGTCTCGGTCCACATCACGCCCTGGCCGGCCAGCACGATCAAGGATTCTTCGTACAGGTGCCGATGCGGCAGCGCCTTGCTGCGCGGGATCTCGCCGATGAACTGCGTCAGCCGCTGCGAACCATGGCGCTTGTCGACCAGCATCTGGAAGAAGCGCTCGGCCATCGCCACGCGCTGCGCGGCATCGACCGGCGCCAGCCGCAACGGCGCGCCGGCGTCGAAGTCGTCGCCGAGTTGCGCCGGCCACAGCGGCTCGGTCAGCGAAGCGCCGACCGAGGCGAACACGCGCATCGTGTCCGGGCTGCGGTTATCGATGCGGAACGCCTCACCCGGGCGCACGTGGATGCCCAGCGGCGCTTCGAACTCGAAGCAGCGCCCCGCAATGTCGATCGTGCCGCTGCCGTTCACCGCCATCAGCGCCACTTCGCAATCGCCGAAGGCCATCACCGGCGAAACGCCGGGCGCGAAATCAAGACAGAACTGGCTCTGGTGGCGCGCGCCGTGATCGGCGGTGATCACGCGTGCCCAGCTCAGCGTGCCGACGCTGTTGAACGGCTGGCGGTCGACCGAGCAGACGAAGCAACCGCCATTGACGCGCGCACGGCCATCATCGGTAGGCGGCGTCCAGACCACGCGGCGATTGCTTTCGCTGTCCGGATCGTCGACGCCATAGACGCCAGCCAGCGCGTTGTGCGAGCCGTCGCAGTGCGGCGGCGTACAGGTGCGCTTACAGGCGCACAACAGCACTTCCTCGCCTTCGGGGCCGGCGGTGTAGCGCAGCGGCTCGAAGCCGGTACCGCGATGGCTGCCGTCGCAATACGGCTGGCGCGCGCTCAGGCCGCAGCTGCACCACAGCACCGTCTGCGACGGGCGCAGCTCGACATAGAACGGACTGAGCTTGGGGCTTGCCGGCAGGGTCGTGGTGGAATCGTTCATGCTTTGCTGCCGGCGGCGATGCCGGCCAGTTGCGTGCGGATCAGTTCGATCTCGGTCTCGTGCGCGGCGATCAATTGCTGCCAGCGCTGATCGCTCATGCCTGCCGTGCGCCAGGCCAGCAGCGTGACCATCGCTCCCGACGCGTAGCCGAGCCAGGCGCCGGGCGCGATGGTTGCGGCGATGCGCAGGGCCAGCTGGTCGGGGTTCGAGCCGCACAGATAGTCGATGCGAAAACCTGCCGACTGCGGCGCATCGACATGCGCCAGCCAGCGCTCGACCCGCGTGCGCACCCAATTGGTGCTGCCGTCGAAGCTTGAGCGCCCGTGCAGCAGCCCCGGCACTTCCTCGCGGCACTGCTGCATGCCCAGGCTCCACTGCGAGAAGCCGGCCGCCGACGTCAGATGGGCAAGCGCAGCATCAACGGTGCCTTCGCACAGCGCGGCAACGGTGAAGCAGACGGAAGCGGCAGGCGCGGTACTCATCGACACAAGGCAGCAACGAAGTTGTAACAAGCACACCTTATTGCCGCACGAACCATGACCACAAGCCCAAAAATTCTCATGGACATTCCACAGGGTTATGATTGCAGCCATGAATGCCGATGCGCTCGTACTGGTCGCCACCATCGCCGATGCCGGCAGCCTGACGATGGCGGCGCGCCAGCTCGGCGTCTCGCAATCGGCGCTCACCAAGCAGTTGCTGAAGATCGAAGCCGACACCGGCGTGCCGCTGTTCACGCGCGGCGTGCGCGGCGTGCGGCTTACCGACTATGGCCAGGCATTGATCCCGCGCGCTCGCGCCATTCGCGAAGAAGCGCGCCGCGCCGGCGAAACGCTGCAACAGTTGCGCGGCCAGCGCGAAGGCCAGGTGGTGCTGGCCTTGTCGCATCTGCCGGTGATGGTGTGGCTGCCGCAGATCATCGGCCGCTTTCGCGCGCAGTGGCCGGCCGTGTCGCTGCGCATCATGGCGCCGGCGTTTCCGCTGCTGCTCAGCTATCTGCGCGAGGGCACGCTCGATTTCGCGGTGATTGCTTCACCGGCCGAGCAGCTCGGCCCCGAATACAGCGTGCATCCGCTGTACGGCTCGTCGACCATCATCGCTGCCACGCGCAAGAAACATCCGCTGGCCAGCGCGCGTCGCCTGAAGGAACTGGGCGGCGCGCAATGGGCCACGCCGAGCGCGTTCAGCAGCTCGTCGCGCGCGCTGCGGCGCGCCTATGCCGCCGCGCGGCTGGGCGAACCCGAATGCCCGGTGCATTGCGAAACGCTGTCGGGGCTGGAAGCGATCGTGCACAGTACCGATCTGATCGGCACTTTCCCGCACGAGCTGTTCGCGCTGCGCTGGCCGGCCAACGGCTTGATGCCGCTGCAGCTCGAAGAAACGCTGGAATCGCCGTCGATCGCGCTGATCAGTTGGGGCGATGCGCAGCCGACGCCGGCTGCGGCGTTCCTGGCCGAGCTGTTCACGCAGGCCGCGCACGCGTCGGCGCGAGCGGCGCGGCCGCAGCGCGCTTGAGTTTGTCTGGGCGCGCCCGGCAGGGCGCGAGCAGGCGCTGAAGCCGGCCCCTCGCAGGGCCGGTCGTTCCCTTACGCGTCGAGCTTGAGATTGCGCTGCTCGACCACCTTCTTGTAGACCTCGAACTCGGCCTTGGTCTGCGCGGCGAATTCGGCCGGCGTGTTGCCGACGATCAGCGAGCCGGTGTCTTCGATGCGCTTGCGCACCTCGGGGATATCGAGCGTTTTCTTGACCGCCGCATACAGTTTGTTGACGACGTCGGCCGGCAGGCCTTTCGGGCCATGCAGGCCGTAATACGCCATGCGGTTGACCTGTTCGAGCCCCACTTCCTTGAAGGTGGGAATGTTCGGCAGCACGGCCAGCCGCTGCGGCGCCGCCACCACGATGGGAATTAGCCGCCCTTCCTTGATGTAGGGCAGCGCCGACGGCAGGTTGTCGAAGATCATCGGCACCTGCCCACCGGCCGTGTCGACCAGCGCCGGGCCGGCGCCGCGATACGGGATGTGCGTGATGAAGGTACCCGACAGCACCTTGAACAGCTCCATCTGCAAGTGGCCGATGCCGCCGGTGCCCGAGCTGGCGAACGAATACTTGCCGGGGTTGCGCTTGACCTCCGACAGGAAGGTTTTGTAGTCGCGCGCCGGAAACGACGGGTGCACCGCGATCACGTTCGGCGTGGCGGCCACGTTGGTGATCGACGTGAAGTCGGTCAGCGGGTTGTACGGCGTCTTGGGGTTGATCGCCGGGTTCGACGCCGTGGTCGACACGGTGGCCATGCCGATCACGTAGCCGTCGGGCGCGGCACGCGCGATCTCGGTGGCGCCGATGATGCCGCCACCGCCGCCCTTGTTGTCGACCACCATCGACTGCCCCAGCGCCGCGCCGATGCGGTCGGCCAGCACGCGAGCGACGATGTCGGTGGTGCCGCCGGGCGCGAACGGCACGATCAGCCGCACCGTACGCGTCGGATAAGCAGCCTGAGCCCAGGCCGCGCCCGACAGGCCAAGCCCGGCGGCAGCGGCCGGCAGCAGGCGAACGAATTGACGTCGTTGCATTGAATTCCTTTCCTAGAAAAGCCCCGCAGCGGCGGGTCGTCCGGCGATGATATCCGTTGGGACATTCTAGGAAGTTGTACAGGCTCAGTCTGTCGGGTCGAACCCGAAGCAGCCCCCGGCCGAGCAGCAGCGGCTTACGGCTCGAACAGCAGCGCCGGCGTCACGTCGGCCAGCGTCGCGCAGCCGGCCAGCGCCATGGCGATTTCCAGCTCGTCGCGCAGCAGCCGCAGCACGTGCGCCACGCCCAGCGCGCCGGCATTGGCCAGCGCATAGACGTACGGCCGACCGATCAGCACGGCGCGCGCGCCCAGCGCCACCGCCTTCAGCACGTCGGTGCCGCGGCGGATGCCGCCATCGACCAGTACGGGCACCTGCGCCGCCACCGCATCGGCGATGCGCGGCAGCACCATCGCGGTGGCCACGCTGGTGTCCAGCGTGCGCCCGCCATGATTCGACACGATGACGCCGGCCGCGCCCAGCGCCACGGCTTGCCGCGCGTCGTCTTCGTGCAGCACGCCCTTGACCAGCACCGGCAGGCGCGTGGCCGCGATCAGCCAGCTCAGGTCTTCCCAGGTCGGCACGCGCGCCAGCAGCCCATCGAACAAGGCGCTCTTGCCCGGCGACAAGGCAGGCTGCGCCGACACGCGCATACCCGCCAGGTTCACCGCCGACACGCCGGCCGGCAGCCGGAAACCGGCCCGGCGCTCGCGATCGCGCGCGCCGCTGGTCGGCGCATCGACGGTCAGCACCAATGCTTCGTAGCCGGCGTGCTCGGCGCGCTGCACCAGCGCGCGCGTGAACTCGCGGTCGTCTTGAATGTAGAGCTGGAACCACAACGGGCCGCGCCCGGGCTCGGCCAGCATGGCGGCCGCCACCTCTTCCAGCGGCGTGCTGGCCTGCGTGCTCAGCACCAGGCCCGCGCCCTGCGCCGCGGCCGCGCACGCGGTGGCCACCTCGCCGTCGGCGTGCGCCATCTTCTGGTAGGCCACCGGCGCCAGCAGCAGCGGATGCGCCAGCGTGCGGCCGAGCAGCTCGACGCGCGTGTGGCCGCCGGCCACGTTGCGCAGCACGCGCGGCCGCAGCCGCAGGCTGTCCCAGGCACGGCGATTGTCGGCCAGCGTGATCTCGTCGCCGGCGCCGCCGCTGAAGTAGGCCAGCGCGTTGGCATCAAGCCGCGTGCGCGCATGCGCTTCATGGTCGGCCAGCGTGACGACGCCGGCGGGAAGCCGTCCGATTGCGGGAGTGGGGCTCACGACGTGTTGCGAGGAGGAGGTCGACGAAGACTCAGGCGAGACCGTCGACGATGATACATGCCTCGCCCGGCGCTCGAAGCCCCGGGCGGCGCACATCAGCGGAACAGCAGGCCGCCGGTGACGTGAAAGGTCTGGCCGGTCATCCACCGGCTGTCGTCGCTCATGAGAAACGCCGCCACGCCGACCATGTCTCCGGCGTCGGCCAGGCGCTTGAACGCCTGCGCATTCATGATGCCGTCGAGCTGCGCCTGCGTGAACGTATCGCGCGGCACTTCGGTGGTCGTGAAGCCCGGCGACAGCGTGTTCACCCGGATGCCGTCGGCGCCCAGCTCGCGCGCCATGCCATGCGTCATGCCGTAGATCGCGGCCTTGCTGGTCACGTAGTGCAGATAGCCGGGCTTGCCCATCCAGACCGCGTCCGAGCCGATGTTGACGATGCTGGCCTGACCGGCTGCACGCAATTGGGGCAGCAGCGCCGTCACCATGAGCCAGGCGCCGCGCACGTTGACCGCCATCACCTTGTCCCACTGCTCGGGGTCGATGTCCCAGAAAGACGCCAGCTTGATCGTGGAGAAGACCGCCGCGTTGTTGATCAGACCGTGGATCCTGGGATGCGCCGGACGCAGCGACTCGGCCAGGCGCTGCACCGACCGGGGATCCGCCACATCCGCGACGCGGCCTGCCACGGCCAACCCCGCGGCCTTCAGGTCGGCCACGGCGGCAGCGACGGCCTGCTCATTGATGTCCACCAGCAGCACCTCGGCGCCTTCCTGCGCCAGGCGCGCGGCATAAGCCTTGCCAATCCCCTGGCCGGCACCCGTTACCACCAGGGTCTTGCCGGCCAGGCGCGGCGTCACCGTCGATTGATCCATGTTCTTGCTCCGGGAAAGTTCATGCCATGCGGAAGGGATCACGGGTTGCGCCGCCCAGCTCCACCCACACCGATTGGGTTTCCATGAAGTCGAGGATCGACTCCAGGCCATTCTCGCGCCCGAGTCCGCTCGCGCCGAACCCGCCGAACGGCACGCTTGGGCTCACCGCACGATACGAATTGATCCATACCGTACCGGCCCGCAACCGGCCGGCAACACGATGGGCACGCTGGATGTTCTGCGTCCATACCGAGCCGGCCAGGCCGTACTCGGTATCGTTGGCCAGCGCGATCGCTTCCGCTTCGGTGTCGAAGGCAAGCACGCACAACACGGGGCCGAAGATCTCCTCTTTAGCCACCCGCATCGCGGGCGTCACGCCGGTCAGGATGGTGGGCCTGACGAACCAGCCCCCCGACTGCTCGTCGATGCCCCCGGCCCGCAGCGTGGCGCCCTCTTCGGCCGCGATGCGAAGGTAGTCGCGTATGCGCTCATACTGCGGCCGATTGGAGATCGGTCCCATCTCGGTGGCCTCGTGTTGCGGATCGCCAAGCCGGATCGAAGCGGCACGCCCGGCCACGCGCGCGACGAGATCATCGACGACGCTGCGGTGGGCGATCAGGCGCGAGCCCGCCATGCAGGTCTGCCCGCCGGCGGCAAAGATGCCGGCGATCACGCCATTGGCGGCAGCGGCAACGTCGGCATCGTCAAACACGATCTGCGGCGACTTGCCCCCCAGTTCCAGCACCACGCCATGGAGTTGGGACGCCGCCGCCTGGGCCACCGCCCGGCCGGTCGCGGTCGAACCCGTGAACACCACCTTGTCGACGCCGGGGTGGCTCGCCAGATGCGCGCCCAGCCCGCGATCGAGACCGGTCACGACGTTGAAGACGCCCGGCGGAATGCCGGCTTCTTCAACCAGGCGCGCGAAGGCGAGCGTCGACGCCGGTGCGTGTTCCGAGGGTTTGAGGACGAAGCTACAGCCCGCCGCGAGCGCCGGCGCCAGCTTCATGCTCATCAGCATCAGCGGCGCGTTCCAGGGAATGATCGCCGCCACCACGCCGACCGGCTGTCGCTGCGTATAGACGAAGAAATTGGGCTTGTCGGTCGGAACCGTGCGGCCCTCGATCTTGTCCGCCAGACCGGCGTAGTAGTTGAACCACTCGGGCAGGTAACGCAACTGGAAGATCATTTCCCGATACAGCTTGCCGGTGTCGCGCACTTCCAGCCGGGCCAGCGGCTCGGCGTTGCGCTCGATCAGCTCCGCAAGGCGGCGCATCAGCCTGGCACGCTCGAATCCGGTCATGCGGCCCCAAGGCCCGTCGAGAGCCAGCCGCGCCGCGGCGATCGCCGCGTCCATGTCCTGCATGCCGGCGTCGGGAACACGCGCCCACGGCTCGCGCGTATAGGGATCGATCGTGTCGAAGGTCTTGCCGGAAGCCGCCGGCACCTGCCGGCCGTCGATGTGCAGCTGGAAAGTATCGAGGACGGCCGACGCCGTTGGGGATGATGGCTGGATGCTCACGAAGTCTCCTGCGGGGCGGGGCAATCGCCTCCGGGTAGTGCTTTGAAGCCGGGGCACCGCACCCGCTCAGGAAGCCGGATCGATTCCCTTCGCCTGCTCCATCGCCCAAGCCAGTTCATCGGCAATCAGCTTGGCGAACGCGTCGGGGGATTTGCTGACCGCGGGCGACATCCCCAGCCCGGCCAGGGTCTCGTTCATGAAGGGGGTGACGGCCGCCGTTGCCAGATCCTGGTAGATCTGTTGCACGGCGGATGCCGGCGTTCCGGCCTTGACCGCATAGCCGCTCCAGAAGTTGAACGGGGACACGTCGAAGCCGGTTTCTCTCAGCGTGGGAACGTCCGGCATCTCTTTGATCCGCTGGCTGCCCAGGACGGCAAGCACCCGCACCTGGCCCTTGGGCGCATAGGTGTAAGCGAAGTTGGCAGCGGTCAGGGTCAGATCCACTTGCGCGCTGAGCAGGCCCATCACCATGTCGGGGCCGGACTTGTAGGGAATGTGGTCGGCCTCGAAGCGCGCGGCCTTCTGGAATTCGGCGGTCTTCAGATGCTCGGTGCTGCCGACCCCGACCGAAGAGTAGCGCAGCTTGTTCGGGTGCTCGCGCGCATATGCAACCAGATCCTTCACCGTCTTGAACGGCGAATTTCCCGGCACCAGCATCACCATCGGAAAGCTGACCGTCTGCGTCACCGGGATCAGCTGGCGGCTGAGATCGTATTGTTTGTGCACGGCCTGCACCGCAGCCATGCTGTTGGTGAGGTACATCAGCGTATGGCCATCGGCCGGCGCCTGAAGGGCGGCCTGCAAGCCGATCATGAACAGTCCGCCGGGCCGGTTGTCGACCAGCACCGGCTGCTTCCACACCGGCTCCAGCTCTTTCGCGAGCGGCCGGGTGGCCACGTCCGCGGCGCCCCCGGGCGCGAACGGCACGACGAAGCGCACCGACCTTTTCGGAAACTGCCTGTCCTGGCCCAGCGACGGCAATGCAAAGCCCATGCAGGAAGCCGCGACGCCGGCCAGTACCTCACGTCGACGAATCACCAGTCGATCTTTCATGCTGCTATCCCCAAAGTGTATTGAAATGCTCGTGCGATTCATGCCCGCCGCAGCGATCAAAGATCGATCCGCATCAGATCGTGGGCAAGGCGAAGCGGACCGTCATAGTTCTTCCGGATGTCGGCAACAACCTCTTCGAGCAGATGCGGCCCCATCAGTTCAGTCGGCAGGTGCTTGCCGGCCGCGCGCTTGAGAACGGGCGAGGTGGAATCGAAATGCCCGAAATGCGTGGCGACCACGCTCCTGGCCCCCGATTCGCTTGCGATCTTGCCCAGCCCCAACGGGCTGGTGTGCGCATAGGTGCCGACACCGGTCTTGGCGCGATGATCGATGAACGACTGCGGGAACGTGCATTCGTGGATCAGCAAGTCCGCGTCGCGTGCGAGTTCCACCATGGCAGCACAGGGCTTCGTGTCGCCGCTGAAGGCGATGACTTTGCCTTCCACCTCGACCCGTAGACCGAAGCACTCACAGACCTCGTGCGGCAGGTGATCGACGTGCAGCGCGGTGATGCGCACCTCGTCATCCTCATACACCAGACCCGGTTGCATCTCCCGTACGTCCGGGCGAACGGCCTGCAGGTTCTCCTTGCGCAAGGCATAGGCCGAGCGCGCGATGAAGTCGGTGCGATAGGCGCCGTCCTCGAACAGATGGCGCACGAAATGCTTGGTGCCCTTCGGCCCCAGCAGCACCGGCGCGGTGGCGCGATTGAGCATCCAGCCCGAGATGACGAAGTACGGAAAATCGCAGATGTGATCGTGGTGCAGGTGCGTCAGAACCACCACGCCGACGTCAGCGGGATTGATGTTGGCGCGCACCATCTGGCGGGTGGCCCCCTCGCCGCAATCCAGCAGGTAGTGCCGGCCGGAATCGGTGGAGATGAGGATGGCCGATTGGCCTCGGTCCGGATCGGGCAGCGCAGCGCCGGTCCCCAGCATGGTGATCTTCATGGACGTCCTTCGTTCTGAATGCCTCGATGTTAAGCTGCCAACCAATTCCGACAAGCCAAATATTCGGATCGATGGATTCGTTTCAGGAATCCTTTACGGAGACCGGCCATGCATCCGCAACTCGACAACCGCATCCGTTCGCGGCTGCGCTTGCGCCACCTGGAACTGCTCGACGCGCTGGGCGATACGTTGAATATTCACCAGGCCGCCCCGCGCTTGAACCTCAGCCAGCCTGCGACCAGCAAGCTGCTGCGGGAACTGGAAGACCTCTATCGGGTGCAGCTCTTCGAGCGCCAGGCGCGCGGCGTGCGGCCTACCGCTGCCGGCGAGACGGCCATCCATTGGGCACGCCTGCTGCTGCACGAGGCCGGCGAATCGCTCGCTGAAACGCATCTGGTCGCCTCGGGCGCCTCGGGCAGGGTGCGGATCGGCACGCTGTCCGTCGCGATCCCGATGCTGTTCCATGGCGTGATCGCCAGGACGCACACCAGCATGCCCGGGCTCGTGGTCAGCGTGGTCGAGGGCTCGGTCGAAAGCCTGCTGGCGGCATTGCAACGCAAGGAACTCGATCTGGTGCTCGCCCGGCTGACGCAGGAAACGGCGGGCCGCGAGTTCACGTCAGAGGCCCTGTATGCCGAGCCGGTGAGCCTGGTGGTTCGGCCGAGTCACCCGCTATCGCGCAAGCGAAGAGTGACCGTGGCCGATCTTGCCCGATACGAATGGATCCTGCCGCCCGAGCGCGCACCCATGCGGCAGGAACTGGAACGCATCTTCGTCGAACACGGCATCGCGCGCCCGAGCGTGCGGATCGAAACCAATTCCTCGCTGCTGATCGACACGGCGCTGGCGCAGACCGACATGGTGGCAGCCATGCCGCGCAGCATCGCGCAGATGTACCAGGCGCGCGGGCACACCAAAGCGCTGCGCCTGGACATCGCCATCTCGATGCCGCCGGTCGGCATCGTGACGCGGGCAGACGACAGCCGTGCCCCGCTGGTCACCGCCTTCATCGAGCTGGTGAGAAAGGCCGCGAAAAATGCATGATGCATATGCATCATGCCGGCGCTTTACACAGTTCGAACAAGCGCCGGGCACCCGGCAAACGGCATCGCCGGCACTGCCCCTCGCTTCAATCGTCGGCTTCAGAGTGCACAGATAAAGCACAGTTGCAACAAGGCGCTGCGGCGAATGCGCGTCGTGCAACTCGGTTCCGTTACGGCCGTCGAAAGAATTTACAACACGGCCTGCATTCGAGTCCTTTCCCTGTGTTGGCATGTTTTTCGCTGCGCCAAGGCACAACACCCCAGGAGAGGATTCATGAGTATCCGTAAAACACTGCTGGCAAGCGCTTTCGCGGCTTCAGCACTGCTCGCTACCGGCGCAGCCCACGCCGCGGTAGTCACGTTCGAGAACATCGTCGGAACCTGGTCGAACGCCATCGGCGGTTCCAGCGTCTCCTACAGCGGCAACGGCAGCTCCGACACCACGGTCAAATGGGGAACGCCTTCGGGCCAACCGCAGCAAAGTGGCTACCGGTTCCAAGGGGTGACCAGCCCGACCGTTCCCACGGCCATTCTGCCGCCCAGCCCATCCAACGATCTGGTGCTGGGTACTTTCACGCATTTCAACTTTCCGATCTCCAGCGGCACCGGCGCCGAGGGCGTGCGGCTGACCATCTCGGCCGACGTCAAGGTCGACGGCGTCTTGCAGAGCAACTACAGCTTCGTCTACGACTTCACCCACTTCGAAACGCCGAACGGCTCGAACCCGTGTGCGAACGGTTCCGCCAACAATACAGGCGTCAACATCAATGGCTGCGCCGATCGGGTGACGATGAACTACAACTCGCTGTCGGACAGCTTCGTCGTCAATGGCGATCTGTACACGCTCGACATCCGCGGCTTCGAGCTGCTGGACGGCAGCAAGGTGTACGGCTTCTGGACCACGGAAGACATGACGAATAGCGCTTACATTCTGGGCCGCGTCGCGCTGACCCGCGAAGTGATCGGCGACGTGCCGCTGCCGGGTACCGCGCTGCTGCTCGGCGCCGGCCTGTTCGCGTTGGGTGGGTTCAAGCGTCGCTCGGCCTCGCGCGGCTGAGATCGATGCCCGCCGCCGGGCCCGGCCCGGCGGCCTCGCCGCGCCAGCGGCTGCCGCGCAATTCGCCGGCCCGTTCGAGCACCGGGTAGGCAGTCGAGCAGAAGAACGAGTTGATGCGCCGCATGTCGCTGATGATGTCCAGGTGCAGTGAACTGGTTTCGATCGACTGCGTGGTCCGCTCCAGCAGCCGATCCAGATGCGTCGCCGAATAGGCGCGCTCCAGGTCACGAAAACGCTCCTTCTCGGCCAGCAGCATCTTCGCGCTGGTCACGTCGCCGTTCAGGAACACCGACAGCCCCAGCCGCAGATTGGCGACCAGGCGCGCGTGCAGTTCTTCGATCTCCTGCATGCCTGCGTTCGAGAACGACAGGTGATGCGCGATCTTGCGGTCACGCAGATCCTGCAGCATGTTCTCGAGGATGTCGCCGACGTGTTCCAGATTGATCGTGATCTGCATGATCTCGGACCAGCGCCGGCTGTCGCGATCATCGAGCACGGCATGGCCGATCTGCGTCAGATAGCGCTTGACCGCCGTGTACAGGCAATCGATGTCGTCTTCGAGCCTGACCAGCTCGTCGACGATGCGTGCATCGTTGCTGCGGATGACGTGCAGCACGCCGCTCAGCATCTGCTCGACCGTATCGCCGATGCGCAGCGTCTCGCGTGCCGCATTGGCCAGCGCCAGCGCGGGCGTCTGTAGTGCATTGGGATCGAGATGACGCGGCTCGACGCTCACCGCCGGTCCATTGGCCGGCGGCAGACAGCGCAAGGCCAGCCGCGCCACCTGCTCGGTCAGGAAAATGAAGACGACGCCCAGTGCCACGTTGAACAGCACGTGAAAATCCAGCACCTGCCGCCGCGGATCGGGATCGAAGCGCGCGATCAGCTCGACCACCCAAGGCAGGCTCAGCGCGAACACCGCACAACCGGCCAGCTTGAACAGCAGGTTGCCGAGCGCCACGTGGCGGCCGGCGCCCGGCGCGCGCAGGTTCACGATCAGCCCCAGCAGCCCGCTGCCGAGATTGGCGCCCAGCACCAGACTCATCGCCACCGGCACCGTGATCAGGTTCGACGCGACGAAGGTCGAAGCCAGCAGCACCACCGCCAGGCTCGACCACGACAGAATGGTGAACACGGCGCCGATCAGCATGTCGAGCACGATGTCGCCCGACAGCGAAGCGAAGATCACCTTCACGCCGTGCGCCTGCTTGATCGGCTCGGTGGCCAGCATCACCAGTTGCAAGGCCAGGATGATCAGCCCGAGCCCCAGCAGCACGCGGCCGATCTGCCCGGCGCGCGAGCTCTTGCGCGGCAAGTGGATCACCACGCCGAAGAAGATCAGCAGCGGCGACAGCCAGCGCAGATCCAGCGAGAACACCATCGCCATCAGCGCCGTGCCGACGTCGGCGCCCAGCATCACGACCAGCGCCGGCCCCAGCGAGATCAGGCCCTGCCCGACGAACGAGCTGACGATCAGCGCGGTGGCGCTCGACGACTGCATCAGCGCCGTCACGCCCACGCCGCTGGCGAACGCCGCGCCGCGATTGCCGACGCTGCGCGCCAGCAGCCGGCGCAGGTTGGGGCCGAGCACCCGCACGATGCCGGTACGCACGATGTGCGTACCCCAGATCAGCAGGGCGACGCCGGCCAGAAGGTTGAGCAGGATCTGCACGGCTAACGAACTGCCTTCACCAGGGCAGACTGAAGGTCTTGATGTTGGTGAAGCTCTTGATCGCTTCCTGCACGCCTTCCTTGTAGCCGAGCCCCGAATCCTTGATGCCGCCGAATGGCGTCAGCTCAAGCCGATAGCCCGGCACCTCGCGTACGTTGACGCTGCCCACGTGCAGTTCGGCCACGAAGCGCGTGATGTAGTCGAGCCGGTTCGTGCATACCGCCGACGACAGGCCGAAGGCCGTGCCGTTCGACATCGCAATCGCCTCGTCGATGTTCGCAAAGCGCAGCACCGGCGACACCGGCCCGAAGGTTTCTTCGCGCACCACCGTCATTTCCGGGCGTACGCGATCGATGACGGTGGGCGAATACAGCGCGCCGTCACGCACGTTGCCGACCATCAGCCGCGCGCCCTGCGTCACTGCCTCGCTGACGCGCTGCTCGAACTGCATTGCAGCGGCTTCGTCGATGACGGTGCCCATGTCGACCTTCGGATCGGCCGGATCGCCGTAACGCCAGGCGCGCGTCTTCTCGGTCAGCAGCTCGACGAAACGGTCGGCCACGCCTTCGTGCACCAGCATCCTCTTGACCGCCGTGCAGCGCTGGCCGCTGTTCTTGTACGAACCCTGCACCGCCAGCGTGCTGGCCTCGTCGAGATCGGCGTCTTCCATCACGATCAGCGGATCGTTGCCGCCCAGCTCCAGCACCTGGCGCCGATAACCGGCCTTCGACGCGATGTACTTGCCCACCGCCACGCCGCCGGTGAAAGTGATCAGGTCGACGTGCGGGTTGGTGATCAGCTCGTCGGCGATCTCGGCCGGATCGCCGTTCAACACCTGCAGCATTTCGTGCGGCAGCCCGGCTTCATACAGCACGTCGGCCAGCAGATAGGCCGACAGCGGCGTTTTTTCCGAGGGCTTGAGCACCATCCGGTTGCCGGTGGCGATCGACGGCGCCACCTTGTGCGCCACCTGGTTCATCGGATGGTTGAATGGCGTGATCGCCGAGATCACGCCCAGCAGCGGATCGCGCTGCGTGAACACGCGCCGCTTCTTGCCGTGCGGCGTCAGGTCGCACCAGAAGGCCTGGCCATCGTCCTTCAGCGTCTCGTTCGCGGCAAAGTTCAGCACGTCGCAGACGCGGCCGATCTCGTAGACCGAATCCTTCTTGCACAGGCCCGATTCGGCCGTGATCAGGTTCGAGGCTTCTTCCAGCCGCGCGCGCAGCAGCGTCGCCGCCTGCTGCATGATGCGGGCGCGCTCGTAGCGGGTCAGCGTGCAGCGATAGGCACGGGCGACAGTGAACGCGCGGCGCACGTCGTCGATGCCAGCCTTGGGCACCGTGCCCACGATCTTGCGCGTGTACGGATTGGCCACTTCGATCAGCCGCTCGCGCATCACGCGCTCACCGCCGATGCGCAAGGCTTCTTCACGAAAATCAGCGCTGCGTGCGGCAGCTCGGGAAGTATTCATGGCGTTCATTCCGCGGCAAGCTCGGCGGCCGCCGGCCGCGTCGCGAGATGGTTGAGGGCGATGTCGAGCACGTCGAAGTTGCGCAGCCGCCCGCCCGCCAGGCCCACCGGGCTGCGATTGAACAGCAGCGGCACCGTCTGCTCCGACACGCCGCCATGCGAACGCAGCGGCGCATCGAGCCCCGACAGGTCATGCCGCGCAAGGCTGGTGCCGAGCACCACGTGACGACTCGACACGACGACCAAGTCGCCGAGCCGGTCGGGCGGCAGCTCGAAGCGCGCGCTGGCCTCGGCGTTGTCGAGCACCAGCTCGATGCCGTCGAGTGCGCGCAGCCGCGCCGCGACCTGCTCGCGCTCGGCACCGGCGACGTAGATCGTCGCGAACGAGCCGAGCGCGCCGTGATGCACGACGTAGGGATCGGTGATCGGCAGAATGACGCGGGCCCGCTCGGCGCCGAGCCAGCCGTCGATCAGGTCCTGCAGATAGATGACGTTGGGCGTGCCGTCGGGCCGCGTCTTGGCGTTCATGCCGTGATCGGCGGTGATCGCCACCACATAGCCGAGCGCATCGAGCCGCGCCAGATAGCGATCCATCATCGCGTAGAACGCGTTGGCGCCAGCGGTACCGGGTGCGAACTTGTGCTGGATATAGTCGGTGGTCGACAGATACATCAGGTCGGGCCGGCGCGTCTCGGCCAGCCTGACGCCCGCCGCGAACACGAACTCCGACAGCTCGGCGCTGTAGACCGAGGGCACCGGCATGCCGACCAGGTCGAGCACCTTGTCGATGCCGTTTTCTTCGAGCGTCACTTCGGCGGCCTTTTCCGACGAAAAACAGATGCCGCCCTTCATGCCTTTGCCGAGCAGCTTGCGCAGCTTGTCCTTGGCAGTGACCACCGCCACGCGTGCGCCCGTCTCGGAAAACGCTGCGAGAATCGTCGGCGCACGCAGATACTTGGGATCGTTCATCATCACTTCGGCGCCCGCTTCGCGGTCGTAGAAGTAGTTGCCGCAGATGCCGTGCACCGCCGGCGGACGGCCGGTAACGATCGACAGATTGTTCGGATTGGTGAACGAGGGCACGACGCAATCGGCCTTGAATGCCGCATCGCCGGCCAGCAGCTTCGCCAGATAGGGCGTGACGCCGGCGGCGGCAGCCTGCGTCAGGTAGTCGTATTCGCAGCCGTCGACGCAGATCACGGCGACAGGTTCCCTGATCGACCGATAGCGGCGGCCGTTGACTTCGATGTCGTTCATCGATGCTCCTTGCTGAAAATGTGATCGCGCGTCGGCTCAGGCATTGCGGCCAGGCCGCGCCGTCGATAGCGCCATGCCATCGACGCCGCCGGCCGGCAGCCCCAGATGACGAAGAAAGGTCGGTGCCAGATCGACCAGGCTGGCCGGCTCGACGCGGTGGCCCGGCTCGAAGCCGCCGCCGCGCAAGGCCAGGAACGGCCGCTGCTCGTGGCGGCCGAGCCCGCCGTGCTGGCCGTTGCCGGGTTTCGATTCGCCGCCCAGCGCGTTCTCGGCCACGTCGCGCCGACCCGCCACGCCGTATTCGTTGACCTGGTCATCGCCGGCCAGCGTCAACGCGATCGCCAGCGAGCCGCCGGCCGGCAGCCCGAGTGCAGCCAGATCGGCGCCGACGAAAACACGGTCGACGAAATCCTGCTTGAGCAGCCAGCAGGCGACGCGATCGACCAGCGCCGCCGCCTGCGGCGCAAAATGCAGGATCGCCGACGTGCCCTGCGGTGCCACGACCAGCTCCGACGAATCGGGGGCAGCCTTCCAGCCGGCCTGCACCAGCCGCGCCGCGATATCGACGCGCTGGCGTACCGTTTCCATGCCATGGTCGGAACACACCGCGCACAGAATCCGCTGTTGCGACGGATCGAGGCGGTCGATCGTCTGCAGCACGCGCGCCACGCATTGATCCGCCGCGCCGATCGCACGGCGATGCTCGGGCGAGCCGAGCGGAAAATGATGTCCGGTATGGTCGGGCTCGGACAGCCACAGCACGGCCAGCGGCGGCGAGCGCTGTTCCAGCGCCGCGCAGAAACGCTGCGTCATCTGCGCATCGCCCTGCGCGCCGACCGCGATCTGCAAGCCGTCGGCCTGCACGCTGCGCCCGGGCCCGAACGAGCCGGCGCGGTGATAGACGAAGCCGGCCCCTTCCGGGTCATGCGCATAGGCCGCGCCGGGCGACACGTTCGACATCACGATTGCCGGCCCCAGCGCGCTGACGCGCTCGGCCAGCGTCGGCCGGCCCAGCGCGCGGCCAGTGGCGCGACGCAAGCGCTCGAAGAAGTCGGGCCGCCCCGCCGACAGGCAACTCAAGCCATCGCCTTCGTCGAGCACCATGGTGTTGCCGAGCAGCCCATGTCGCGCCGGCAGGCAGCCGGTGGCGATGCTGGCTGCGCTGGTGCGCGTGGTCGATGGAAACACGCCGCGAAAGAACAGGTAGAAAGCTGCTTCATCGCGCAGCCGCGCCAGCGTCGGCGCCGTGCGCGCATCGACCAGATCGGGGCGCAGGCTGTCGCAGACCACGAGCACCACGCTGGGGGCAGACGTCGACATGGCGCCGCTCAAGCCTGGTAGGCGTAGTGATCGCCGCGCTTGACCAGCGTACGGCGATCCAGGAAATCGTGGAAGTGCACGATCACCTGATCGGGTGAGATCAGCGCCACCGCATACGCAGGCGGTTCATGGCTCTTCGGCACCGGCTTGACGGTGACCAGGTCGAACGGCACCTGGTGATTCAGCCCGCGCATCGTCGAGGTCGAGATGCCGCGCCAGTTGCCGCATACCGGCCGGTGCACGTGGCCATAGAACAGATGCCGGATGTTGCGGCGTCCCGCCACCACCTCGGCGAAGCGCTCGGGCTCGGCCAGCGAGATCACGTCCAGGCACGGAATGCCGATTGGAAACGGCGGGTGGTGCATGAACAGATAGACCGGCCGATCGCCGGCTTCGTCGAGCCGCGCGCGCAGCCAGGCCAGCCGCGCTTCGCAATAGCGGCCGCCGTTGACGCCTTCATCGAGCGTATCCAGGAACAGGAAATCGCCCTCGGGCAGCCGCAGCGAATGCTGGACGAAACCGGCGGCATCTCGCAGCGCCTGCGGAAACACCTCGCGAAACGGCGCGCGCAGATCATGGTTGCCCATCAGCAGATGGCAGGGCATCGGCAGCGTATCGACCTGCTTGCGCAAGCCCTGGTAGGCGGCCAACTCGCCCTTGTGCGCCAGATCGCCGGTGATTACGCAAAATGCCGCATCGGCGTGATTCTCGCGGATGTCGGCCACGCAGGCGCTCAGCCGCTCGTAGGGATCGAGCCCGTACAGCGACATGCCCGGCGTGATCAGATGCGTATCGGTGACGTGGATGATCTTCATGGCTGCGCTCATGCTGAATTGACGACCAGCGCCGGGCCGGCAAGGGCATCGGGCAGGTTGCCGTAGCCGCGCGTGGCCGCGCTGATCAACTCGCGCGTATAGCGATCGGCCGGCTGCGCGAACACGGCCGCGGTATCGCCGGCTTCGCGCACTTCTCCGCCGTGCAGCACGACGACGCGGCCGGCGATCTGCCGGATCACGCCCAGGTCATGGCTGATGAACAGGCAGGCCACGCCCGACTGGCGCTGCAGCTCGGCCAGCAGCTTGAGCACCTGCGCCTGCACCGATACGTCGAGCGCCGACGTCACTTCGTCGCAGATGATCAGGTCGGGCTCGGCGGCGAAGGCGCGCGCGATCGCCACGCGCTGCTGCTGCCCGCCGGACAGCTGGCGCGGATAACAGTCGAGCAGCGTGGGGTCGAGCTGCAGCCGCTGCATCAGCGCCTGCGCTTCATCGCGCGCCCGCGCACCGTGCAGGCCACGAAACAGCGCCAGCGGACGCATCAGGATCTCTGCGACGCGCTGACGCGGGTTCAGCGATGACAACGGATCCTGAAAGATGATCTGGATGCGGCGCCGTTGCTCGGCGTTGCGCTGCGCGGCCAGCCCGGCCAGCGCCTGGCCGGCGAAGCGGATGCCGCCGCCGCCGGGCGCCAGCAGACCGGCGACGATCGCCGCCGCCGTGCTCTTGCCGCTGCCCGATTCGCCGACCAGGCCCAGCGTTTCGCCGGGCGCGATCTCGAAGCTCAAATCATGCAGCGCCGGGCGCGATGCGGGTGCCGCCCGGCGCAGCCAGCTGCGCCGCTGCGGATAGCTGAACGACAAGCGCTCGACCGCCAGCAGCGGGGCTGCGGGGGCTGTCGCGACAAGCACGGAGACCGATGCCGATGCGGATACGGACGCGGCTGCGGATGAACGGACGATTGCAGTCGCCGATGCCGATACGAATGCCGACGCGGAGACAGGATCGCAGGGTTCGGCCACCACCGGCCGGTCGAGCCGCGGAATCGACGCGATCAGCCGGCGTGTGTATTCGTGCTGGGCCGCGCGATAGACCTGCCGCGTCGGCCCTTCTTCGACGATGCACCCGTCGAGCATCACCAGCACGCGATCGCACATCTCGGAAATCACGTTCAGGTCATGGCTGACGTAGACCAGCGTCGCGTTCAAGCGCCGCCGCAGCTGCTGCACCAGTTCCAGCACCTGGATCTCGGTGGTCTTGTCCAGCGCCGTGGTCGGCTCGTCGAGCACCACCAGACCCGGGTTGCCGGCCAGCGCCGCGGCGATCACCACGCGCTGGCGCTGCCCGCCCGACAGCTCGTGCGGGAAGCGCCCGTACATGTCCTGCTGATCGGGCAGATGCGTGGCGGCGAACAGTTCCAGCGTCACCTGGCGCGCCGTGGCCGCGTCGCAGCGCTGATGTATGCGCACCGCCTCGGCCACCTGCGCGCCGACGCGCAAGTGCGGCGTCAACGAACTCAGCGGGTTCTGCGGTACGAATGCGACGCGGCCGCCGCGCAGCGCGCGCAGCCCCTCGCTCGACAGGCCGCACACTTCCTGCCCGTCGATGCGTACCGAGCCACCGGTGATGACGCCACCGGGCCGCGTATATCCAAGCAGCGCGCGCGCCAGCGTCGACTTGCCCGAACCGCTTTCGCCGACGATGCCCAGGCTCTGCCCCTGGGCCAGCGAGAAACAGGCGTCGCTCACCGCCGGCCGCAAGCTGCCGTCGACGCGCCGATAGGCGATGTCGAGATGGCTGACCCGCAGGCGTTCGTGCTGCGGCGCTTGCGGCACGGCACAGACCGGCTGGTTCATACACCCCCCACGTAGCCGCGCGCCGCATCCATGCCCAGCGCGTTGGCGAGCGCCTCGGCGCCGAAGTTCAGGCCGATCACCAGCGTGCTGATGAACAGCGCCGGAAACAGCACCAGCCAGGGTGCGAACGAAAGCTGGCCGACGCCTTCGGACACCATCAGACCCCAGTCGGGCGTGGGCGGCGACAGGCCCAGGCCGAGATACGACATCGTGCTCAACAGCAGCACCGCATGCGACATGCGGATCGCAAGCTCGACGTAGACCACGTCGAGCGTATTAGGCAGCACTTCGCGCACGATCACCGACAGCGCGCTTTCACCACGCAACTGCGCCGCCTTCACGTAACCCAGGTTCACCTGCGTCAAGGCCTGCGCGCGCACGATGCGGATCACACCGGGAAAATAGACCAGCCCGACCAGCGCGATCAACACGCCGGTCGACTCGCCGAAGCCGGTGATGAACAGCGACACGAACAGGATGCCGGGCAGCGCCAGCTTGATGTCGCAGATGCGCATCATCACGTCGTCGACGACACCGCCGAAATAGGCCGCCGCCACGCCGCACAGACTGCCGACCAGTACCGCGACGACCACGCCGGTGAAGGTCACCAGCAGCGCCATGCGGCCGCCGTGCAGCAGCCGCGACAGATAATCGCGCCCCAGCACGTCGGTGCCGAGCAGAAACTCCATGCTCGGCGGCTCGGCCCGGCCGCCCACCAGCTCGGTGGGATCGAACGGCGAGATCCACGGCGCGAGCAGCGCCAGCGCCAGGTGCAGCACGACCAGCGACAGGCCGATCACTGCCGCCGGCTTGCGCAGCGCAAAGGTATCGATGCGCAGTTCCATGTCAGCGGCCCCTTGCGCGCGGATCGATCGCCATCACCAGCGCATCGGCCAGCAGGTTCATCGTCACCACGATCAGCGCGGCGACCAGGCTGATCGCCTGCACCACGGCCACCTCGCGCTTTTCCACCGCCTGGATCAGCACCATGCCCAGCCCCGGATACGCAAACACCTTTTCGATGACGATGATGCCGCCCAGCAGGCCGGCCACGTACAGCGCGGCCGAGTTCAAGGCCGGCATCACCGAGGCCGGCAGCGCATGGCGCAGAATCAGCCGCAGGTCGGAAGCGCCGGCCAGCCGCGCGCGCTCGACGTAGTCGCTGTTCAGCGATTCGATGAAGCCGGCGCGGATCAGCCGCACCAGGTGCGCGATCGAGCCGATCACGATCGCCAGCACCGGCAGGAACGCGGCCGACAGCAGCGCACTGGGCGGATCCTTGGTGAACGCGGTGATCATCGCCGGAAAGATCGGAATCCAGATCGCAAAACACAGGATCAGGAAGTTGCCCGACGCGAACTCGGGAATCGAATAACCGATCATGGCGCCGGTGGATACGGCCAGGTCCGGCGCGCGGCCGCGCCAATAGGCCGCGGCGATACCGATCAGCAAGGCCACCGGAATCGCGATCGAGGCCGTGACCAGCCCCAGCAGCAGCGAATTGCGCAGCGGATACGCGATCACCTCGCTGACCTGCGAGCCGCCGATGATCGTCTTGCCGAAATCGCCATGCACCGCGCCCGCCAGCCATTCGGCATAGCGCACCGTGGCGGGCCGGTCGAGCCCCAGCTCGCGGCGCTTGCGATCGAGATCCTCGGCCGACATCATCGACGCCTCGTCGCTGGTCAGCGACACCTGCAAGGCGTCGCCGGGCAGCACCTCGGTCGAGACGAATACCAGCACCGTCACCAGCCACAGCACCAGGACCGACAGCAGCAGCCGTCGCAGGATAGCCAGCGCCACGGCTTACGCCTTCCAGACTTCGTCGAAGCGGATCGACCAGAACTGCGAATGGTTCTTCAACCCGCGCAGGTGCGGCTTGTGGATCAGCATGTTCTTGCGGCCCACCGGATGGATCGCCGGCACGTCATCGAACAGGATCTCCTGCATCTGCTTGTACAGCGCGTTGCGCTTGGCCGGGTCGCGTTCGCCGATCGCCTGGTTGTACAGCGCCTGATAGCGGTCACAGGCGGGCCCGCTCCAGTAGCCGCTCTCGTTGTTGTCGGGCCGCATCCGGTACAGACTGACGCCCGGATTGCGCACGCCCGACGGGCCGTAGGCGAACTTGTGCTTGCGCGTCTTGGCGGCGTCTTCGACGCGCCAGTCGCGATAGCCGTCGCCGGGGCGCTGTTCGATCGGCATCGTGATGCCGGCGTCCTTCACGGTCTGCGCCACCACCTGGAACACGCGCGGAATCTCGGGCCACGACGCGGTGAAGTAGAACGTCGGCAGCGTGATGCCGTTCGGGTAGCCGGCCTCGGCCAGCAGCTTCTTCGCCTTGGCCACGTCGCGCTTGCCCGGGCGCGGCAGAAACGATGCCACGTTGGCCGGCGTCAGGTGCGAGTCGTTGCCGATCCAGCCGGTCTGGGCGCCGTAGACGATGCGCATCACCTTTTCACGGTCGATGGCCAGCGCCAGCGCCTGGCGGATGCGCTTGTCATTGAACGGCGAGCCCTCGTACTTGGGCAGGATCATCAGCGCCTGGTCGCCGGCATCGGAGAAGTCGACCCGCGTGCCGGGAATGCGTTCCAGATCGGGCAGCAGGCCCGGATCCACGCCCAGCACCGCGTCGAACAGATTGGCGCGAAAGCCGTTCAGCGCGCCTTCCATGCGCCCCGGCGAGCTGACCACTTCGAGGCGATCGAGATACGGCAAGCCCTTGCGCCAGTAATCGGCATGGCGCTCCATGATCAGCCGGCGCTTCGGGTCGAGCTCGACGATCTTGAACGGCCCGGTGCCGATGCCCGCCAGACCGATCGTTTCCAGCGGCTCGGCGGGCATCACCATCAATTGGTATTCGCCGAGGATGTAGGGAAACTCGCTGTTGGGCCGGTCCAGATGCATGCGCACCTTGTACTGACCGGTCTTCTCGATCTTGACGATCTGCTTGGCGAACGACGTCTTCTGCTGATGGAACAGGAACGAGGCCACCACGTCGTCGGCCGTCATGTCGCGGCCGTTGTGGAATTTCACGCCTTCGCGCAGCGCGATCTCCCAGACCTTCAGATCGGCATCGGGCTCCCAAGAGGTGGCCAGCTCGGGCTCGACCTCCATGTTGGCGTTCACGTAGCCCAGGCCGTTGTAGGCGCTGCGCGTGTTGATGTCGAGCAGGTAGTACGGGTGCTTGCCGTTGCGCGCGTCGCCCATCCGGTTGTTGGGATAGGTGTTCGTGTAGACGAAGGTGCCGCCGCGCCTGGGCTGCTGCTGCGTCTGCGCGTGCGCGGCATCGGGCCATAACAGCTCATGCAGCGCACTGCCGGCCAGCGTTGCACCGGCGGCGGCCAGCAGGGAGCGGCGTTGCGCCCCCTGCAGCGGCAGATCGCTTGCAGCGACCTTGATCGGCGTTTCGGATTCGGCTGACATCGGTGTGCTACTCCGTTGACGGTTCGTCTTCATCTCACAGCTCCGTTAGCAAAAAGCATGATGATGACCGCGGCATGTTGCAGGCCGGTGAAGGAATCACTTATGCCACGGCGCCACGCTGCACGCCGATGAAGTTCTTGCCGCGCACGCCATCCATCGCATCGTCGATCATGCGGCGCGAGTCGGTATCGTCGACGCCGTAGGCGCTGAACTCGGTGCGCACCCCGAGCGATTCGATGAAGCGCGCCAGCCGCGCCGGGGCGTCGGCCAGATCGCCGCCGAAGATCTCGGCCAGCACTTCGTCGCGGCCAGCATCGACGCCAAGCGCCCGCTCCAGCACCATCGGCAGCGTGAACGAACAGGCGATGCCGTGCGGCAGACCGAAGCGCAGCGTCATTTCATACGAGATCGAATGCGCCAGCGCCGTGCGCGTATTCGAGAACGCCATGCCGGCCTTCAGCGCGGCCAGGGCCATGCGGCCGCGCAGCTCGCGATTGGCGGGTTCGGCCAGCAGCGCCGGCAGCGTCGCCATCACCTCACGCGCGGCAGCCACGGCGAAGGTGTCCGAGATCGGATTGGCGTTGCGGTTCCAGATCGATTCGAGCGCGTGCGACAAGGCATCGAGCCCGCTTTGCAGCGTCACCGAATTGGGCAGCGTAAGCATCAGCTCGGGGTCGACCACCGCGGCTTCGGGCCAGGTTTCGTTCAGATGCAGCGAATACTTCTTGCCGGCGGCCCGATCCCACACCGTGGCCCAGGGCGTGACTTCGCTGCCGGTACCGGCGGTGGTCGGCACCGCGATCAGCGCCTTGGTGCGATGCGGGATAAACGGCGCACCGCGCGACAGCAGCGCCACCAGCTCGTCGAAACCGGCGGCGGTGCCGACCATCAGCGTCTTGGCAGTATCGATGGCACTGCCGCCGCCGACGGCGATCAGCGCTTCGCAATCGCGATGCTCGCGCCAGAAGCGTTCGTACATCGGACGCAGCTCGGCGACGTCGGGGTTCGGCTCGATGCGGTCTTCGATGCCGGCCAGCGCATCACCCAGCACACCGCGCAGACGGTCGACCAGACCTAGCGAGCGGGCTTCGGGAAAAGTGACCAGCACCGCGCGGCGCCCCGCCAGCAGCGCCGGCAGCTCGCCTACGGCGCCGGCACCGTAGCGGATCGCCACGGGGTTCTGATAGCGAAGGGATTGGACTTTGGACACGCGCTCCTCGATTCCAGCTCTGTTGACCGGTAAGACAGACTGCCGCAGGGCGCGAGCCTCGGCAAATTCTTTTATTTGCACATATCTATTCAAAAAATCTATAGTGCAGCCGATTGGAGACCCGAATGCGACTGACGCAACTACGCTCGTTCCATGCCGTGGCCCGCGCCGGCGGCTTCACCGGCGCCGCCAAGCTGCTGCACATCAGCCAGCCCACCGTCACCACGCAGGTCAAGCTGCTCGAAGAATCCTACGGCGTCGAGCTGTTCTACCGGCGCGGCCATACGGTGCGGCTGACGCCGCTGGGCGAACAGTTGTTCGCGATCGCGCAGCGCGTCTTCATGCTGGAAACCGATGCGCTGCACCTGCTGAAGGATTCCGGCGAGCTGAAATCGGGCCACCTGCGCGTGGGCGCGGTCGGCCCGTTCCACGTCACCGAGATGCTGGCCGAGTTCAACCAGCGCTTTCCCGGCGTCGGCGTGTCGGTCCGGGTCGGCAATTCAGCCGATGCGCTGGCGGCGCTGCTCGCCTATCAGACCGACGTGGCGGTGCTGGCGCAGGTCACCGACGACGCCGGCTTCCATTCGATCCCGTACAGCCGGCATCCGGTGATGATCTTCGTGCGCCACGATCATCGTTTCGCCGACCGCGATTCGATCGGCGTCCGCGAGCTGGAAGGCGAACGGATGATTCTTCGCGAGGCCGGCTCGACCACGCGCAAGGCGCTCGACGATGCGCTCGCCAAGGCCGGCGTCACGCCGCGGGTGGTGATGGAGATCGGCAGCCGTGAAGCCGTGCGCGAGGCGGTGATCAAGGGCGTCGGCATCGGCGCCGTGTCGGAGGTCGAATACATCGCCGACCCGGCGCTGCGCATGCTGCGCGTGCACGATGCCGAGATCTACACGCACGCGCACGTCGTCTGCCTGAAGGAGCGGCGCAGCGCGCGGCTGGTGGCGGCGTTTGTGGGGATTGCCAGCGAGTTGCAGCGCAGCCGTGGCCTCGCCGGCAAGCACCACGGCAACCGCGCCGGCACTCGCAGCGGAGCTCGCTCCGGCGATGGCAAGCATGGCGGCGGCAAGCGTGGCGGTGGTAGCAATAGCGGCAACAGTGCCGGCAATGGGCGCAAGGCAAGGCCCCGTCCACCTCCCGCCTGAGCCGCGCACCGATTGCCATCTGCACCTCATTGCTGCGAGAATGCGCCCCCATGGAATCGTTGCGCCGCGCCCGCCGACTCGCACGCCTGATGCTGGCGTGCTTCGTGCTGGCATTGGGCACGGCGATCGTCGCGCCGCTGTTCGCCTCGCACGGTGGCGCAGCGCAGTTCGATCAGTTGCAGTTCGCATCGATCTGCTCTGCGAACGGCAATTTCGCACCGCCCGCCGACGGCGGTAATCCGCTTGACAACCACAAGCATCGCTCACTCGACTGCCCGCTGTGCCTGTTCGGCGACGCCGCTCCGTCATTCGATTGGCCTTCGCTGGGACAGGCGCATCCGCTGGCCCATGCATTGCGGCCGATCGAAGCGGCACGCCTCGCCTCGCTGACCGGCGCACCGCTGCCGGCACGCGGCCCGCCTACGCGGGCCTGATCTTCCGAAGCCCCTAGACCGACCGCGCGTCGCGCCATCGCGGCGCTGCGCTGCCGCCGACTTGCAGCCGATGCATGGCTTGGTCGATCGTCGGCCGGCTTCGCCTTTCGCGTTCTCGCCATGAAACCACCAGCTCGGCGCCGCGCCGCGCTGCTGCTCGTCATCGCGCCGCCCCACCGCGTCATCGCGGCGGCCGTGCGGCACGGCGACGGCCGGTATCGCGCAGCGTCCTGAATAGGCGCCTCATGCAGCGAGCAGCCCCCTCAAGATCTGATCGAACGATGAAGCCGAACGAACTTCTTGCAACCCTGCGCTTCAAACCGCTGCCATTGGCATTGACCGCGCTGACCTGCGCCATCGCCAGCCTGCCCGCCGCACCAGCCACGGCACAAAGCGGCGACACCGAAACAGCCCGCCTGTCGCCCGTCGTCGTCACGGCCGCCAGTCGGGAGCAACCGATTCAAGACGTACAGGCTGCCGTGCAGGTCATCGACGGCGACGATCTCGCGGCTTATTCGGGCGCCAGCATCACCGAGGCACTGCGGCTGGCGATCGGCGTCGATGCACGCGCCATCGGCTCGAACAGCTCGATCGCGATGCGCGGCTTCGGACTGCGGCCCGGCGCGCTGCTGGTCGACGGGCTGCGCCGCCCGACCAAGTACGGCACCGTCAACCCCAGCCTGCTCGAACTCGAGAACGTCGAGCGCATCGAGATCGTGCGCGGGCCGATGTCAGCACTGTATGGTGCCGATGCCACCGGCGGCACGATCAACGTGATCACGCGCTCGCCACTACTCGACACGGGCCTGACCGGCAGCATCCGGGGCCTGGTAGGCGCCACCGACGACGGCCAGCGCGAGACGGCGCTGCTCGGCGCCACGCTGGGGTTCGGCGACGCGGGGCTGCGTCATCGCATCAGCCTGGAACATCGCCGGCGCGGACTGTTCCGCTACGACGAGGCGTCGACCAGTGCCGACCTGAATCGACTGCAGCAAACCTACCTGAGCTATGACGGCGCCTACCGGCTGGCTGCCGAACATACGCTGCGCTGGACGCTCGAATACGTCGACCAGGACGATACCGGCCCGGGCCTGGTCGCCGCCACGGCCCAAACGCCGGCCCAACCCTACAAGTCGTTCGAGCGCGAACGGCGCTGGTTCGGGGGCCTGCACTACCGCGGCGCGATCGGCATCGGCGTGCTCGAAGCCGATCTCGGCTACGGTAGTGCCGACGGCTCGACCACGCGCAGCTTTCCGGTGATCGAATTCACCGACTACCGGCAATGGCAGGCGCAGACACGCTACGCCTTCGAGCTCGGCGATCACGCCCTGCTGGTCGGCGCCGGCCACGTACGCGACGACATCGACATCACGATCAACCAGCGCAGCGCCACGCGCGGCAATACCTTCGTGCTGGCGCAGGACGAATGGCGCCTGCCGGCCGATTGGAAATTGCTGGCCGGCATCCGTCATGACCGCTTCAGCGATTTCGGCTCGGTAACCACGCCGCGTGCTTCGCTGCAGCATACCTTTGGCCCCTGGCGAGCGCGCATCGGCTACGGCCAGGCGTATCGGGCGCCAAGCGTGCTCGAACAGTATTCGACGTTCACGCGCGGCACCATCCTGATCGTCGGCAACCCCGAGCTGAAAGCCGAGACCAACAAGTCGTGGGAGGCCGCGCTTTCCTACCAGAACGCGGCGCTCGACGCGCGGGCGGTCTACTACCGCTCGCGCGTCAGCGATCTGATCCAGACGGTGACCGAAGCACGCCAGTCCGGCGACCCGGCGGTGGTGCGCAGCCGCAGCCGCTATGTGAACGTGGCGCGCGCCGAGCTCGAAGGCGTCGAACTGTCGGCGGCCTGGCGCATGACGCCGGCATGGTCACTGCTGGCCGGCTGGGAATGGCTTGACGCGCGCGACGGCAGCACCGGCGCGCGCCTGGCCGAGCATGCGCGCCAGACCGCGCGTGCCGGCCTGCGCTGGCACGACGGCCACTGGCGCGTCGACGTGCAGGCACGCTATTACTTCGACTACCTCGCCGCCGACCCGAACCAGCGCGGCAGCACGCCTTTCGATTCGAACTACGGCACTGCCGACGTCAAGCTGCGTTACCAGTTGGCCAAGCGCACCGCACTGTCGTTCGGCATCGACAACGTGTTCGCGCGGCGCCAACCGGTCAACTTCAGCGCACGTGGTTCGACCTTCGATCCGCCAACGCGCTTCGCTTATCTGGAGCTGCGCAATGAACTCTGATCGCATGGCTCACGGTGAGCGCGACGCGCACCGCGGGCACGGCGAACACGATGGGGATCGGCTGCTGGAACGCTGGCAGGCCCTGCTGGCGCGCCAGCCGCACCTGCACATCCGTCAGGCCGCCACCGCATTGCAAGTGCCCGAGGCGGCCCTGCTCGCCAGCCGCGTCGGCACCGGCGCCGTGCGGCTGGCGCCAAGGCTGCGCGAGATGCTGGCCGGCATCGAACAATGGCGCAAACTGTTCGTCGTCACGCCCAACCGCCTCGGCGTATCGATCGCGATCCTGAACGCGCAGCCGCTGCAAGAGTACGGCGACCCGAACGCCCCGCTGCTGCTGCTCGGCGATCAGCACCGCATCGTGATCGACACGAAGCGCGTGCACGCCTGCTACCTGTTCGAAGACCATGACGTGCACGGCCATAGCCTGAGCCTATGCTGGTTCGATGAGCACGGCAACGGGCTGGGCAAGCTGTTCCTGCGCTCGCGGCGCGGGCAGGAGTTCGCGCAGCCGGGGCTGATGGCCTTTGCGTTGCCCGAACAGTCGCAGCGCTTCGTGGCGCGGGCACTCGCCGCTTCACGTGTGAACGACCATCGCACCGCCACGCCATGCGACCGCGAACACGCCGCTCGCCTGGCGCGGGCCGCCCTGCTCGATGCGTCGCGCTTCCAGGCCGTCGAGCTGAGCATGACCGGCGGCGCCCTGACGTCGACCTATCAAGGCACGTCACCGGCGTGCAGCGCGCAAGCGCAGGCGCTTCATCTGGTGGCCGCCGGCTGCAAGCTGCATCTGCGCCTGGCGCCGGCACGCAGCGCATGCGCGGTCCGCACGCTCGACGGCCGTGCGGGCCTGCGTGTCGACACCGTCGACGGTTCCTTGTCTATCGTGCCCTGTCTCGACGCCCCCGCAGGACAGCGGTGGCTCGATGCCTTGCTGGAGCAGAACTCATGAAGCGCCCGCCACGGTGTCCCGCCCCGTCATGGTCGATCATCGTGACCGTCATCGCGTTGTTCGGCCTGTTGCTGCTGACGGCCGCCGCATATCCCGTTCGCGCCGCCGCGGCGCAATCGCCCGGCGCTGAACGGCTGGTGGTGCTCGACAGCACGCTGGCCGAGATCGTGGTGGCGCTGGGCGCCGCGGCGCAGATCATCGGCACCGCCGCCGGCAGCGAGCACATCGCCGAGCTGGCGCAGACGCCGCGCCTGCCGGGCTTTCGCCAGACGTCGGCCGAGCCGATCCTGGCGCTGGCCCCAACGATCGTGCTGCTCGGCCGCGACCGCACGCTACCGCAGACCTTGCAGCAACTGCAGGCTGCGGGGGTGGCGATCGTCAAACTCGGCGACGAGGCCAGCGAAGCCGGCGTGGAGCAACGCATCCGCGCCATCGCGCGGCTGCTCGGGCGCGGCCCGCAAGGCGAAGCCCTGGTCGCCCGCTTCAAAAGCGACCTGCAAAGCGCACGCCAATGGGTGGCGCGCGCCAGAACGCGGCCAAAGGCAGTGTTCATCCTCGCCGGCGGCGGCCGGCCCACGGTGGCCGGCGGGCGCGGCACGAACACTGCCGCTTTGCTGGAAATGGCCGGCGCGCAAAACGTGGCCGACGACTTCGAGGGCTACAAGGCGATGAGCCAGGAAGCACTGCTGATGGCAGCGCCCGAATTCATCCTGACCAATGCCGAGGGCCTGGCGGCCGGCGGCGGCGCACCGGCGGTGCTGACCGCGCCCGGCGCTGCCGGCACACCGGCCGCGCGCAGCAGGCGGCTGATCACCATCCCGGGTCAGTACCTGCAGGGCCTCGGCTTGTCAACACCGGCGGGCATTCGCCTGCTGGCCGCGCAGCTTCATCCGGAATTGCGATGAGGCCGCCTCACCGCGCAGGTACGCCTTACCGCACAGGCGCGCCTCACGGCACAGACGCGCCCCGCCACGCCGGCGCGCCATGGCGCCACAGCGGCACGCTGATCGCGGCCTGCCTCGCTCTACTGGCAATCGCCATCGCGTCGGTCGCCGTCGGCGCCGTCGCGATCGCGCCGCAGCGCGTCGTGCAGATCCTCGCCGCGGGCGTGCACGGCGCCGCCGGCGATGCCCATCACGTGGTGGTGTGGAACGTGCGCCTGCCACGCGTGTTGCTGTCTTTGAGCACCGGCGCCGGGCTGGCCTGCGCTGGCGTCTTGATGCAGGCATTGTTTCGCAACCCGCTGGCCGATCCGACCCTGATCGGCGTATCGGCCGGGGCGGCGCTCGGCGCGGTCGCGGTGATCGTGCTGGGCGTGACCTGGCTGCACGGCGCTACGCGCCTGCTCGGCATTTGGACGCTGCCGGCCGCCGCCTTCGTCGGCGCCTTGTGCGCCTCGCTGCTGGTTTTCACGCTGGCGCGCAGGCAGGGCGTGATCGATGCCGGCACGATGCTTCTGTGCGGCATTGCCGTCAACGCGCTGGCCGGCGCCTGCATCGGCCTGATGACTTACCTGGCCAGCGACGACCAGTTGCGCAATCTGACCTTCTGGAGCCTGGGCAGTCTCGCCGCCGCCAACTGGCCGGCCGTGGCGATCTCGATTCCGTTGATCACCGCGATGATCGTCGTCGGTCTACGGCTGGCGCCGTCGCTGAACGCGCTGCTGCTTGGCGAGGCCGAAGCCATGCACCTGGGCGTGCGCGTCGAATGGCTCAAGCGCGGCATCGTCGCCGTCACCGCGGCCGCGGCCGGTGTCGCCGTCGCGTTCAGCGGGATCATCGGCTTCATCGGACTGGTCGCGCCGCATCTGGCGCGGCTGATCGTAGGCCCCGACCATCGCCGGATGCTGCCGCTGGCCGCGCTGCTCGGCGCTGGCCTGCTGACGCTGGGCGACCTGGTGGCACGCACGCTGGTGCGGCCGGCCGAGCTGCCGCTGGGCATTCTGACCGCGCTGCTTGGCGCGCCGTTCTTCCTGTGGCTGCTGCGCGGCCGCCGTTCGCCGGTGACATCGCGATGAAAGAGAAAGCGTGCAATGCCGCCCGGGCGGCCGTGTTGAGCCTGGCCGGACTGAGCCTGCGACGCGCCGGCCGCGTGCTGCTCGACGACGTGTCGTTCACGCAGCATGCCGGCGAATTCATCGCACTGATCGGCCCGAACGGTGCGGGCAAGTCGACGCTGATCCGCGCCGTGAGCGGCGAATGGAACGCCGATGGCGATGTGCATCTGTTCGGGCGCACGCGCCGCGCCTGGCCGCAACGTCAGTTGGCGCAGCATGTCGCCGTGATGCCGCAACACTCGACGCTGGCGTTCGACTTCAGCGTGCGCGAAGTGGTGCAGATGGGCCGGCTGCCGCATCGCCAGGCACGTGCCGACGAAAATGCCGCCCACGTCGCGGCCATCCTGCAGGAGCTCGACCTGGAGGAGTTCGCCGACCGGCCGTTCACCACGCTGTCGGGCGGCGAACGCCAGCGCGTGCAGTTCGCGCGCGTGCTGGCGCAGATCGCCGGCAACGAGGCGGATTCGCTGCTGATCCTCGACGAGCCCACTGCGGCGCTCGATCTGGCGCAGCAGGCGGTCGTGCTCGGCCTGGCGCGTCGGCGGGCAGCGCAAGGCGCCGCCGTGCTTGCCGTGGTTCACGACCTGAACCTGGCCGCTCGCTATGCCGACCGAGTGCTGCTGATGAAAGCCGGGCGGCTGCATGCCGATGGCACGGCGCCATCCATCTACCGCACGGCAACGCTCAGCGCGGCGTTCGGCATCGCGGTCGACGTCGAACGGGCGCAAAGCGATGGCAGGCCGCTGGTGGTGGTGCGAGGACAGACGCCGGCGGCCGGCTGATCTACGGCTTCAGCACGCCCCCCACGTCATCCGGTTTGATACCCGCCGAATCGAGCAGCGCATTGACCAGCGGCGCCTGCAGCTTGTACTTGAGCGCGCTGTTCATCACCTGATCCGAAATGCTGGTGCCGGCCGCAGCGCCATCGGCCGCCTGCCCGCCGCCCGCGCCGCCCAGCCCGTCGACGTGCACGATCTTGATCTCGCTGATGTGCTCCAGCGGCTTGGCGCTTTCGCGCACCACGGCTTCGATCTGGCCGATCGCCGCCAACCGCGCCCGCAGTTGCATCGCCTCGGTCGTCATCACGTTTTCGGCTTCGTTCAGCGCGCGGCGGCCGCGCGCTTCCACTTCATAGCGCCGGTCTTCGCTGTCGCGGCGCAGCGCCTCGGCATCGGCATCGGCGCGCGCCAGCAGGCGGGTCGTCTCAGCGCGCCGCTCGGCGGCCTGCTGTTCGGCCTGCGCCTGCTGCACCAGCGCCAGCCCCTTGGCTTCGATATCTCGTGCTGCCGCCACCAGCGCCAGCGCCTTTTCGCGCTCGGCACGCTCCAGCTCGCGCGCCGAAATCACCGATTCCTCGGCCTTGACCGCAGCGGCGCGCGATTGTTCAGCTTCGGCCAGCGCGGCATTGCGCCGCTTGGAGAACTCGGCCACCTCGATCTCGGTGGCCTGCTGCGCGATCTCGAGCGCCTTGCGCCTTTCGGTCTCGGCGATCTCGATCACGCGCGCACGATCGATCTCGATTTCCTTGATCTGCTGCTCGAGTCGCACCTTTTCTTCGCGGATCGTGCGCTCGGACACCAGACGCGCCTTTTCCACCGCCTCGTTGGCATTGACCTCCGCGACCTGCGAACCGCGGCGCATCTCCGACGACTCGACCGTGATCTGGCTTTGCTGCTGCGCGCGCCGGATGGCGATCTCGCGTTCCTGCTGCAGCCGCGCGTATTCTTCCTCGCGCTGCAACTCCAGCATCTGCTGCTCGGCCGCCAGGTTCTTGCGCTGGATCGCCACCTGCGAATCGCGTTCGATCTCGTTGCGCTTCTTGCGCCGTTCTTCGATCTCGGCGGTGAGTTTGGTCAGGCCCGCGGCGTCGAACGCATTGTTGGGATTGAAAAATTCGCGCGCCGCCTGGTCGAGCTTGGAGATCGACACGCTGTCGATCTCGAGCCCGCTGGCTTCCAGGCCCAGCGAGGCCAGCTCACGCACCCGTCGCGAATAGGCGCTGCGATTTTCATGCAGCGCTTCCATCGGCTGCTCGGCGGCGGCGGTGCGCAGCGCATCATTGAAACGCGCCTCGAGCAACTGCCGCATGCCGTCGATCGACATGGTGCGGCTGCCCAGCGTGCGGGCCGCGGCGGCCACCGCTTCGCGAACCGGCTTCACGCGCACGTAGAAGTCGGCCTCGACGTTGATGCGCAACCGATCCTGCGT
>JAFKGG010000287.1 GCA_017307915.1 Burkholderiales bacterium | reverse complement strand
CAGGATGATCGAAAGCATGGTGACGTTGTTGATGATCTGCATCAGGCCACCGAACCAGGATTTTTCCAGTGCCGGATTGAAACGCATGCGCAAGGCCAGACCCACCGGCGGCGCGGCACTGCCTCGATAGCGCTGGATGAACTCGCTGATTTCGGCGCTCACGATCTGCTGGACGTAGCCGCTGCCGCTGAAGGCCTGGCTCATTCGTGTGGCATCGACGTTGAGCTGGATCTCGGCAGGCTTGCCGGCCAGCACGTCGCGTTGAAAACCGGGCGGAATGTTCAGCACGAAGGTGAAGCGGCCCGCGTCCATGCCAGGGTCCATCTCCGCCAGCGTGATCAATTGCGGCGCCATGAACTGCGGCGGATAGAACGCCGAAATGATCCGCGTGGACAGCGGCGAACCGTCTTCGTCGACGATGGCGATCGGCGCCTTCTGCAAGGTCTCGGGCATCGCCGTGGCCGACGTATAGATCGCCACCGTGAAGGTGTACAGGATCAGCACGAGCATCGTCGGATCGCGCCACAGGCTCCACAGCTCCTTGACGCCCAAGCGGTAGATGTTCGCCAAGCGGCGCATGTCAGGCGCTCTGCTTCTTCAGCAAGAAGATCGCCGCGCCCATGATGACCGGCACCGACAAGGCCATCGGCACGAATTGGCCGCCCAGATCGGCCAGACCCAGGCCCTTGCTGAACACGCCGCGGCTGATCGTGAACATGTAGGAGGCCGGGTAGATGTCGCCGATGAAGCGGCCGGCGCCTTCGAGCGAAGACACCGGATCGACCAGCCCCGCGAACTGGGAAGCCGGGATCATCGTGCCGATCATGGCGAAAAACATGGCGGCGATCTGGCTGCTGGTGATGGCCGAGGCAAGCAGCCCCATGCCGGTGGCGCTGATGCTGAAGATGAACGCCGCCAGCACCAGGGTCGGATAGCTGCCAGTGACAGGCACGCCGAACAGCGTCACCGCAAGCAGGCTCATGAGAAAGAAATTCACCATCGCCAGGATCAGATACGGTATCTGCTTGCCCAGCAGGAACTCGGTGCGCGTTACCGGGGTGACATAGAGGTTGATGATCGACCCCATTTCCTTTTCGCGCACCACCGCCAAGGCAGTCAGCATGGCCGGCAGCATCAGCAGCAGCAAGGGAATCACCGCCGGTACCATCGCGGGCAGGCTGCGCACATCGGGGTTGTAGCGATAGCGGGTTTGAAGGGCCACGTTGCCGGTCGCGCTGGTACCGGTTCGCTCGCGCACCTGCTCGGCCAGCCAATGCTGATGCATACCCTGAACATAGCCTTGCACGGTTTCGGCGCGCGCCGGCATGGCGCCGTCGACCCAGGCGCCGATTTCCACCGGCGCGCCGCGCAGCGCGTCGCGGCCGAAGCCGGGCGGAATCTCGATCGCCAGCGACAATTCGCCGCTGCGCATGCGCTGATCGAGATCGGCATAGTCGCTGATCGGCGCTTGTTGCGTGAAATACGGCGAGCCGGCCAGGTTCAGCGCGTAGTTCTGGCTCAGCGTGCTCTGATCGCGATCGAGAATGGCATAGCGCAGATCCTGCACGTCCATGCTGATGCCGAAACCCATCACGAACATCAGCAGCAGCGAGCCGAGCAAGGCAAGCGTGGCACGCACCGGGTCGCGCTGCAGCTCGAGCGACTCGCGCCACAGGTAGCTTCCCATTCGCCGCAGGCTGAAACGCCGGTGACGCGCCGCATGCCCGGCGGCCGCAGCAGCAGGCACCACCGCTTCCTCATCGACGGCCGGCGTGCCGTCGGCTTGCACCAGATAATCGATGAACGCCTCTTCCAGCGTTCCCACGCCGCGCTTGTTCACGAGCGCGGCGGGCGTGTCGCTGTCGAGCACCCGGCCGGCGTGCATCATCGAGATGCGGTCGCAGCGCTCGGCTTCATTCATGAAATGCGTGGAGATGAAGATCGTCACCCGGTCGCGCCGCGACAATTCGACCAGCAGACGCCAGAAGTTGTCGCGCGCGATCGGGTCGACGCCCGAAGTCGGCTCGTCGAGGATCAACAGGTCGGGTTTGTGCACCATCGCCACGGCCAGCGACAAGCGCTGGCGCATGCCCAGCGGCAAGTTTTCGGGCAGACTGGAAAGGGTATCGCCGGCCAGGCCGAAGCGCTCCGCCATCTCGGCCACACGCCCGGGAATCTCGGCCTCGGCAAGGTGGAACAGACGCGCATGCAGCGCCAGGTTCTGCGCCACCGTCAATTCGCTGTATAGCGAGAATGACTGCGACATGTAGCCCACGCGCCGGCGGGTATCGATGTCGCGCGGATCAAGCTCCTTGCCGAACAGCCAGGCCTTGCCCTCGCTGGCCGGCAGCAGGCCGGTCAGCATCTTCATCGTGGTCGATTTGCCGCAGCCGTTGGAGCCCACGAAGCCGAAGATTTCGCCGCGGCGAATACGAAAACTGACGTGGTCCACGGCGACGAAATCGCCGAAGCGCATGGTCAGATCCCTGGCCTCGATTGCGACGTCATCATCGGCATCGACCGGCAACGGGGGGATGCGGACCGATTCGTAACCGCGCCTTTTCTCCTCGGGCAGCAACGCGATGAAGGCTTCTTCCAACGATCGGGTGCCGCTGCGTTCGAGCAACTCACGCGGCGTGCCGGTGGCCAGCACCCTGCCCTCGTCCATCGCAATCAGCCAGTCGAAGCCTTGGGCCTCGTCCATGTAGGCGGTGGCCACGATCACGCTCATGGCCGGGCGCATCCTGCGGATGCGTGCGATCAAGCCCCAGAATTGCGCACGCGCCAATGGGTCGACACCGGTGGTCGGTTCGTCCAGGATCAGCAGGTCGGGATCGTGGATCAGCGCGCAACACAGACCCAGCTTCTGCTTCATACCGCCGGAGAGCTTGCCGGCCGGCCGCGACAGGAACGGCGCGAGGCCGGTACTGGCGGTCAGCTCGTCGATCCGGCGGCGCCGCTCAGCCGCATCGTGTCCGAAAAGGCGCGCGAAGAACTGCAGGTTTTCCTCGACCGACAGCGTGGGATACAGATTGCGGCCCAGCCCTTGCGGCATATAGGCAATGCGTGGACAGACCCGGTTGCGGTGTCGACGGCTGGCCATGTCGCCGCCGAGCGCCTGCACTTGTCCGTGCTGCACGGCCCGAGCGCCGGCGACCAGCCCCAGCAAGCTGGATTTGCCGACACCGTCGGGGCCGATCAGGCCGACCATGCAGCCGGCGGGAACGTCCAGCGTCACGCCATCGAGCGCCAGGGTTTTGCCGTAGCGCAAGCGCACCTCGCGCAGGCGCATCACCGGCTCTGATGCCGGCACCGCACGCGTCTCGACGGCCAGGCTCACTGCGCGACTTTCACCGTCAGGCGTTCGGGCCATGCCGCCTGCGGATCCACCTTGACCCAAGCCACGCCAGGCAAGCCGGTCTTGACCTGCTCCAGATGCTTGAGCAGCAACTCCCGGTCGATCTGCGCTTTCACGCGAAACATCAGCTTCTGGCGCTCGCTGGCCGTCTCCACCGTCTTGGGCGTGAACTGTGCAGTACTGGCGACGAAGGATACTTTCGCGGGGATCACGAACTGCGGCGCGGCATCGAGCAGCACCCGCACTTCGCTGCCCAGCGCCACCCTGCCCGCCACGGTCTCGGGCAGAAAGAAGCTCATGAAGACCTCCGACAGATCGACCATGTTGAGCACCTTGCCGCCGCCGCCCAGCACCTCGCCCGGTTGCGCGAGCAGGAACTGCACCCGTCCGTCGCGCGGCGCCTTCAGCTCGCTGTCGACGATATCGGCATCGATGCGAGCGGTACTGGCCTTGGCGGCCACCACGGCCGATTGCGCCGCGGTCACCTCGGTTCGCGCCGCATTGACCGCCGCGGCGGCCGCCCGCACCTGGGCTTGCGTGGCGGCCAGTGCCGCCTCGACGCTACGCACCCGGGCGCGATCGTCGTCGAGCTCCTGCCCCGAGGATGCGCCTTCCCGGAACAGCGTCTCGGAACGAGCCAGGCGCCGCTGCGCGGCATCGAGCTCGCTTTCGCGCTGCGTCACCAAGGCTTGCGCGGCCTGGTGATCGCTTTCGCGCAGGGCCACCCGCGCCTGGGCGCCGGCGACGTTGTGCAGCGCCTGCTGGTAACGCGCCTGCGCTTCATCGCGCTGCGCTTGCAGGCTGTCGAGTTGCATGCGTGCCAGCGGCTGGCCTGCCTTGATGAATTCACCTTCACGGACCAGGATTTCGGCGACACGGCCCGCCAGCTTGGTGGCCACGTCCACTTCAACGGCTTCGATTCGGCCATTGCCGCTGACCAGGCCCGGCGTCTCATCGCGGGCGTTCAACTGCAACCAGGCGTAGTAACCCGCTGCCAGCACGGCGGCCGCCACGACGAGCGGCACGGCTTTTCTGATCGTTGGGTTCATGCGAATGCCTGATGCGTGCGATTGAAGAGAATCACGGCGTGCCTGCCAATCATGGTGTGCCTGCGGCAGAGGTCGTATCGACGGCCAGCGAACCGCCGCCCAGGGCGGCATACAGCGTCACCTGCACGGCCAGGCGGGCTCGCTCGATCTGTACCAGTTGCTGCTCGGCCGCCAGCAGCTCGCGCTCGGCGTCGAGCACTTCGAGGTAACGCGCCGCACCGCTGTCGTAACGCAACTTGGCCAGCCGTGCACGTTCGCTTTGCACTTGCAGCGTGGCGCGCAGGATTTCGGTCTGCTCGTCGAGCCAGCGACGCGCCGACAAGGCATCGGAGACATCGCGGAAAGCCGATTGCACGACCTGCTCGTAAGCCGTGATGGCCTGATCACGCCGCACCGTGGCCAGATCCAGCGAGGCTTGACGCCGGCCGCCATCGAAGATCGGCAAGGAAATGCTGGGGGCGAATGTCCAGGCGCTGCTGCCGCTCTTGAACAATCCATCCAGCGCGGCACTGGCCGTACCCAGCGAGCCGGTCAGCGCGATCCTGGGAAAGAAGGCCGCACGGGCCGCGCCGATATTGGCATTGGCCGCTTTCAGCGCATGTTCGGCAGCGACGATGTCAGGCCGCTGCAGCAGCAGATCGGAAGGGATGCCAGGCTCGACCGCGCGGAACATCGCGGCGCCGTCGAGCCGATCACCGGCTGGCGGCAAATCGATCGGCGCACCGACCAGCAGCGCGAGCGCATGCGCCTGGGTGGCGCGCGCCTGCTCGAGCTGCGCGACCAGCGCGCTGGCCTGCCGCCACAGCAGATCGACCTGCGTGAGCTCGAGCCTGGACGTCGCCCCCAGCTCGACCCGGCGCCGGAAGATGTTCAGGGACTCGG
>JAFKGG010000388.1 GCA_017307915.1 Burkholderiales bacterium | reverse complement strand
ATCCGCATGCAGCTGGCCGAGGCTCTCAAGGCGGCGATCGACGAGGTCAACTCGCTGACCGCCAAGCCCAAGGAGTACACCATGTCGATCCGGCCGCAAACCATCGATCGGATCGAAGCCGGTGAAGCAGGCACGCAGCGCCACTTCGATCAGGCAGCGCTCGGCCGCACTCAGGCCGTCGTCGGGCCGGCCCTGTTCGAGAAAATCCAGCAGCACCGGCAGATAGCCCGGATCCTGCCGGGCCAGCAGACCGAGCGCGGCCGGGCTGGCTCGCAGCCGCAGCCGTTCGATCCGTGCCTGCAGCGCGGCGGGCAATGCAGGCTCGCCTGTTGCCAGGGCCGCGCGCTCGCTCGCCGCTGCCATCGCTGTCGCATCGGTCTTCAAGGCGGCGCTTTCCTGCGCCAGGATCTCCACCGCCTGGCACACGCTGTCGATGCCCTGCGCCGCCACCAGATGCAGCACGTCGAAGATCTCTTGCGGCCGCGCGCCCACCGCCAGCGCCTTTTCCATATGCGTACGCAGGCCTGAGCCGTACAGATGCGTCGATGAAGCATCGAGCGCCACGTAGATCAGCTCGACCATCTTCTCGCTGAGCGGCCCGACCCGCGCCGGATGCCCTGCATAGCTCGCATAGCGTTCAAGGAAACGCGGGTTGTCGCGCAGCAGCGCTTCCGTCCATGGCCGCCAGTAGCCGCGCTCGGCGATGAAGTGGGCCTTGATGGCCTCGCGATCGATGTCGTGATCAGGTGTCGTCATGGCGCTTCAGGCGGCGCACGCGCGCAGCGTCTGTCCGGTCAGGAACTGGGCACGCGCGCCGGCGATGGTGTGCAACAGCGGCCTCAGATGCTCGGGCCGGATGCCGGGTGAAACTTCGACGGCATTGACGCGCAATGCGCGCGGCGCCAGTTCGCAAGCCAGCGTGGCGATCAGCATGCGGGCCGCGGCGGCATCGCCGGCGCTGCGCCAATCGGCGAGCGATGCCGCGTCGCCGGATGATCCGGCGTGGCCCGGCCTGACGCGGCCCGGCCTAACGCGGCCCGGCTCATCGGCGGTCGCGTAATCGACGGCCGCGTAATCGGCTGGCAGCAGTATGGTCAGGCTGGCGTCGCGCGCATGCTGCGCGGCGAATCGGCGCGCCGCCTCATGCACGATCGCCAGGGTGCCGGGCACCTCTGAGCCGCTGATCGAACCGGGCATGACCGCCTGCAACGCGCTGACGTCGACCACACCCGGATAAGCCGTCGGCTGTTGCGCCGCCGTCGTGGCCGCCGCTTGCGGCAGCAGCGTGGTCTCGCCTTGCACGTCGGCTCGCAGCGAATCAGCCCACTGCCCCGCCGCATCACCGGTCACCGTCAGCGCCAGCGGCATATCCATCGGCAGCGGCGCCGCCGTGGCCGGGTCGCAGACCCGGCTGCCGCCGTAGATCGATGATCCGCCGCACAGCGCCAGCACCTGCCCGCTGATCGCTGCGGCACCGGGGCTGGCCAGGAAACGCATCATCTCGGCCATTTCCGCGGGCTCGGCCATGCGCCCGAGCGGAATCTTGGCCACGGCCTGGCGCGCATCCAGCCGGCCGGCGGCGATCAGGCTCGCCACCAGCTCGGTGCGAACGAAGCCGGGGCACAACACGGTCACGGCCAGCTCGGGCCGCGCCTGCGCCAAGGCACGCGATTGCGCGATCAGGCCCGCCTTGGTGGCGCTGTAGTAGCCGCGAAACGGAATCGCCCGCAGGCCCGCGCCCGACGCGACGTTGACGATGCGCGCCCGCGGCGCAAGCTTCGATTGCAGCGCGGCCACGACGGCGAGCGGGGCGGCCAGGTTCAAGGCCGCCAGCGCTGCTTGTCGTTGCGGCGCCTGCTCGGTAAGCGGTACGCCGCTGGTATCCGACATGCCGGCGTTGTTGATCACCGCGTCGATCGGGCCCGACAGATCGGCGAGCGAAGCGATCTGCTGCGCGTCGGTCAGGTCGATGCAGCGGATCTCGTGGCGCAGGCCGTCGCTTTCGGCCGCTCGCGGCGCCAATGCCTCGACGTCGGCCAATACCTGCTGCAAGGCCTCGCCGTTGCGATCGACCAGCAAGCAGCGCCAGCCGTTGGCAGCAAAGCAGGTCGCGGCCGCGCGGCCGATGCCGGAGGCGGCGCCGGTGATCAGAACGGTTGCCATGGCCGCGCCTCCCGCATCGACACCGACCGTGCGCCGGGCATGCACCCGCGCGAAGCTGATCGCCGTTCGGCCATGGCTTTACAGATTCGTGAACGTGATGCCGCCGTCGAGCACCAGCGCCTGTGCCGTCATGAATCCGGCCGCGTCGCTGACCAGAAAACCGATGCCGCGCGCAATGTCTTCCACGGTACCGAGGCGACCCAGCGGGGTCATCGCGACGCGGCGCGCATCGCGGTCGGCATCGCGATTGCGCTGCGTGCCCTCGGTCGGAATGGCCGACGGGCACACCGCGTTGACGCGGATGTTGCGCGCCCCCAGTTCGGCGGCCGCGGCGCGCGTGATGCCGAGGATGCCGGCCTTGACGCCGGAGTAGACGACCGAATTCTTCGCCGAACGAAATGCCGCCGTGGAAGCAACATTGACGATGACGCCGCCGTGCTCGGCATCCATCGCGGCGGTGGCCGCCTGGATGCCCCAGATCACGGCCGTGAAGCCGATGTTGATCATCCGCTCGACGGTCTCGGGCATGATGTCCGGGACGGCCTGGTAGCGCACCCAGGCAGCATTGTTGACCAGGATGTCGAAGCGGCCGCCCTGTTCGCGCGCCTGGCCGACGGCAGCATGCATGCCGTCGCGCGTCGACACGTTCTGCACGACGCCAAAGGCCTGCCCGCCGGCCTCGCGGATGGCCGCCACGGTGGCCTCGACGAACTCGGTCTTCAGGTCGTTGACGCCGACGAGCGCGCCGCGTGCGGCCAGATGCCTGGCGGTGGCGCGGCCGATGCCGTTGCCGGCGCCGGTGATCAGCGCCACGCGACCGGCCAGATCCTTAGGCAAGGGCATGGCCTGGCCGGTGACGGCGGCCTCGGGTATCGACATGATGGGTTTCTCCTCAGATGGATTCGATGAAGCGCCGGCCGACTTCGTGGGTCAGCGCGCTGCTGCCGAAGGCCGCGTCGATGGCGCGGACGTCGCGCAGCGATTGATGCAGCGGCATTTCCCAGGTGAAACCCATGCCGCCATGCAGATGAATGGCCTTCTCCATGATGAACGCGGCATTGCCGATCGCACCGGCCAAGGCCGGGCGCGCATCGCGCGCGGCGCCGAACTCGTTCGCGGCGAGCACCCGGCGGGTCGCGGCGGCCGACACTTCCATCGCCAGCTGCATCCGCGCCATCCAATGGCGCACTGCCTGCTTGGTCGACAGCGGGCGGCCGAACTGCACGCGCGTCGCAACGTGCGTAGCGGTCCGGGTGATCGCGCCCTGGGCCGCGCCGGTCACGAAACCGGCGAACAGGATCTGCGCTTCGCGGCGCAGGCGCGCATGGGCCTCGGCCGTCAGCCGCGCCACCACGCGCGCATCGGCCAAGGACAGCCAGACCTGCGGCACCTCGGGGTCGAGCGCTTCGTCGCAGTGCAGAACGAGACCGCTCACGTCGAGCAGCGCCGCGCCGGCCGTTGCGCCTGCCTCGCCGTCAGCCACCAGTACCCAGTCGCATTCGTGGGTGTGCCGGGCATGGCCGGCATACGCCTCGGCAAGACTGCCCTGCCACGCGATACTGCCCAGACACTCGCCCGCCACGATCGCAGCCGAGATCGGCGTGCCAGCGAAGGCGCGCGTCAGCAGCATCTGCTCGACCAGCGGAAAACGAAGCTGCAACCGGCCCGCCGCCTCGGCGATCGGCAGTGCGAAATCGATGCCCAGGCCAAGGCCGCCGTCGGCTTCGGGCGCGGCCACGCCGGTCAAGCCGGCGTCGGCCAGCACACGGGCCGCATCGCGCAGCGAACGGCCTTGCGCATCCTCGATTGCGGCGGCGGCGGCTTCGGCGAATTCTTCCGGACGAAGATCTTGATCCGGCGTCGTCATGCTCAATCCTTCGGCAGTTTCAGGATGCGCTGCGCGATCACGTCGAGCTGCACTTCCGAGGTTCCGGCGTAGATCGTCTCGGCCCGCGAGAAGAAATAGGCATGGGTGAAATGCTCGCGCGCGCGGCGCGCCAGCGCGCTCGAATCGGGCCGCACCTGCGACACCACGCCCAAGGCCAGGCCGGCGAACGCCTGGTGGCATTCCGACCAGTAGAGCTTGGTCAACGAGCCGCGCGCGCCGATCTGGTCACCCGCCATCAATTGCTCGACCGAACGCTCGACGAGGCCCTTGAGCCCATCGATCTGGCAGACGACTTCGCCGATCTGGCGCGCGAACTGCGCATCGAGCAGGCGCGACAGCCGCGCATCCGACTTGCACGCCTGCACCAGAAAGCGCAGCTCGGCCTCGAAGCGCCAGGCGCGATACATGCGGTTGGTGGCTCGTTCGATGCCCAGCACGCGCGTGGCCGCGGTCCAGCCTTCGTCGGGCGCGCCCAGGCGGGCGCTGTCGGGCACGATCACGTCATCGAAGAACACCTCGGCGAACGAGGTCTTGCCGTCGATCGACTTGATCGGCACGACGCGGATGCCGGGCGTATCCATCGGCACCGCGAACATCAGCATGCCGCGATGGCGATCGGCGACGACGCCGGTGCGCGTCAGCAGCAGGCAGTAGTGCGCCTTGGCCGCGCCGCTGGTCCAGATCTTCTGCCCGTTGATGCGCCATGCGTCGCCTTCCTGCACCGCGCGCGTGCGCAAGCGCGCCAGATCCGAGCCGGCGTCGGGCTCCGAAAATCCCTGGCACCAATAGGCCTGCATCGCCAGGATGGACGGCAGAAAGCGCTGCTTCTGCGCTTCGGTGCCGACGGTCATGATGATCGGGCCGGCCAGTTCCTTGCCGATCGAGCTGACGCTCTCGGGCATCAGCAGGCGGCCGACTTCCTTGTTCACCGCCAGATGCTCGACCAGCGACAGGCCATGGCCGCCATAGACGGTCGGCCAGGTCATGCCGGCCAGTCCGGCGCGATGCATCGCCGCTTCCCAGGCCTGGCATTCCTGCAGCGTCGGCGTGCGGTATTCCAGGCTGTCGGCGCGCATCTGCGCCGGCAGGTTCGCAGCCAGCCATTGCCGCGCATGGCGGCGATAGACGTCGCGGCCGGCGGCGGGATCGGGGATCGCCGCGTTCGTATCCATGCTTCGTTCCACAGTCGTTTCGATAGCCATCGCAGTGTTTTGCGCGCGCAGCGGTGCCGTGCGCCTCTAGCGGCCAGCTTTCACGGCCGGTGCCGGGATCATCAGCGCATCCAGCACCACCACGCCCTGCCCGTGCGGCCTGACCAGCACCGGGTTCATGTCGATCTCGGCCACATCGGCGCGGTGCCGCACCGCGAACTCCGACAGGCGCGCCACCGTGTGCGCGGCAGCGGCCACGTCGGCCTTTGGCTGGCCGCGCGCACCGTCGAGCAGCGCGAACAGTTTCAGGCCGCGAATCATCGCCTCGGCCTCGGTCTCGGTCACCGGTGCAGCCTGCACGGCCACGTCCTGCAGCACCTCGGCATAGATGCCGCCGAAGCCGACCATCACCACCGGCCCGAACACCGGATCACGCGAGATGCCCATGATCAGCTCGGTGCCGCCGCGCGCCATCGGCGCCACCAGCACGCCGTCGATGCGCGCCTGCGGCGCCTTGGCAGCGGCACTGGAAAGAATCTGCGCATGAGCCGCGCGCACCGCGGCTACGTCGGCCAGATTCAGCGCCACGCCGCCCACCTCGGTCTTGTGTGGGATGTCTTGCGAGACGATCTTCAGCACCACCGGATAACCATAGCGGCCGGCCGCGGCGACGGCATCATCGGCCGTCGCCGCTATGGCCTCCGGCAGCACCGGAATGCCGGCGGCGGCCAGCGCCTGCTTGGCCTGGTATTCGTTGCGAAAGACTTCGGGCGACAGCGGCGCGGCTTGCGTCGGCGTCACCGATGTCGATGCCGATTCAATATCCCCGGCACCAAGCGCGCCATCGAACAATTGCCCAAGCCGCACCAACCCGGCCATGCCTTGCGCAGCCGCGTCGATCGTCGGAAACACCGGAATGCCCAGCGCATCGATCTCGCGCACGGCGTCTTCCGGCCCGCGGCTGATGACGACCAGCAGCTTGTCGCGATGCAATTCGCGCGCACGCGCCAGCGCATCCAGATACACGCCGCGCAGCCGCGTGTTGTACAGCGACAGCGATAGAAACAGCACGGTCGCGTCGCTGCCCGGTTCGTCCAGCACCGCCGACAGCAGCTTGAGCAGCACATCGGGACGGCTCGACATCTGCGCCGTTGCATCGACCGGATTGCCGGTGCTGGCCAGCGGCAGCACCTCATGGATGCGCGCGCAGGTGGCATCGGCCAGCGCCGGCAACGTCAGGCCGGCACGGCTCATCGCATCGGCCATCAGAATGCCGAAGCCGCCCGAGGCCGCCAGCAGCACCAGCCGATCGCCCTTCGGCAGGCGGCCGGGCATCAGCCGCGACGCGGCCTGGCCGATGTCGAGCAGTGCTTCGACCGACTGCACGCGCAGCGCGCCATGGCGGCGAAAGACCGCGTCGATGACCGCATCGGAGCCGGCCAGCGCACCGGTGTGCGAGGCAGCGGCCGCCTGCCCCTTCTCGGTGGCGCCGATCTTCAATACGATCACCGGCTTGCGCTGCCGGCGCGCGATCGCCAGCGCCTCGATCAGGCGCCCGGCATCGCGGCAGGTTTCCATGCAGCACAGGATGACGCGCGTTTGTTCATCGGCGGCCAGCGCCGCGATGCCATCGGCCACGTCGACGTCGGCCTCGTTGCCGGTGGCGATGAAACGGCTGATGCCCAGACCGCGCTGGGCCACGTTCTGCATGATGAAGCTGCCGACGTTGCCCGATTGCGAAACGATGCCGACCTGGCCCGCCGGCGGCATGTGCTCTTCGAGCACGATCGAAAACGAACCTATCGTCGCGTTCGGCACGCTGACCGTGCCCAGGCAGTTGGGGCCGAGCAAACGCATGCCGGCTTCGCGCGCGATCGCGACCAGCTCGCGCTGCAGGCGCGCGCCTTCCTCGCCCGCCTCGGCAAAGCCGGAAGACAGCACGACGACGGCCCGCACGCCACGCGCCGCGCAGTCGCGCAAGGCATCGGCGGCCGCGGCCGCCGGCACCGCCAGCACGGCCATCTCCGGCGCCGTCGGCGTATCGCGCAGCGACGCATAGGCCGGCAGGCCCTGGATCTCGCCGCCGCGTGGATTGATCGGATAGATCGGGCCGCGGTAGCCGTGCTTGCGCAGCAGATGCACCGGGCGGCCGCCGATCTTGTGCACGTCATCGGAAGCCCCGACGACGGCGATGCCGTTCGCGTCGAAGAACGCGTTCAGCCCCGCGCCGGGGCTGGCCTGGTGCGCCGGCTCGCTCATCGCTCAACGACCCTTGAACACCGGCTCGCGCTTTTCGAGGAAGGCCATGCGCGCCTCTTTCGCATCCTCGGTCTTGGCCAGCGCCATCGTGAATTCCTGCTCGAAGCGATAGGCATCGCGCTGCGGCATCACCTCGACCATGTTCGAGGCGCGCTTCGCATAGATGATGGCCAGCGGGGCCTTGCGGGCAATCTGCCGAGCCAGGTCCATCGCCACCGGCAGCAGCTCGCCGGTCGGCAGCACGTCTTCGAGCACGTTGCGCTTGAGCAGCTCGCGCGCGCTCAGCCGTTCGCCGGTATAGAACAGCCGGCGCGCGGTGGAGCGGCCGAACAAGGTGCGCAGCATCGATGCGCCGCCGGCCAGCCCGACATTGATCTCGGGCATGCCGAAAGTGGCTTCCTCGGCTGCATAGAGAATGTCGCAGGCGGCCATCAAGCCCAGCCCCGCGCCCAGCGCGGCGCCGTTGATCGCCGCAATCACCGGCTTGGCGCATTCGCGGATCGCGTTGCCGGTCTCGCGGGTGATGCGGTTGTGTTCGAGGAAATCGCCCGGCGTCGCGGGATCGGGGCGATCCTTCAGGTCGGCGCCGGCGCAGAATACCTTGCCGGCGCCGGTCAGCACCGCGCAGCGGATGTCGTCGCGGGCCGAGATCTCGTCGAAGGTCGCGACGATCAGGCGCCGCATTTCACGGCTCAGCGCATTGACCGGCGGGCGGTCCAGCGTCACCAGCGCGACGCCATCGGCGACGTCGAGTTTCACGATCGGGTTCGTCATGGAGTCTCCTGCTCGCGCCCCTTGGGGAACGGGGGTGGATCGGGCCTTGTTGGAGCGGCCCGCAGTTTCGGCCCGACATTCTAGGCAGTCGTCCGGCGCGCGTTTCCTGCGAATTCCACGGCTGTGTTTTGCGCAAAACCGCGGTATTCCGGCGCCGGGAACGCCCCTATCATCGCGCCGCTAAGACCCGGTGAACGCAGCACTGCGAGCCGGCCATTGCTTCGAACCCGAATTCTCATCAGGAGACAACCATCATGGCTCGTAACGACCGCCGCCGAGTGATTGCCGGTCTAGCCGGCGCCGCCGCCAGCCTCAGCACCGCCAGCCTCCCGCTTCGGGCGCAAACGTCCGAAAGCAAGCCGCTCTCGATCGTCGTGCCGTATGCGCCGGGCGGCACCGCCAGCGATGCGTTCGCCCGCATGCTGGCCTCGGGCATGAGCCCGATCCTGAACCGCAACGTCATCGTCGAGAATCGCCCCGGCGGCAACGGCATCATCGCGGCGACCCACGTCGCGCGCTCGCCGGCCGACGGCTCGACCATCCTGATGGGCGGCACCGGGCCGGTGTCGCTGAACGTGATGATGCGGCCTTCGCTCGCCTTCAACCTCGACAGCTTCCAGTCGGTGGCCATGCTGTTCGACGGCATGCTCACGCTCACCGTGGCCTCGCGCCTGAAGGTGAACAACGTGAACGAGCTGGTCGAATACGCGAAGAAGCACGGTCCGCTGCGCTACGGCACCTTCGGCCCGGGCAGCGTCAGCGAACTCTACGGCCTGATGCTGACCAAGCGCCTGGGCATGCCGCTGATTCCGGTGCCCTACCGCAGCAATGCGGCCGCCATCACCGACATGATCGGCGGCAGCGGCGATTTCAGCGTCGCCACGCCGATCTCGCTGGTCGAGTTCCAGAAGCGCGGTGACCTGAAGATCCTGGCGCTGACGACCGAAAAGCGCGATCCCTCGTTCCCCGACATCCCGTGCGTGGCCGAACTGGGCTACCCCGACCTGATCGCCTCGTACTGGACGGCGCTGCACGCGCCAAAAGGCACGCCGATGGAAACCGTGCGCGCCATCTCCAATGCCGCGCTGCAGGTCGTGCAGTCGAAGAGCTTCCGCGATCTGCTGGCAACCAACGGCCAGACGCTGAAGGCCGGCGGCCCCGAGGCGCTCGACGCGCAACTGGAATGGGATCGCCGCTTCTGGGGCCGCATCATCAAGGAAAACAATATCGTCCTCAACGGCTGACGCATCGATGCCGGCGGGCTCGATGACTCCATCGATCGAACGCATCGGCACGATCACCGCCGACCTCGGCGAATGCCCATTGTGGAACACCGAGGATGCCCGCCTGTGGTTCATGGACTGCCGGCGCGGCATCGTCCATGCGATGGACCCGTCGTCGGGCCAGGCCTCGCGCATCGACGTGCCGCCGCCGACCGGCTCGTTCGCCTTCAATCACGACGGTCGCCTGGTCGTGGCCTTGAAGGAAGAGATCGCGCTGGTCGATCCGCGCAGCGGCGCGCTCGAACGCATTGCCCGCATCGACGACAGCCACCCGAACCTGCGCCTGAACGACGGCACCGCGTTGACCGACGGCAGCTTCGTCGTCGGCACCATGCATGTGTTCCGCGAACCCGGCGAGGCGCCGCTGGGCGGCCTTTACCGGCTCTCGCCCGACGGCCGCCTGCGCAAGCTGGATCGGGGCTTCGGCGTCGTCAACGGCCCGCGCGTGAGCCCGCTCGATGGCCGGCTCTACGTCTGCGACAGCGCGCAGCGGCTGATCGTGTCGTATGCCTTCGATGGCGACGGCGGCCTCGTCGATCGGCGCACTTTCATCACGACGCAGTCTTTCGATTCAGCGCCGGACGGCTGCTGCTTCGACACCGAGGGCGGCTTGTGGACGGCGCTGGTGCATGCCAGCGCTGTGGCCCGCTTCGCGCCCGACGGCACGCTCACGCATCGCATCGACGTTCCGCTGACGCACCCGACGTCGCTGTGCTTCGGCGGACCCCGGATGACGGAGCTGTTCGTCACGTCGATTCGCGACAGCGGCCGGCTGCGCGGCGACGGACCGCTCGACGGCGCCGTGCTGCGCGTGCGCGGATGCGGCTTTCGCGGCTACGCGCCGTCGCTATGCCGGCTGGCGCCGCTGTAGGCCGAGAAACGCAGTTCCTCACCCGCCACGTGATCGGCGACGAAGTCGAGAAACAGCCGGACCTTCGCCGGGATCATCGGCGTGTCGAGGATGGTGGCGAACATGCCTTCCTCGAACGTGGTGTTGGTGACGCGATATTCCGGCATCAGCCGAACCAGCTCGCCATGGGCGATGGCGCGCGCCACCGTGTAGTCGTCGAGCAGCGCGATGCCTTCGCCGAGCCGGGCCAGCTCCCGCAGCACCAGGCCGCTGTTGGCCAGATGACGCGGCTTGATGGCGATTTCCTCGACGCCCGACGCGGTCTTGAAGCGCCATACGTACTGGTCGCCGGGCAAGGCATACGCCAGGCACTGCTGCCGCACGATGTCGGCCGGCGCGGCCAGCGGCGGCATCGCCGCCACATAAGCGGGCGACGCGACCAGATGACGCTCGCTGCGAAACAGGATGCGGCGCTTGACGCCCGCTTCCACCGGCGGCGAGATGCGAAAGTCGATGTCGAGCTGCTGGCGGCGCAGATCGGCCTTGGCCTCGGACAGCATCAGCTCGACGTGAATGTCGGGATAGCGCCGGCGAAACTCCGCGATCAAGGGCGGCAGCACGCCGACGCCGAACATCGCCCGCGAATGCACGCGCAAAGTGCCGCGCGGCGCCGAGCGAATCTCGGTGATGCTGTTGCGCGCCTCGTTGATGCTCCACAGGATGCCTTCGAGCTGGCGCGCGTATTCCTGGCCGGCTTCGGTGAGCACGACCTGGCGCGTCGAACGCAGCAGCAGCTTGACCTTCAGCTCCTCTTCGAAATCCGAGATCATCCGCGACACCGAAGTGGCCGACGCGCCGAACTGACGGGCCGTCTCGGAGAAACTCTGCGTGCGCGAGATCGAGAGGAAGTACTCCATTGCGCGAAGGCGATCCATCATCTCTCCGGAAAACGCAGTACAGAACCGCTGATTCCTGCTATTCCGGCTCATGGTAGCGAATCCTAGAATCGCTGCGCAAACCAAAACCCAAGCCCTCTTCGGAGACACCCCGCATGGAATTCGGCGTTTTCATCCTCGCTCAGCAACGTGGCTATCACCAGTCTTCTGCCGAGGTCATCCACAACTCGATCGAGCAGACCGTCGTGGCCGAGCAGGCCGGCTTCAATACTGCCTGGTACGCCGAGCATCACTTCAACAACTACTCGTTGTCGCCGTCGCCGCTGATGGCCGTGGCGCATGCCGCCGGCAAGACCAAGACGATCCGCCTCGGCACGGCCGTCTGCATCCTGCCGCTGTACCATCCGGCGCGCTTCATGGCCGAGGTCGGCTACGTCGATACGGTATCCGACGGCCGCCTCGAACTTGGCGTCGGCTCGGGCTACCAGGAATTCGAGTTCGAGCGCTTCGGCACCAATCTGGCTGAAGCCGGCGCGATCTACAACGAGTTCCTCGACATCCTGCCGATGGCGCTGACGCAGAAGACCTTCCAGTACGAAGGCAAGTACCTGCGGCTCCCGCCGAGCTCGATTGCCATCCGGCCGATCCAGCAGCCGCTGCCGCCGATCTGGGTGACGTCGGGCAACCCGTTGACGCTGGCCCGCGCCGTGCGCGAAAACCACAATCTGTTCGTTACCTCGCTGCTGAACGGCGCCCCCGCCATCACCGACCTGCGCGGCCGCCTGGAGAAGATCGCCGCCGACGCCGGCAGGGATCTCGACCGCGACGTGAAGTTCGGCTTCCTGCGCTGCGGCTACGCATCGGACAACGCCGCCGAGATCGACAGCTACCTGGACAACGCGCGCTTCCAGCGACGCATTTCGGAAAGCCTGAAGTACCGCCGCTACCAATCCGAAGACGGCTACATGATCAAGGAAGTGCCGTTCGAAACCGACCTCAGCATCGAGCAGCTGCGCCAGAATCTGCCGGTAGGTTCAGTCAATGAAGTGATCGACAAGCTGCTGAAAGAGATCAGCATCCTGCGGCCCAAGCACATCGCGCTGCAGACCCAGCTCGGCGACTTCGACCAGAAGACCATGCTCAAGCAGATCGAGCTGTGGGGCAGCCGGATCATCCCGGCCGTGCGCAAGGAACTCGGCCGCCAGGCATTGGCTGCATAATCTAGCCAATGAAAGTTTCAGGGCGTGTCGCCACGCCCGCGGAGGCGACATGCGCCTGCACCTGACCAATTCCGGCGCCATCGCGCTGCGCGACGCGAAGGATTTCCGCCGTCTCGACGTGCTGATCGACGCGCAATCCGAAGATCAGCTCAACCGGTCGATCGCCCGCATCGGCCGGCGCGAAGACGAGCAGCACGTGCGGCTCGCGCCGGCCATCCTGCGCTTTCTGTCCAGCCACGCCGGCGAGCCGGACTGGGAAGCCGGCTTCACGAAGATGATCGATTACGCCACGCGCGCCGGCTGGGTCGACGAACGCGGCGAGGTTCGTGCCCACATCACGCCGAACGAGGCCGAAGAGGTGGTCACGCTCGACGAGTTCAAGACGGCCATGCGCGCGCTGCCGGCCGGCATCAGCGTCATCACCACCGGCACCGGCGAAGCGGTGGCCGGCATCGTCGTCTCCAGCCTCACGTCGATCTCGGCCGAGCCGCCGCTGGTGGGTTTCTTCATCAACCAGAATTCATCGTGCTACCCCACGCTGCTGGCCAGCGGCCGCTTCGTCGCCAACGTGATCGGCGAGACGCACAGCGACGTGATGAGCGCATTCCTCAAGCGCGCCCAGGGCCCCGAGCGCTTCACCGTCGGCAACTGGCGCGAGGGCCTGGCCAGCCTGCCGGTGCTGGCCGACGCGCTGGCCAGCATGGAATGCGACATCGTTTTCACGCAGTCGATCGGTACGCACCGCATGGTGGTCGGCAAGATCCGCAAGACGACCTGCAATGCGGTCAACCCGGTGGTGCATTTCAATGCGGTGACGCATCGGTTGAGTGAGGTGGGGCCGGAGTAAGGTGGGTGCGGGCAGAGAGGCATCGGGTAGCGCAGGAGCCGATTACCCGGGAGATTCTTTTCGGTACTCACCATATTGAGTAAAATTACTCAATATGGTGAGTAAAACGAAACCCCCCTTCCAGCGCCCTCAGGCCGGAACCCTGGCCAAACGCTTGGCTGAACCGCGCCGGTTCATGCAGGTTGTGACAGGCCCGCGACAGGTGGGCAAGTCCACCCTGGTGCAGCAGGTCACGGAGCGGCTGAGCGCGCCAGTACGCTATGCCAGTGCTGACGAGCCCACGCTGCGCGCAGCCGACTGGATCAGCCAGCAATGGGAAGCGGCCCGCCTCGAAGCGGCCACGTCGGGCAACAGCGGCGCCCTGCTGGTACTCGACGAAGTGCAGAAGATTCCGGCATGGTCGGAAACGGTCAAGCGCCTGTGGGATGAGGATACGCGCGCAAAACGCCCGCTTAAAGTGGTGCTGCTCGGGTCAGCGCCCCTGCTGATTGCCTCTGGATTGACGGAAAGTCTTGCGGGTCGTTTCGAGACGCTGCATCTGCCGCACTGGCCGTTCGCAGAAATGCGCGAGGCCTTCGGCTGGTCGCTGGATCAATATCTCTTCCACGGCGGCTATCCGGGTGCGGCGCCGCTTATCGACGAGCCGACGCGCTGGTCGCGCTATGTCGCCGACAGCCTGATCGAAACCTCGATCGCCCGCGACGTGCTGCTGCTGTCGCGGGTCGACAAACCAGCGCTGCTGCGCCGGCTGTTCGACCTGGCCTGTCATTACTCAGGACAGGTGCTTTCTTACACCAAGATGCTGGGCCAGCTACAGGATGCCGGCAACACCACCACGCTGGCGCACTATCTGGATCTGCTCGCCGGCGCGGGAATGGTGCGTGGCTTGCCCAAGTACGCGGGTGATACCGCTCGGCAGCGCGGCTCCAGCCCCAAGCTGCAAGTGCTCAACACGGCGCTCATGACGGCTACGTCCGGCCTGTCGCTTACCGAGGCACGCGCAGATCGCGAGTTCTGGGGGCGTCTGGTGGAATCGGCCGTGGGTGCGCATCTCGCCAATGCCGCAGCGGCCCGGGAATGCGAGCTTTACTACTGGCGCGAACGCAACCAGGACGTGGATTTCGTCGTGAAGGCGGGTCGGCGGCTCACGGCTATCGAGGTCAAGAGCGGCCGTGCGCCCCTGGCCCATGCCGGTAGCGCCGCGTTCGCTCAGGAGTTCAAGGTGCATCGGACGCTGCTGGTGGGGGGCGATGGGGTATCGGTCGAGGATTTCTTGTCGCGTCCGGTGATGCACTGGGTCGGGTCATGAGCGCCGGGCGAGCGTCGGTGTATCCTGATCCCGGTTTCAATGGATGTTCACGGATATCAAATCACTTCCCGATACAAAACCGGCTAAAGATCACCCCCAGCAAGTCATCCGCCGAAAACTCGCCAGTGATCTCATTCAACCGCTCCTGCGCCAAGCGCAGCTCCTCGGCAAACAGATCCAGCTGCTGCGCCCGCTGACGCGCATGCGCATCGGCCTCGGCCAAGTGCGTAGCCGCGGCGCGCAAAGCCACCAGATGCCGCTCGCGCGCGATGAACGTCGATTCGCCGCCTGCCTGCCAGCCGGCCAGTTCGAGCAGTTGTCGGCGCAACGTTTCCAAACCCTCGCCGGTCTTGGCCGACAGCCATAGTTCGGAAATAACGCCGAACGCTGAGCCGGCACGGCCAGCACAAGCTTCTTCTTCACTCGTTCGCGCTGCCGATCTGGCATCGGCGGCATGCGAACCACTCATACGCCTGGCCGCCAGCTCTCCAGGCAACAGATCCACCTTGTTGTAAACGCGCAGCCGCGGCACCGCGCGCGCCAGCCGCCGTTCCAGCTCATCTTCGATCGCCTGCGCCGCGTCATCGCGGGCAAGCGTGCCGGTATCCGTGTCTGCGCCTGCACCATTCACCGCTACCACCTGCCGCGCATCCAGCAGATGCAGCACCACATCCGCCTTCGCCGCCTCGGCCCAAGTGCGCGCAATACCGAGCCGCTCGATCTCGTCGCTGGTCTCGCGCAGCCCCGCGGTATCGATGATGTTCAGCGGCACGCCGTCGATCTGGATCGCCTGCGCGATGCGATCGCGCGTGGTGCCGGCGATCGGCGTCACGATCGCCACCTCGGCGCCGGCCAGCGCGTTGAGCAGCGAACTCTTGCCCACGTTCGGCTCGCCCAGCAGCACCACGTTCAACCCCTCGCGCAGCAATGCGCCGCGCCGCGCCTGCATCAGCAAGGCATCCAGATCGGCTCGCACTCCGGCCAACCGGCCGCGCGCGTCAGCGGCTTCCAGGAAATCGATCTCTTCCTCGGGAAAATCGAGTGTTGCCTCGACCAGCATGCGCAGATCGATCAGGCGTTCGACCAAGGCATGCACCAAGTGCGAAAACTCGCCCGACAAGGAGCGCGTGGCCGAACGCGCCGCCTGCTCGGTGCTGGCATCGATCAGATCGGCCACCGCCTCGGCCTGCGCCAGGTCGAGCTTGTCGTTCAGGAACGCGCGCTGCGTGAACTCGCCGGGCTCGGCCAGACGAATGCCCAATGCGTGCCCTGCCTCGAGCACGCGCCGCAACAGCAGTTGCATCACCACCGGGCCGCCGTGGCCCTGCAGCTCGAGCACGTCTTCGCCGGTGTAGGAATGCGGTGCTGGAAAGAACAGCGCGATGCCGTGGTCGATCGCCTCGCCGTCCGCAGTCAGGAACGGTCCGTAAGTCGCATGCCGCGGCGCCGGTTTACGCCCGAGCACGGCCGACATGATTGGCACCAATCCCGCGCCCGACACGCGTACGACGCCGATGCCGCCGCGCCCGGGCGCCGTGGCGATGGCGGCAATCGGCGGCTGGCCCGCGCCAGCGCCCGCAGCGAGCACCCTCATAGTTCCTCACCCCGCAAATGCTCGACGAACAACTTCGCCGCCCGCGGCAGTGCCTCGAACGAACGCACGCAGATCTGCAACTGCCGTTCGGCCCACGGCTCGTCAATGGGCAGGATGCCGATGTCGAAGATCTTCGAATAACGCTGCGCGATCGCCTGCGGCAGCACGCCGACCCCCAGGCCGGCGCTGATCATGAAACACTGCGTATCGAAGCCGGTAACCTGCATCTTGAAGCGCGCCGGCCGTTTGAATTCAAGCGCCGCCGCCGCCACGATCTGGTTGATCGCGCTGCCCACATGCAAGCCGATGAACTCATGGGCCAGCGCCTCGGCGAACCGAAAGCCGCGCCGGCGCGCCAGCAGCGAGTGCCCTTTGGGCACGATCAACGCCAGCTTGTCTTTCCGATACGGCAGCACTTCGACGTCCAGGTCGGGAACGATGCCCGAGCACAGACCGACGTCGGCGGCGTTTTCATGCACGGCCTTGACGATCGCCGGCGTGACCTGCTCATCCAGACTCAGTTGCACCTTGGGGTAGCGGGCCGAGAACGAGGCGATGTCCTGCGGCAGGAACTGCGTCAGCACCGAGATGTTGGCGCTGACGCGAACCAACCCGCGCACGCCGCTCGAATACTCGCGCATCGATGCCGCGATCTCGTCGAGTTCGCGCAACGCGCGCCGCGCCATGCCCGACAGGGCCAGGCCGGCATTGGTCGGCACGATGCCCTTGTTGGTGCGCACCAGCAGCGGCGTGTCGAGCGCGGCTTCGAGTTCGCTGATGCGTTTGCTGACGGCGGCCGCCGCGATGTGCTCGCGTCCGTCGGCGCCGGCGATCGTTCGTTCCTCGATCGCGCTGATGAAAAGACGCAGCGAAGTCGGATCCAGGTGCATGGCAGGCAAGGCGGCAAGCGGCGATCCGCCGGGCGGCGGTCCGCCGATCGGCCAAGTATACCGTCGCACCGCGCTTGCCATCGCCATACGCGATGGCAGCATCATCGATCAATGATTCGCTTTTGCGCGCTTCGTTGCTACTGTGACGCCGCGTCAACGCCCCTCTTCCCAAACGAACACCGCTTCCGCCATGACCGCAGCCCTCGAAGGAATCAAGGTACTCGAACTCGGCCAACTGATCGCCGGCCCGTTCGCCGCCAGAATGCTGGCCGAGTTCGGCGCCGAGGTGATCAAGATCGAGCCCCCGGGCACCGGCGACCCGCTGCGCAACTGGCGACTGATCCATGACGGCACCTCGGTGTGGTGGGCTTCGCAGTCGCGCAACAAGAAATCGGTGACGCTCGATCTGCGCCAAGCCGAAGCGCACGAGCTGGTGCGCAAGCTGGCGCTCGAAGCCGACGTGCTGGTCGAGAACTTCCGCCCCGGCACCCTCGAAGGCTGGGGCCTGGGCTGGGAAGAGCTGCACGCGATCAACCCGCGGCTCATCATGCTGCGCGTCTCCGGCTATGGGCAGACCGGCCCTTACCGCGACCTGCCCGGCTTCGGCGTGGTCGCCGAAGCGATGGGTGGCCTGCGGCACCTGAGCGGCGAACCGGGCCGCACGCCGGTGCGAGTAGGCGTGTCGATCGGCGATTCGCTGTCGGCGCTGCATGGCGTGATCGGCGTGCTGCTGGCGCTGCGCGCGCGCGAACAAAGCGGCCGCGGCCAGATGATCGACGTGGCCCTGTACGAATCGGTGTTCAACATGATGGAAAGCCTGTTGCCCGAATACTCGGTGTCAGGCGAAGTGCGGCAACCCGCCGGCAGCAGCCTGCCCGGCATCGCGCCCACCAATGCCTATCGCTGCGCCGACGGCAAATACGCGCTGATCGCCGGCAACGGCGACAGCATCTTCAAGCGGCTGATGTCGGCCATCGGCCGCGATGATCTGGCGCAAGACCCTGCGCTGCAGAACAACGCCGGCCGCGTCAAGCAGGTGGAGATGATCGACGCCGCAATCTCGACCTGGACCGGTCAGCACCCGCTCGACGAGGTGCTGCGCGTACTCAACGAACATCACATTCCGGCCGGCAAGATCTACGACGTAGCCGACATCGCCACCGACCCGCACTATCAGGCACGCGGCATGATCCTCGACGCCGCGCTGCCCGACGGCACGGCGGTGAAACTGCCCGGCGTCGTGCCCAAGCTCAGCGACACGCCGGGCGAAATGCGCAGCCCGGCGCCGGCGCTGGGCCAGCATACCGACGAGGTGCTGGCCCGGCTCGGCGTCGATGCGCAAGCGCGCGCCGCCTTACGCGAACGCGGCATCGTCTGATGAACTCCCGGCGCAGCTCGGCCCGCCTCGCTGCACACCACTCCGCGCCAGCCGCCCCCACGCCATCCGCCGCCACACACACGACGCCAACCCCATGAACCCAGCCACCGGCAAACTGTTCATCCAGGAAGTCGCCCCACGCGACGGCTTCCAGAACGAAGCCCAGTTCATCGACACCGACGACAAAATCCGCTTCATCGACGCGCTGTCGGAATGCGGCTTCGCCAAGATCGAAGTCACTTCGTTCACGTCGGCCAAGGCGATCCCGGCGCTGCGCGACGCCGAAGCCGTGATGCAGCAGATCAACCGCCGGCCGGGCGTCGTCTACACGGTGCTGGTGCCCAATCTGCGCGGCGCCGAGCGTGCGCTGTCGTGCCGCGTCGACGAAGTCAACCTCGTCATGTCGGCCAGCGAAACGCACAACCGCGCCAATCTGCGGATGAGCCGCGAGCAGTCGTTCGCGCAGTTGCGCGACATCATCAACACCTTGCGCGGCAGCGGCGTGGCCATCAACGTCTCACTGTCGACGGTATTCGGCTGCCCGATGGAAGGCGACGTTTCCGTCGATGAAGTGATGCGGCTGGTCGATGGTTTCGCGCAGCTCGACGTGCGCAGCATGACGCTGTGCGACACCACTGGCATGGCTTATCCGACGCAGGTGAACGAGATCGCGGCGCAGGCGCGGCAGCGTTTCGCATCGATCGATTTCACGCTGCACTTCCACAACACGCGCGGCATGGCGCTGGCCAACACGATGGCGGCGCTCGACGCCGGCATCCGCCGCTTCGATGCCTCGGCGGGCGGCATCGGCGGCTGCCCTTATGCGCCAGGCGCCAGCGGCAACGTCTGCACCGAAGAGCTGGTGCACATGCTGAACCTGATGGGCTACGACACCGGTGTCGACCTGCAGCGGCTGCTGGCGGTCAGCGCCGCGCTGCCGGCGCTGATCGGGCACGACGTGCCCAGCCAACTGCTGAAGGCCGGCCCGCGCTGGCGCACGCACCCGGCGCCAGCCGCCTGAATCACGGCCTGCGCCGACGGCGCCGCGCCGGCCTCAAGCCACCCCGATCAACGCTTCAGCTTGGCAGCCGCCACGCTCGCAGCCGCTTCGATATTGCGGGTGATCAGCCACTGCTGGACGATCGAATAGATGTTGTTGACCAGCCAGTACAGCACCAGGCCCGCCGGGAAGAAGAAGAACATCACCGAGAACACCAGCGGCATGATCATCATCATTTTGGCCTGTATCGGATCCGGCGGCGTCGGATTCAGCCTGACCTGGATGAACATCGTCGCGGCCATCACCAGCGGCAGGATGTAGAACGGATCCGGCGCCGACAGGTCGGTGATCCAGCCCAGCCAGGGCGCGTTGCGCATCTCGACCGAAGCCAGCAGCACCCAGTACAGCGAGATGAACACCGGGATCTGCACCACGATCGGCAGGCAGCCGCCGAGCGGATTGATCTTCTCGGTCTTGTACAGTTCCATCATCGCCTGATTCATCTTCATGCGATCGCTGCCGTAGCGCTCGCGAATCTGCTGCAAGCGCGGCGTCACCGCCTTCATCCGCGCCATCGAGCGATAGCTGGCCGCCTGCAACGGATAGAACAGCGTCTTGATGATGATCGTCAACAGCACGATCGCCCAGCCCCAGTTGCCGACCATGCCGTGCAGCTTTTCGAGCAGCCAGTAGATCGGCTGAGCGATCACCGTCAGCCAGCCGTAGTCGACGGTCAGGTCCAGCCCCGGCGCGATCTTTTCCAGCATGCGCTGGTCTTGCGGGCCGATCAGCAGCTTCGATTCGATGGTGGCGCTGGCGCCCGGCGCCAGCTCGCCGGTAGCCTTGCGCAGCCCCACCGAATACAGGTTGTTGTCGACCTTGCGCGTGTAGTACTCGCGCGGCGAATCCTGCGGCGGAATCCAGGCCGCCACGAAATAGTGCTGGATGATGCCGGCCCAGCCGTCGTTGGCCTGCTGCGAATGCTTGGCCTTGTCCTTGTCGATGCTGCCGAAGTCGACCTTCTGGAACTTGTCGGCATCGGTATAGATCACCGGGCCGGTATAGGTGCTGTAGAAGCTCGATTCACCGGGCGGCTTGTTGCCGTCGCGCGTGAGCTGCATGTACTGCGTGGGCCGCAGCGGCGCATCGCTGACGTTGCTGATCTCATCCTTCACGTCGAGCAGATAGGCGGCCCGCGCCAGCGTGTAGGTGCGCACCACCTTCAGCCCGCCGCTTTCCGCCGTCAGGCTGAGCTGCACCGCGCCGCTGCCGCCGGTCAGCACGTGCGGTTCCATGTTGCCGTCAACCGGCATCATCGGCGTGCGATGTGTGGGAAAGCCGTTGCCGTTGGCGCCGCCGACCCAGCCGGTCTGCGCCAGATAGATGGCGCCGGGCTGGTCTTGCAGCAGCACCAGATTGTTGGCGCGGTCGTTCAGGTCACGATGCTTGAGCAGCTCGGCGCGGCGGACCTGCCCGCCGTTCAGATCGATGTCCAGCGCCAACACGTCGTTGGCCAGCCGCAGCGTCTTGCCCGACGTGGCGGGCGCGGCCGGCGCCTCGACGCGGCCGGCGTCCGAGGTGGCGGCCGGCGGCGGAATGCTCGGATCGGCACGCGACGGATCGGCACCGCCCGCCGCCGGCGTCGCGGCGGCCTGCTGCGAGGTCGACGACCCGAACATCGACGGATGCCCGTTGTGCTTCTGCCATGAATCCCACAGGAAAAGCAGCGACATCGAGAACACGATCCACAGGATCATTCGTTGGGTCTGCATGGTCCGTTATCGATCCGATTGAGGTTCTTTGCGCCGCATGGCGCCAGGCCAGCGGCAATTGCAGCGCAGCGATGCACGCAGGTATTGTCCGGGCGCCTCGTCGGGCACCTCATCGAGTCCGCCTTGCGCAAACGGGTGGCAGCGGGCCAGACGCTTGAGCGCCAGCCAGCCGCCGGCCAACGCGCCATGGCGTTCGATCGCCTGCAGCGCGTAGTCGGAGCAAGTGGGCAAGAACCGACAACGCGGCGCCAGCATCGGGCTGATCGCCGCGCGGTAGAAGCGTATCAGGGCTGTGAACAGACCCTTCATGGCCGCGAACCGCCAAGGCGGCGACAGACGGTGGCCAGCAACTGATCGAGCTCGGCGCGCAACTGTTTCTTGTTCGAGCGGCGGCCGGCTCCAGCCAGCGTGGCTTTGCCCGCCGCCCGCGTAGACGCGGCGCCCCGGCGCGCAGCCGCGGCCGTCACTCGCGAACGCGCCAGACACGCCGGCCGGCGCGCCAGCTTCACCATCGCCGCCAGCGGCTGACGATGCAAGCCAGCTCCCCGCCAGGCCTCGCGCGCAAGGCGGCGCACCAGGTTGCGATCCACGGCGCGTGCAAGCAGGCGCTTCGGAACCGCCATCAGCAGCACACCCGAACCAGCGGGCAGTGGCTTGCAATGCACGTGGAAATGTTCGCCTGCGGCGACCGGGCGAGTCCTGAGCAACGAAGCCGCCAGGTGCGGCGGCGAGCGGTCTGCGGACCGCGATGGCGCGGCGGCAACGGCGGCGGGGGCCGGATGCATGGTCCGCTTGCGGTCGGATCCGGCTTCTGCGACGCTGGGGTCTGGGCGCTTGTCGGCGGTTTTCAAGGCATCGGGCTGGCGCGCATCAGGCTTGGTCGCCCAGCGACCAGGCGCCAGACGGCGCGGCGCCGAACAGCGGGCCAGATAGCGAGCCGTACGGCAAGCCTGACGGCAAATCAGACGCTCAGGCGCTTGCGGCCCTTGGCGCGACGCGCACGGATCACCGCACGCCCACCGCGGGACTTCATGCGGACCAGAAAGCCGTGCGTGCGCTTGCGGCGCACAACCGACGGTTGAAAGGTGCGTTTCATGGGAAAACCTCGAAGAAATCTGGCGAAAAGAAAAGCCTTTTATTACAGCGCATTACGGGTCATTTTGTCAATTTCGGGCTGGCAAGGCGTTTCCCTGAAGGGGTAAAATAACGGGTTCGGCGCGAAAACCGCCCGCGAGCCTGCTGGCCGCGATGACAGTTCTGCGCAGTTCCTTTCAAACCGACACAACACGCGAAACGAACCCGTTCTCGCATTCGCCGCCCGGAATCGATCGACACATGTTGGACCGTTGGCTCGCCTGCGTGGCAAGGCTCGAAAGCGAGATCCCAGCCCAGCAGTTCAAACCCTGGATCAAGCCGCTGGTCTTTCTCGCCTATGACGAGAACGAACGGCTGCTGCGCCTGGGCGTGCCCAACCACTTCAAGTTGAACTGGGTCAAGTCGCAGTTCGAGTCGCGCATCGAGACGATCGCGCGCGAAACCATCGAACCCGATCTGCGCGTGCGCTTCGAGATTCATCGCAGCCCGGCAGCGGGCGGCGAGGGCGGCAGCGCGCCCGTATTGGCGCGCGGCGCCGGGTCGGCGGGTGCCGCTGGTCTGCGCCTGGGCCCCGGCCCCGCCGCCGGAATCAATTCCATCGGCAACACCGGTGCCGCTGCCAGCACGGGCTCTGCCGACGCCGGCAGCGAATCCGCCGACGGCGAAGAAGCCATCGAAATCATCGACGGCATCGCCACCGACACGATCGCTCCCGAACCTGCACCGCTGCCCGGCCCCGATGCGCTGACGCGGCTGCGCGCCGAGCTGACCTTCGAAACCTTCGTCAACGGCAAGGCCAACCAGATGGCCTGGTCGGCCGCGCTGCAGGTGGTCGAGCGGCCCGGCACCTCGTACAACCCGCTGTTCCTGTACGGCGGCGTCGGCCTGGGCAAGACGCACCTGCTGCACGCGGTGGGCAATGCCATTCTCGAACGCAAGCCCGACGCGCGTGTGCGCTACATCCACGCACAGGATTATTTCGACGAGATGGTGCGCGGCATCCAGCGCAAGTCGCTGCAGGATTTCAAGAAGAAATACCAGTCGCTCGACCTGCTGCTGATCGACGACATCCAGTTCCTCGGCGGCAAGGAACGCACGCAGGAAGAATTCTTCTACACCTTCGAATCGCTGCTGTCGGCACGCAAGCAGTTGATCATCACCTGCGATACCTACCCAAAGGAGCTGTCGGCATTCGAAGACCGGCTGGTATCGCGCTTCGGCTCAGGCCTGATCGTCGAGATCGAACCGCCTGAGCTCGAAATGCGGGTGGCGATCCTGCTGAAGAAAGCCGAGCAGTCCGCCGCCAAGCTGCCCGAGGAAGTGGCCTATTTCGTCGCCAAGAACCTGCGCTCGAACGTGCGTGAACTGGAAGGCGCACTGCTGCGCGTGATCGCCTTCTCGCGTTTCCGCAACACCGCGATCACCGCCGACCAGGCCAAGGAAGCGCTGAAAGACCTGCTCGAACAGAACCGGCCGCCGATCTCGATCGAATCGATCCAGAAGACGGTGGCCGACTTCTTCAAGATCAAGGTCGCCGACATGTACAGCAAGCGCCGGCCCGCGCACATCGCGCGCGCCCGGCAGGTGGCCATGTATTTCGCCAAGGAACTGACGCAGAAGAGTTTTCCCGAGATCGGCGAATCGTTCGGCGGCCGCGATCACACGACGGTGATGCACGCCGTCAAGCGCATCGCCGAGCTACGGCAGCACGACCAGGAATGGAACCGCCAACTGCACGTGCTTGAACAGACCTTGCGCAGCTAAAAATAGAACGCCGATGAAACCCGTGGGAAAACCCTGGACAACTGCCGGATGCAATGTGAATAACTCGCCTCTTTTTTGGGCAGCGCCGAGTTGTTCATCTTCATCCACAGGCGCCGGCACGTTTGTTCCACACCCGGCCGATCGCCGCCAAGCCAATGCTGGCGTGGGCTTTGCCCGGTTATCCCCAGGGTTGGGCCGACTACATTTAACAACAGCAACAGGAATTTAAAAGCAATGCAGTTCATCAAAGCCAACCGCGATGCGATCCTGAAGCCCCTGCAGACGGTAGCCGGCATCGTCGAGCGCCGGCATACGCTGCCGATCCTGGCCAACGTGCTGTTGCAAAAGACAGGCGAAGACGTTTCGTTCCTGGCCACCGACGTCGAGATCCAGATCCGCACCACCGCGCAGCTCGGTGTCGGCAAGGAAGACGGCGGCACCACCGTGTCGGCGCGCAAGCTGATCGACATCCTGCGTTCGCTGCCCGACAGCGTCGAGGTGTCGATCAAGGTCGAGAACAAGCGCGCAACCATCCAGGCCGGCAAGAGCCGCTTCGCGCTGCAGACGCTGGCCGCCGATGAGTTCCCCACGGTGGCCGTCAACGACCAGTTCACCGCATCGTTCTCGCTGCCGCAGAAGCAGCTCAAGCACCTGTTCCACATGGTGCACTTCGCGATGGCCCAGCAGGACATCCGCTACTACCTGAACGGCTTGCTGCTGGTCACCGACGGTTCGCACGTCAAAGTCGTGGCCACTGACGGCCACCGGCTGGCCTTCTGCGAAGCCGAGATCGAAGGCGCCGCGCTGGCCCGGCAGGAAGTGATCATCCCGCGCAAGACCGTGCTCGAATTGCAGCGGCTGCTCAGCGAAGCCGACGACCCGGTGCTGATCGACGTCTCGGGCAACCAGGTGCGCTTCCGCTTCGGCGAGGTCGAGATGGTTTCCAAGCTGGTCGAGGGCAAGTTTCCCGACTACCAGCGCGTCATCCCGCAGGGCTACACCAAGCGCGCGGTGATTTCGCGCGATGGCCTGGCCGCGTCGCTGGGCCGCGCATCGATCCTCACTTCCGACAAGTTCAAGGGCGTGCGCGTCAGCGTCGCGCCCGGGCTGATGAAGATCCAGACCAGCAACGCCGAGCAGGAAGAGGCGGTGGAAGAACTCGAAATCGACTACACGGCCGAGCCGCTGGAAATCGGTTTCAACGTCAGCTACCTGCAAGACGTGCTGGGCAACCTGAAAACCGAATCCGTGCAGATCGATTTTGGCGATGCCAACACCAGCGCGCTGATGACGGTGCCCGATGACGAGCGCTTCCGCTACGTGGTGATGCCGATGCGCATCTGAGCGCGTCACGGTGCCAAAGGCCGGCGGCGCCTCGCCGGTCAATGCTCTTTTGTGCAGCAAGCCCTTGCCGGCGATACGACCGGCGCGGCGATGAAGGTTTGAAGTCAAGATGAACGAAGCCGATAAGCAATACGATTCCTCGTCGATCCAGATCCTCGAAGGGCTGGAGGCCGTGCGCAAGCGCCCGGGCATGTACATCGGCGATACCTCCGACGGCACCGGCCTGCATCATCTGGTGTTCGAGGTGGTCGACAACTCGATCGACGAGGCGCTGGCCGGGCACTGCGACGAGATCATCGTCACCATCCACACCGACAACTCGATTTCGGTGGTGGACAATGGCCGCGGCATTCCCACCGGCGTCAAGCTCGACGACAAGCACGAGCCCAAGCGCAGCGCCGCCGAAATCGCGATGACCGAGCTGCATGCCGGCGGCAAGTTCAACCAGAACAGCTACAAGGTGTCGGGCGGCCTGCACGGCGTGGGCGTGTCTTGCGTCAATGCCTTGTCGACCTGGCTGCGGCTGACCGTTCGGCGTGAAGGCAAGGTGCACTTCACCGAGTTCCGCCGCGGCGTCGTGCATGAACGCCTGGTCGAAATGCGCGACGGCGTTGAGGTCTCGCCGATGCGCGTGACCGGCGAAACGCAATTGCGCGGCACTGAAGTGCACTTCCTGGCCGACGACACGATCTTCGGCAACGTCGAGTTCCACTACGAGATTCTGTCGAAGCGCCTGCGCGAGCTCAGCTTCCTGAACAACGGCGTGCGCATCAAGCTGATCGACCAACGCCAGGGCAAGGAAGAAGACTTCGCCTTCGGCGGCGGCGTGCGCGGCTTCGTCGACTACATCAACAAGAACAAGAGCACCATCCATCCGAACATCTTCCATGCGATGGGTGAACGTGAAGTCGACGTCGGCGGCGAGAAAAAGATCGTCTACGTCGAAGTGGCGATGCAGTGGAATGACTCGTACAACGAGCAGGTGCTCTGCTACACCAACAACATTCCGCAGCGCGACGGCGGCACGCATCTGACCGGCCTGCGCGCCGCGATGACGCGCGTCATCAACAAGTACATCGAGATGAACGAGCTGGCCAAGAAGGCCAAGGTCGAGACCAGCGGTGACGACATGCGCGAAGGCCTGGCCTGCGTGCTGTCGGTGAAGATGGCCGATCCGAAGTTTTCCAGCCAGACCAAGGATAAGCTGGTGTCGTCGGAAGCGCGGCCGGCCGTTGAAGAGGTGGTGGCCAGCGCGCTCGACGAGTTCCTGCTGGAAAAGCCGGGCGACGCCAAGATCATCTGCGGCAAGATCGTCGATGCCGCGCGTGCGCGCGAAGCCGCGCGCAAGGCGCGCGAGATGACGCGCCGCAAGGGCTTGCTCGACGGTGTCGGCCTGCCCGGCAAACTGGCCGATTGCCAGGAAAAAGACCCGGCGCTGTCGGAAATCTTCATCGTCGAGGGCGACTCGGCCGGCGGCTCGGCCAAGCAGGGGCGCGATCGCAAGTTTCAAGCGATCCTGCCGCTGCGCGGCAAGGTGCTCAACGTCGAAAAGGCTCGCTTCGACAAGCTGATTTCATCGGAGCAGATCGCCACGCTGATTACGGCGCTGGGCACCAACATCGGCCCGGATTACGACGTTGCGAAGCTGCGTTATCACCGCATCATCGTGATGACCGATGCCGACGTCGACGGCAGCCACATCCGCACACTGCTGTTGACCTTCTTCTATCGGCAGATGCCCGACCTGGTCGAGCGCGGCCACATCTACATCGCGCAGCCGCCGCTGTACAAGGTCAAGCAAGGCAAAGACGAGCGCTACCTGAAAGACGACCACGAACTGAATCAGTACATGCTGCGGCATGCGCTGGACGGCGCGCTGCTGATCCCATCGGCCGGCACTTCGCCGATCGCCGGCGAAGCGCTCGGCGAGCTGGCACGCAAGTACCTGTTGGCCGAAGCCGTGATCGAACGGCTCACCCGCATCATCGATGCCGATGCGCTGCGTGCGATTCTCGACGGTTGCGAGATCGATCTTTCCAGCGAGATTGTCACCAAGGCTTCGGCTGCCCGGTTGGCGGATGCGATGGCCAAGTACACCCCCACCACCAGCAGTGAATCGCCGGTGGTGCGGCCGCGCTTCGATGAAAAGCACGAGAAGTGGCTGCTGGTGATCGAACGCAAGCACCACGGCAATGTGAAGGCCAGCGTGATCGACGCCGAGTTCATCGTGTCGGCTGACTACCGCGCGCTGGTCGATTGCGCGCAAACCGTGGGCAGCCTGATCGGCACCGGCGCCGAGATCCGTCGCGGCGAGGGCGACAAGCAGAAGGTGCAGCCAGTCGCTGATTTCCGCTCGGCGATGAAGTGGCTGCTGAACGAGGCCGAGCGCGGTGTTTCGCGCCAGCGCTATAAAGGGCTGGGCGAGATGAACGCCGAGCAGCTTTGGGAAACGACGATGGATTCGGCGGTGCGGCGCTTGCTCAAGGTGCAGATCGAGGATGCGATCGGGGCGGATCAGATCTTCACGACCTTGATGGGTGATGACGTCGAGCCGCGGCGGGCGTTCATCGAGCAGAACGCGTTGGTGGCGCGCAATATCGACGCGTGATTCCAGCCGGCGCGCTGGCGCTGCAACGGACGGTTGGATGTCGAACGATCGTTACGTGGAAATGGCGGCCCTGGTCCGGGTCGTCGAATCAGGAAGCTTCGCCGCCGCAGCGCGAGAGATGGATCTCACCGCTTCCGCGCTGAGCAAGACCATCACGCGGCTGGAGCGGCGGCTGGGAGTACGGCTGATCAATCGGACGTCGCGTTCGCTGGCGCTGACGACCGAGGGCGAGACCTTCCTGGCGGGCGCGCGCCGTGCCCTGGAAGCCGTGGCCGATGCCGAAGATGAGGTCAGGGTCGCGGGGCAACGGCCGCGCGGCAAGATCCGCTTGTATTCGCTGCCCTCGTTCGGCTATCGGCTGGTTCCGTTGATCGCGGAATTCCTGTCGCTGTATCCCGAGATCGTCATCGATATGCAGCTCGGCTCCGACCGGCTCGATCAGGTGAAGTATGGCTTCGATATCGCTATCCGTCTCGGCCAACTCGAAGACAGTGGCGCGCTGTACCGTCACTTGTGCGACACAGAGTGGGTCATCTGCGCCTCGCCGCAGTATCTTGAGCGCCATGGCTGTCCGCATACACCTGATGATCTGACAGCACACAATTGCCTGAATTTTTCGGTGCATACGCATCTTGTTTCCTGGCAATTCCAGCCGGGTAGTGCACAGGCGGCGCATGGATTGCGCGGCAATGTCCTGTCGAATCAGGCCGAGCTGCTGAGGCTGTTTGCGTTACAGGGGGTCGGCATCATCCGCGTATCGGATCACGTAGTGGCCGAGGATCTGGCGCGGGGAGAGCTCGTCACGCTTTTGAACGAATACCTTCCGAAGCGCCGAGACCCGGTCTGGGCGGTGTATCGCGGCCGTGAACACCAGAGTGCGCGCACGCGCATCTTCCTCGACTTCCTGGTCAAGCGGCTCGCCGAGCGTTCGGTGGCGGGCAAGCACTGAAGCGCTGATTCGCTCGCTGCCTGCGGGCCGCTCACCCGATCTCCAATACAGCCGACCGCGTACGCGGAGGATGCGCATCGCCTGCACGCCACGCCCAGGCGCCTGCTTGAAGCCGAGACAAGCTTGCCGCGCAGGAATGGCTGCATGTCCCCTACGCACATTGTTAGCTTCATTGTCGCTTCATAACATCAACGGCACCAGATCCCCTCAAACATCGATGGAGACGAAATGAACACCAAAGCGCTTTCGCCCTCTCGCGTGGAAGGCACCTCGCGCCGTCGTACGCTGGGTATTCTCGGTGCCGCAGCCGCTTCCGTTGCGCTTCCGGTCCGGGCGCAGCAGGCTTATCCGAGTCGCCCGATCGAAATGGTCGTCTGCTATGGCGCCGGCGGCACCAGCGACATCTACTATCGCGGCCTGGCCAACATCGTTGCGCGCTACCTGGGTCAATCTTTCGTCGTGCTGAACAAGCCGGGTGCCGGCAGCACGGTCGGCACGGCCTTCATCAAGAGCGGCGCGCCCGACGGCTACAGGATCGGCAACATCACCGAGGTGATGATGCGCGAGCAAATTCTCGGCAATGGAAGCTTCGACCCGGCTCGCGATTTCACCTATATCGGCGTTGGCGCCTCGGTGCCCTTCGGTTGGGCCGTGCGCACGGATTCGCCGATCAAGTCGCTGGGTCAACTGGTGGAAAACGGGCGCAAGAATCCGGGGGGTCTGACCTATGGTGCCGCTGGCTCGCCGAAGCTGCCTTCCTGGGCGATGAAGGTGCTGGAAACCCAGACCGGCGCGCGTTTCACCGGTGTACCGCATCCCAGCAGTTCGGCCATTCTGGTGGCTGCGATAGGCGGCCACATCGACCTGATCTGTGACGCGGTTGGGGCCATGGCGGCAGCGGTGGCGGGGCAGCGCATTCGCATGCTGGCCGTGTCGTCCGAACAGCGCCTGCCGCAGTGGCCTGACGTGCCGACCGCGAAGGAACTCGGCATCGATGCAACGACCATGCTTCCCTACGGTGTCGGTGGGCCGGCCGGCATGCCGCCGGCGGTCGTCGCGAAGCTGGAAGAAGCTCTGCAGAAGGCCTATGCCGACCCCGAACACCAGGAACTCATCGGGAAGCTGAACATGGCGTCCTGGGTTCGCATCGGCAAGGACTTCGATACCTACATGCGCGCCCAGTACAGCGGATTGCCCGCGCAGTTGCGCGCCTTCGGTGCACTGGGTTCGTAAGTGAGCGTGTGGCATGGCTGATGCACAGCGCTATCTGGTAGCCGTCGATACCGGCGGTACCTTTACCGACCTGGCGATCTACGACCAGCAGACCGGCAAGACGCAGTTCGGCAAGACCCTGACGACACCGGCCAATCTGGTGGTCGGCGCCATGCAGGGTCTGGCCGAGACCGGCGTGCCGGTCGCGCAGGCGCGTGTATTCACGCATGGCACGACCCACGTCATCAATTCGCTGCTGGAACGCCGCGGCGCGCGCACGGCCCTGGTAACGACACGGGGCTTTCGCGACGTGCTGGAAATCGGCCGCGGCAACCGGGCCGAACCGTTCAATCTTCGCTATCGCCGCGATCCCGCGCTGATTCCGCGCGTGTTGCGCTTCGAAGTCACCGAACGGATCGGCGGTCAGGGCGAGATCGTCGAGCCGCTCGATGAAGCGGAACTGCACGCCATTGCCGGCGAGCTGCGGGCTGCGCAGGTGGAAGCGGTAGCGGTCTCGTTCCTGAATGCCTATCGCAACCCGATGCATGAGCAGGCCGCTGCGCAGTTTCTGGAGCGCCTGCTGCCCGGCGTATTCATCACCACCGGATCCTCGCTGACGCGCGAGCTGATGGAATACGAGCGCAGCTCGACCGCGGCCGCCAATGCCTTTGTCGGCGCACGGATGCGCGGCTACATCGACAGCTTCGGCGATGCACTGCGCGAAGACTGCTTCGACGGGCGATTCTGCCTGATGGGTTCCAACGGCGGCGTGATGTCTGCCGCGACGGCGATCGAAAGGCCGATCGCACTGGTCGAATCGGGGCCGGTTGGCGGTTGCATAGGCGCGGCCGCCTATGCCCAGGCCCTGGGCATCGAGCGCATGGTGGCGTTCGACATGGGCGGCACCACCGCCAAGTGCGCGTTGATCGAGAACGCCGGCTTCGAGGTGGTCAATACCTATTTCGTCAACGGCTACGAGCATGGCTTTCCGGTGCGGACCTCGGTGCTCGACATCGTCGAAATCGGCGCCGGCGGCGGCTCGCTGGCCTGGATCGACGACAACGGGCGCCTGCAACTGGGCCCGCGCAGCGCCGGCTCCGAGCCCGGGCCGATCGCGTTCGACCGGGGCGGTACGCAACCGACGGTGACCGATGCCAACGTCGTGCTGGGCCGCCTGGGGTCGCGCAGTTTCCTGGACGGCCGGCTGCCGCTGAACGTACCGGCTGCCGCACAAGGGGTGCGCGTCAAGCTCGCCGAGCCGCTCGCGCTGCATGGCGAGCAGGGCGTCGATCGCGCGGCGCAAGGCATTCTCGACCTGGCTTGCGTGGCAATGGCCAATGCCATCAAGGAAATCACGATCGAGCGCGGCCGCGACGTGCGCGACTACAAGTTGTTCGCGTTCGGCGGCGGCGGCCCGATCTTTGCATCGGAACTGGCACGCGATCTGGGTATTGGCGAGGTGATCATTCCGCCGCAGCCCGGGGCCTTTTCGTCGTTCGGCATGCTGCTTGCGCCGCTGCGGCGAGACATCGCGGCAACCTTTCTGCACGAACTCGATGAGCAGCGGCTGCAACAGGCGCGGAGTGAATTCGATCGCATGGAAGCGGAAGGCCGACAGGCACTTGCCGAAGAAGTCGACATTCGCGCGCTGAAGCTGCGGCGCGAGGCTGACATGTGCTATCGAGGCCAGAGCCATACCGTCAAGGTGGCGCTGGAGTCTTCGGCCGACGCGAACGAAGTGCGGGCCGCCTTCGAACAGGCTTATCAGGCGCGTTATGGCCATCTGAATGAGGATTCGCCGATCAGCTTCGTGATGCTGCGCCTGGTATGCGAGGTGCCGATGACGGGTCCGGATCTGCGGCAGGTTGCCGTGGAGGTATCCGCCAAAAGCTCGGCGACGCCGGCAGACTGGCGCGACGTTCATTTCGGCGTCGCGGGCGGCCGCACGCGTACGCCCATCTATCGACGCGCCGAGCTGCGCATCGGCGATGCCATCGACGGTCCGGCAGTGGTGGAGGAATTCAGTTCGACCACCCTGGTGGCGCCCGGCGATCGCCTGGAAGTAGGCGTTCTAGGCGAGTTGCGCATCCATTGCGCGAAGAAAGCGAACTAAGACGTATATGCAGGCCATCCTCTCTGAAGCGCCGGCTTCGGCCGCCGCCTTCCATGATCCGATCCAGCTTCAAGTCATCAAGCAGCGGCTGATCGCCGTTCCGAACCTGATCGAAAGAAACGTCGAGCGCACCGCCTTCAGCGTGCTCGTGCAGGAATACAAGGACTACGCGGTCGGTTTCGTCGATCGGCAGGGGCGGCTGGTGGCGCAGTCGCGCCATAGCCTGCCGGCTTTCGTCGCCAATGCGCTGGGCCTGGCGGTGCGAGCGGGCTTGGGCGAGATCGGCCCTGACGACATGCACGACGGTGACGTCTTCATCGTCAGTGAAGCAGCGGTATTGGGCAAACACATCAATGACGTGGTTGCCTATACGCCGGTACGCGCCGGCGGGCAGTTGCTGGGATTTTTCGCGGTGCTGGTGCACTGGATCGACGTGGGCGGCGCCGTCACGGGTTCGTGCTTCTCGCCGCATACGACTGACGTGTTCCAGGAGGGAATCCAGTTTCCGACGGTGCGCCTGGTGTCGCGCGGCGAACGCGTGCGCGACATTCTGCGCATCATCGAGACCAATACCCGCTTCCCGCGATTGCTGATGGGTGATCTGGAAGCGCAGCTCGGCGGTTGCCGCATGGGCCACGATATGGTGCAGGAGATCGTCTCCCTGTACGGTACCGATGCGATGCTGGCGGCCATCGCCGAGATGTTCGATGACGCCGACCGCGCAATGGAACGCGCGCTGCGCGCGCTGCCCGAGGGCACCTACCGCGCATCCTCGTTCATGGATGACGATGGCGTGCGGCAGGGCGAGCCGATTCGCATCGACGTGGCGGTCACGATCGCCGACGGCCGCATGACGGTCGACCTGTCCGGCATCAGCGACCAGCTCAGCGGCCCTTTCAATGCCGGACGCGACGGCGGCGCGGTAGCGGTGGCGCGCATGGCGGCCAAGATCCTGTTTGCCGGTGACCGTCCGGTCAACGAGGGCGATTTCCTGCGCGTGCACGTCGAGATCCCGGACGGCAAGTTCCTGAGTGCGCGGCCGGATGCACCGGTCGGCGGAGCAGGCAACACCTCGGCCACGGTGGTCGACACCATCATCAGTGCGCTGGCACCGGCCATGGCCGCGCGGGTGCCCGCGGGCCACCACGGCATCTATGGATCGCACACGCTATCGGGCCGGGATGAACGCACGGGTGAGCGATTCCTCAGCCTGGATGCGATGTCGGGCGGCTGGGGCGCATTCGCCGATGCCGATGGGCCGGGCCCCTATCGCTCCTTGACGCATGGCGACGTGCGCGACGTGCCGGTCGAGTTGCAGGAAGCGAACTATCCCTACCGCATCGTCGCCAAGGCCTTGCGGATCGACAGCGGCGGTGCCGGGCGTTTCCGGGGTGGCCTGGGCATCGTGAAGACGTATCGCTTCTTGCAGCCGATGACCTTGCTGGCCAAAGTCGAGCGCACGGATTGCCCGCCATGGGGAATCAATGGCGGCCTGCCGGGCCTGTCGCCGGCTGGCCGTATCGAATACGCGGACGGACGCGAGGTGAAGATGAAAAAGGGCCAATGGAGCGTTGCCCCGGGCGATGTCGCGCACATCCTGAGCGGCGGCGGCGGCGGCTATGGCGATCCGTTCGATCGCGATCCTGAACGGGTTGCCGACGACGTGCGCCAGGGTTACGTCAGCCGTGAATCGGCGAGCCTGGACTATGGCGTCGTTCTCGCTGACGGCGGTGAAGTCGATGCGGTCCGAACGGCTGTCGTGCGCGGTGCACGGCACGCTGCGACCGAAGCATTGCAGCAACCAGGCCAGGATCTGTATCTGGTGATGACGCGTCCGCTGGACGGGCAGGAACGCAGCTTCAATCATTGGTATTCGAGCCGGCACGTCCACGATCTGGTCGCGATCCCCGGGATCACCGGCGCACAGCGCTTTCGCGTTCGAGCGGCTGCCGGCACGCAGCATGAAGGTTCGCCGTATCTGGCGCTCTATGCCTTCGAGAATGCGCGCAAGGCCGTCGACGGCATCGTCGCACGCCGCGGTACCGAACATCTGCCTTCGACCGATGCGCTCGATCGTTCGGCCACCATTGCCGTGATCTACTCGCCCACCGATGCGCGCCGCAGCGCGCGCGCGGCGAAGCGTGGTGGTGGTGCGATGCTGATGCTGGGTGTGCGGGGTTCGGCCGCGTTCGATGCCGGGCTCGAGGACCAGGCGGTGACGAGCCTGCTGGCATTGCCGGGTGTGCACCTGGCGCAAGCCTATCGCGCCAGCGATTTCCAGACCAAGGAAGTGCCGCCGCGGTATTCGCAGGTGCTGTTCGCCCACGTCGACGATCCGGACGCCACCCTACGGGCGCTTGAAGAGGGCGCCTTGAAACCGCTGCTGGCGACGCTGGGGGCGGGCGGATTCGACGCAAGCGTCCTGTGGTGCGAAGCGCTCACCGATCGCGTCGCAGCCACGGCCTGAGCGCAAGACAGCCATTTCGAGGAGTCATCATGTATCGGGAAATCGAGTTCCGCTCCGAAGACACCATCATTCGCGGCCGTCTTTACGCGCCGCGCGAGGTGAGCGGCCCAGCGCCGGTCATCATCATGGCCCCCGGTTTCGGGGGTTTGATCCAGCATTCGCCGGTTGCGTACGCAGAGGTGTTCGCGGCGGCCGGCCTGGCGGTGCTGGTCTACGATCATCCGCGGTTCGGCGCAAGCGACGGCCAGCCCCGGCAGGATGCCGATCCGGTGCTGCAGCGTCGCACCTATCGCGACGCGATCAGCTACGCCCAGACCCTGCCGGAAGTCGATCCGCTGCGCATCGGGCTGTGGGGGTCGAGCTATGGCGGTGGCCACGTGCTGGAAGTCGCGGCGCAGGATCCGCGTGTGCGATGCGTGGTGTCCCAGGTGCCGACGATCAGTGGCTTTGCGCAGGCACGCCGCCGCATGACGGCCGACGCGATGAAGGCGATGCGCGTGCGTTTCGATGAAGACCGGGCGCGGCGGCTGCAAGGTGCCGCGCCGGCCACGCTGCCCCTGGTGTCGATCGACCCGGCGCAGCCGGGATACTTCAATACGCGCGCGGCCTATGACAACTACATGCAGGTGCCCGAGTTCGTCAATCGGATCACGCTGCGCAGCATCGAGATGAACTGGGAGAACGAACCCGCCATCAACATCGAGCGCGTCAGCCCGCGCCCGTTGCTGATGATCGTTGCCGACGAGGACGAGGCGACGCCGAGCGATCTCGCGCTGGGCGCCTACCAGCGCGCGCTGGAACCCAAGCAACTGATGATCGTCAAGGGCGGGCACTTTTCTCCCTACCACGAACATCTCGAGCGCACGAGCGCGGCTGCGCGAGACTGGTTCCTGCGTCATCTGAAGGGCTGAGCCGATGCCGCAGATTTCGCCGTTGGCGCCGGCGGCGCCGTGGGTGGAGCTGAGTGCCACGCCCGACGATTGGGATCGTCTGGGTGCCGGCGCCTTGCGCCGCATGCAGCATCATCTGCATATCGTTCGCGCCTTCGAAGAAAGCGTGCTCGAGATGGAGCGCGCGGGCCTGATCCACGGCCCGGTGCATTCCAGCATCGGCCAGGAGGCGGGTGCGGTAGCCTCGATCGCGCCCTTGCGTTCCAGCGACATGATCACCGGCGCGCATCGCGGCCATCACCAGTTTCTGGCGAAGTGCCTGCGCCATCTGGAGCCGGAAGAGGGGTGGGATCCGGCGGCTCCCCTGGCCGCCGACGTGCAGCAGATGCTGCGCCGCGCCCTGGCGGAAATCATGGGTCTGGCGGAAGGCTTCTGTCGCGGCCGCGGCGGTTCGATGCATCTGCGCTGGGTGCAGGCGGGCGCGATGGGCACCAACGCGATCGTTGGCGGCGGCGTACCGATCGCTGCCGGCCTGGCCTGGGCCAAGCGGCGGCAAGGTCGCGGCGACGTCGCCTGCACGTACTTCGGTGACGGCGGCACCTACATCGGTTCGGTGCCCGAATCGATGAACCTTGCCGCGCTGTGGCGTCTTCCGTTGTGTTTCTTCATCGAAAACAATGGCTACGCAGTGGCCACT
>JAFKGG010000286.1 GCA_017307915.1 Burkholderiales bacterium | reverse complement strand
TCGGCCGGATCAGCGGCGTTGGGTGCTGTGGCCGAGGGCAGGGCTGCGGCGTGGCTGCTGGGGCCGTGACGTGTCGTAACCGGCGGATCCGATTGGAGCGGCAGACCCTGCTGTGTTGACCTTGGCGCAGCCGTGGCGTTCGATCGGGTCGGCCGCCGTGTCGCGGCGCTCGCAGCTTCGCCCGTGCGCCGCCGTGCCGGCCGGAACTGCCCGCGCAACTCGACCAGCACGTCGTCGGCCGATTCCACCAGCTTGGCCCCCTGCCGGATCAGCTGGTGGCAACCCTTGGACAGCGGCGAGTGGATCGAGCCGGGAATCGCCATTACCTCGCGGCCGAACTCGCCGGCCAGCCGCGCCGTGATCAGCGAGCCTGACTGACGCGCCGCTTCGACCACCAGCACGCCCAGCGACAGCCCGGCAATGATGCGATTGCGGCGCGGAAAATTGGCGCGCAGCGCCGGCATGCCCAGCGGCTGCTCGGACACCAGCGCGCCGCGCGCGGCGATCGCGTCGGCCAGCGCCCCGTGGCTGGCCGGAAAGACCAGGTCGAGCCCGGTGCCGACCACCGCCACGGTGCCGGCCGCGCCGGCCAGCGCGCCACGGTGGGCGGCGGCGTCGATGCCTTCGGCCAGGCCGCTGACGATCAGTAGGCCTTCATCCGACAGCGCGCGGCCGAAGGCGGCGGCGATCTCGGTGCCGCCGCGCGTGGCCTGCCGGCTGCCGACGATGGCCAGCGCCGGCGCCGCCAGCCGCGTGGCGTCGCCGTGCACGAACAGCAAGGGCGGCGGGTCGCCGATCGCCAGCAGCCGCGGTGGATAGGTGGGGTCCGCCAGCGTCAGCAGATGGTGGTGCTCGGCCTCGGCCCAGGCCAGCGCGGCGTCGATGCGCGTGTCGCGCTCGGCGTCAACGCCCAGCAGCGCCTGCGCCAGCGGTGCGTCGAGCACGGCGGCCAGCTTGCTGCGGCCGGCGGCGAACACCTCTTCGGGCGGGCCGAAGGCGTCGAGCAGGCGCAGCACGGCCGCTGGCCCCAAGCCCGGGGTCAGGGTCAGGCGCAGCCACAGCCTGCGTTCTTCGCGCGCCTCGGCGCACAGGGACATGGAATCGATCGCCGCAAAAGAGCCGTAGCCGTGCTGCCGCCGCCGCAATCGTCAGGCGGCCGCCCGGCTGTGGCGGTTGCTGAGGAGCCGATGGCGGGCGTGCCGCCACGGCGCAGGTGCTGCGCATACTGCAAACGGATTGCCAGCCGCCTTGGGCAGGCGTGCTGCTCTTGGCCCGCCCTCGGCCGCCGCTTGCGCCCGGCGGGTGCCGGCCAAGCGAAACGGCGGCCCGGATGGGGCCGCCGGCGGAATCGATGGCGGGGCTAGGCGGCCGGTAAGGGCGCGTTCGCGTTGCGGGCCGGCTTATGGATTGGCGACCACGTCGCCGACCGAGATCGACTGCGATGCATCCATGACCAGCCCGTAGGCGATCTTATCGAAGATGCGGAAAATGAGAAGATGGCCGACGGCCTCATCCGGAAGTTTTACTTCGGCCTTGACATCGGCGTCTTTGACGGTGCGGCCGCGCAGCCGGATTTCCAGCACGTGGCCCACTTCCAGGCCGTCCTTGCTGCCGACGTTCAGCGCCACCACGCTGTTGCGGCCGGCCTGCGCCACGCCGCGATAGACCGACACGATGCGGCCCGACACCGAGCCTTCGGGCGGGTGCGGCACGTAGTTGAACGGCAGCGAGCGTTCGGCCGGCACCAGCCGGTCGCCGACGCCCACTTCCTCGGTGGTGCTGACGATGCGCAGCGTGGCCGGATCGCCGTCGCGCTCCAGCTTGGCCGAGCCGATGAACAGCGCCTCATAGGCGATCGGCTTGCGCGTGTCGGGGTCGAGCAGCGGCTTGGCGGCGCGATAGATGTGCCATTCGGCCACCTTGGTGTCGGCCTCGCTGAAGCCGCGTGCATAGGCCAGCTCGCCGCGGCCGAGGAACACGCGCCCTTCCTGCGTGGCGACGATGCGCGGATGCTTGGCCATGCCGGTTTCATCGACCACCAGCGGCCGATTCAGGAACGCTTCGATCGCCGATGACGGAATGGTCGGTACGGCGGCGGCTTCCAGCGGCGTGCTGCGCACGCGCGGCTGCATCCGTTCAGTGGGCAGCCCGCCGGCGTTGCTGCCGCCTGCGCCGCCCGCCCCGTCGCCGACGGCGCGGCCCAGCCGCAGCCGCGGTGAACCGCCGCTGGTGTCCAGATAGACGATGTCGCCGGGATAGATCAGGTGCGGGTTGCGGATCTGCTCGCGGTTGAGCTGCCAGATCTCGGGCCAGCGCCACGGCTTCTGCAGGAAGCGGCCGGCGATGCCCCACAGCGTGTCGCCCTTGACCACGACGTATTTGTCGGGGGCGTCTTTGGCCAGTTCGACCGGCTGCTGCGCTTGCGCCCAAGCCCCCGCCGCGGTCAATGCCGCGAAGGCGAACGCCAGAACCTGCGTGCTAAACTTTTTCATGAGGTAAGGCGTTGTCCGGCCCAGGATTGCCGTGCGGCTTGAAGCATGCGAATCCGCCCCGACATACGCTGTGAAAGGCTGTAAAGTCGCTTCAAAGTGTGCCGCTAATGTATTGATGTCGCAAGCAAAGCCGGCTTCGCGATCTTACGGACGGTAGATATTATCCGATGGCCGTTCTATCCATTCTTCGTTACCCCGACCCGCGCCTGCATCGCGTGGCCGAGCCTGTGCGTGAAGTCGACGAAAGCATCCGTCAGCTCGTGCGCGACATGGCCGAGACGATGTATGAGGCGCCCGGCATCGGGCTGGCGGCCACCCAGGTCGACGTGCATCTGCGCGTCGTCGTGATCGACGTTTCCGAGTCGAAAAACGAGCTGCAGGTCTTCATCAATCCTGAAATCGTCGCCAGCAGCGTCGAGTGCAAGACCTACGAGGAAGGCTGTCTGTCGGTGCCCGGCATCTATGACGACGTCGAGCGGCCTGAGCGCGTCACCGTCAAGGCGCTCGACCAGCACGGCCAGGCGTTCACGCTCGAAGCCGACGGGCTGCTGGCCGTGTGCATCCAGCACGAGATCGACCACCTGAACGGCCGCGTGTTCGTGCAGTATCTGTCGCGGCTCAAGCAAGGCCGCATCAAGACGAAGATGCTGAAGGCTGAGCGTAGCGCGGCCTGAGGGGCGGCGGGCCGTCGGCGAGGCGGCTGGCGATTCCCGAGGTTCGCCAAGCCCGATCGGCCGCGTGCCATGCGCGCAGCGGCCGCCGGTGCGGCACATGCCGCCGATGCAGCGCAAGCGCTTCACCGGACTGGCCCCGCGCCGACGCTGTCCGAGCGGTTCCTTCGCATCCTGCTACCTTTCGCCTGGTACAGATTTCCCTTCGTTTTCTCCTGCTGCGACCCCGCCGTGCTCAGACTGATTTTTGCCGGTACGCCCGATTTTGCCGCCAGCGCGCTGGCCGCTCTTGCCGATGCCGGCCACGACGTCGCGCTGGTGCTCACGCGCGCCGACCAGCCGGCCGGCCGCGGGCGCGCCGTGCAGCAAAGCGCCGTCAAGCAGCTCGCGCTGCAACGCGGCTTTGCCGTCGAGCAGCCGCGCACGCTGCGCGACGAGGTGATCCAGCAGCGGCTGTACGAAGTGGCCGCCGACGTGATGGTGGTGGCCGCCTACGGCCTGATCCTGCCGGCGGCGGTGCTGCAGATTCCGCGCCTGGGCTGTCTGAACATCCATGCGTCGCTGCTGCCGCGCTGGCGTGGCGCGGCGCCGATCCAGCGCGCGATCGAGGCCGGCGACGCCGAGACCGGCATCACCATCATGCAGATGGACGAAGGCCTGGACACCGGCGCAATGCGGCTGATCGAGCGCGAGCCGATCCGGCCTGACGACACCGGCGGCAGCCTGCACGACCGGCTGGCCGCGCTGGGCGCGCGCGCGATCGTCGCCGCGCTGGCGCAGCTCGAAGCCGGCACGCTGCCGAGCCGGCCGCAGCCCGAGGCCGGCGTGACCTACGCGCACAAGCTGGGCCGTGCCGACGCCGCGATCGATTGGCGCGCGCCGGCTGCGCGCATCGTCGACAAGCTGCGCGCCTTCGATCCGGTGCCCGGCGCGACGGCGACGCTGCTGCGCGAGGGCGGCGCGGGCGAGACGGTCAAGGTCTGGCGGGCGCGGGTGGCAGAGGACGCCGCCCACGCACCCGGTACCATCCTGCGCGCCGACGCCGCGGCGGGCCTGGCGGTTGCATGCGGCGACGGCGTCGTCGAACTGCTCGAACTGCAGAAAGCCGGCGCGCGCCGGCTGCCGGTGGCCGACTTTCTACGGGGTTTTCCGGTCGCTGCCGGCGAAAGGTTTGCCGTGCCGGAAACGACCCTGCAACAGAGCTGAACCGGCGTTGCGGCGCTTGTCATTGCGCGCAACGCCCCGATATTCGCAATCAATGGAATCCCGACTCATTGGGCCAGACGAAGACGGAGTGCATCGATGTTCAACTGGGTGAAAACTGCGATCCTGATGGCTGGCATCATGGCGCTGTTCGGCGTCGTGGGCGGAGCCCTCGGCGGCCAGCAGGGCATGATCCTGGCGCTGGGTTTCGGCCTGGTCAGCAACTTCTTCGCCTATTGGTTCTCCGACAAGATGGTGCTGCGCATGTACAACGCGCAGGAAGTCGACGAAACCACGGCGCCGCAGTTCTACAACATGGTGCGTGAGCTGGCTGGGCGCGCGCAGCTGCCGATGCCGCGCGTGTACCTGATCAACGAAGACGCGCCGAACGCCTTCGCCACCGGCCGCAATCCGCAGCACGCCGCGGTGGCTGCCACCACCGGCATCCTGCGCGTGCTCAACGAGCGGGAACTGCGCGGCGTGATGGCGCACGAGCTGGCGCACGTCAAGCATCGCGACATCCTGATCTCGACGATCTCGGCGACCATGGCCGGTGCCATCTCGGCGCTGGCCAACTTCGCGATGTTCTTCGGCGGGCGCGACAGCGAAGGCCGTCCGGCCAACCCGATCGCGTCGATCGCGGTGGCGCTGCTGGCGCCGCTGGCGGCGATGGTGATCCAGATGGCGATCTCGCGGGCGCGTGAGTTCGAGGCCGATCGCGGCGGTGCCGAAATCTCCGGCGATCCGCGCGCGCTGGCGTCGGCGCTCGACAAGATCCATCGCTACGCGCAGGGCATTCCGCTGGAAACCACCGAGCGGCATCCCGAAACGGCGCAGATGATGATCATGAATCCGCTGTCGGGCGGCGGGCTGCGCGGCCTGTTCTCGACGCATCCCGATACGGCCGAGCGCGTGCGCCGGCTGCTGGCGATGGCCGGCGCGGTCTGACGCGCCGCATGTCGGAACGCGAGCGCGCGCCGCTGTCGCGCGAGCTG
>JAFKGG010000387.1 GCA_017307915.1 Burkholderiales bacterium | reverse complement strand
GGCGGGCCGGCGGGCGACGATGCGCTTTGCCGACGACGGCGGCGTCGTTGACGATCCGGCCGGCGTGGCGCAGCATCCGCTGTATTGAGGAGCGGGCGCGATCAGGGAGCGCGTCAGCGCGGCAGATCACGCGATCGGCATGTTCGCCCGGCGGATGCGCTGCGTGCGCCCGTGCGCTTCAGGCAACGAACTGCTGCGCCATCGGCGCGCGTGATTTAGGATGGCCGGCGCGCCAGCCACGCCGCCATTCCCGCCACGCAGCCACGCCGCCCACGGAGCACGCATGCCGAAACGCCCGGCCCTCAATCTGCCGCGCCACGTCGATCTGCAGACGCTGCGCGTGTTCGTCGCTGTCGCCGAGCAGGGCAACTTCAAAAAAGCCGCTGCCCAGATCAGCATGGTGCCGTCGGCCGTGAGCCGGCGCATCCAGGAGCTGGAGCGGGTGCTCGGCGTTCAACTGGTCAATCGCACGCCGCATGTCGTGGAATTCACCGGCGCCGGCCAGGCGCTGCTCGAACGCGCACATCGCATCTTGAAGGAACTGGATGGGTTGTCGCTGGACATGGCCGGTTTTACCGACGGCACTCGCGGCACCGTGCGGCTCGCCGCTTCGGTATTTTCGCTGATGGAGTCGTTGCCCGATGACCTGGCGCGCTTCACGCAGCAGTTTCCGTCGATCGGGTTGTCGTTCCAGAGTCTGTCGAGCCGGCAGGTGATCGAGGCGCTGCGAAAAAAGCAGATCGATGTCGGTGTGTTTGCTGCCAGCGCCGTGCCTACCGGTATGCGTGCACAGGTCTATCGTGATGATCGCTTGACCTTGCTGGTGCGTGCAGGTCATCCGCTGGCACGCCGTAGCAGCGTGGGCATTGCCGATATCGCGGCGCATGAGGTCATTGGCCCGTTGGCCGGTACTGAAACCGAGCAGCTATTGGCTGATCAGGCGCGGCGCCATGGCATGCGCATGCGTTCGTCGATTCGCGTTGCCAGCTTCGACGGCATGGTGATGATGGCTCAGGCCGGGTTTGGCGTGGCGATCGTGCCGGCGAATGCGTGGCAGCGGTTCGGGCCGTTTCGCGGGTTGCGGCGGGTGGAGATTCACGAGCCGTGGGCGGTCAGGCAATTGCTGGTGGGGATGCTGGCCGGGACGCCGGGGGCGTCGGTGGCGGGGAGGTTGTTTGTGTGGCTGGGGGAGGGCAGGGGGAGGGGATGAAGCGATGTCCAGCGACACTTGCGGGAGCATGTGAAGAATGACGGTTCAGATTCTCGACTCCATTGCCTTGTGGGACGGCACTCGAGGGGTGATCCTCACGCCGCTGGGCTTCGGCGCCGGCGTGGTCGAGGAGAACGATCTGCCTGATCGGATCGCGCTGGCGCTGGAGGGGTCCACCGCGCTGCAACGAGGCTATGTCGCGCACTGGGAGATTCGCGGCCGTGAGCTCTGGCTGGTGGCGGTGCACGGGCGCTTGCGTCTGACCGATGGGCAACCGCTGCCGGCCGAATGGGTCCGCGGCGATCTGCGTATCGGTATCGGTTCACCCCCCGGGAAACTGCATGACGCCTACTTCGGCAACTACCAGAGCCAGATCCGGTTGGAGGTCGACGAGGGCCTGGTCGAAACGGCCTGGCGGATGGAGCGGCTGCTGTGAAGCGATGGCGGGCGACCTGTCGCTTTGCGCTGTCCGTGTCGGTCGTGCTGCTCGGGATGTCGTCCGGCCACGTGCGTGCAGCGCCTGCGGAGCCCATAGTGGATCTGGGAGATTCGCAGGCCAGGGTGCTGGCGCGACTGGGCAAGGCGCAACGCGTGCGGGCCGTGGCGATGTGCCCGACGCACCGCATCGAGTTGCGGCGCCGGGGGAGCCTGTGGCTGAAGTTGGTCTACGGCCCGGATGATCGTCTGCGTGCGGCGGGCGTCTTTCGTCTTGCGCAGAGCGGCGGCAGGAGCGGCCGGGTGCAACCGCCTGCCGCACTTCGCTGGACCGGCCTGGCGCCGGGCATGGACGGCCGCTCGGGCTACCCGGAGCCAGCCGCCTGGCGGCCGCTCTTGTGGACCATCGGGGCCAAGCAGTGGCTGTGGATGGAGACGTCGGAGCAAGCAGCCGGGCCTTCCGCAAGAGAGCGTTTTCTGGGCGGCGTGGTCGTCGACGAAGCCAGCGGTTTCGCGGCTGGGGTCGACTTTCCCCACGACGTGGCCGAGGCGGTGGTGGCCGCCAATTTCACGGGTAGCGACCTGATCGAGGCCGAGTTCGCCCGCCCCTTGCTGGCCTGGCGCAGGCGGACCCCGCCCAACGCATACATCGAAGCACTGCCCGACTCGCCCGCTCAACCGCCCCACTGTGGAGCGGTGACACTTGTCATGCCGGGCTATGCTGATTTTCTGCCTGCCTCGCGTTAGCTCGCCGATCCTGAACCATTTGCCACGATGAAACAACCGACGGCAAGCGCGATCCGGTTGGCGCCGATAGCCGTGTGGCAGAGCTTCCTCAGTGCAATGGAGACGTCATTGAATGAGCTGTCTACGCTTGCTCGGACCGAGGTTCGAGGGGCCGTTTTTGATCAGCGCTGCTAGCCTTGCGCGCATGACAATCCCGATCCTGGATCCGATCCGCATTCGCCTCTTTCGGCAACTCGTGCTGCTTGTGGGGCTGTTCTCGGCTGGACCGGCGTTGACCAACGACGCTGCCCAAGTCAGCCGAGATCTGGAGCATGCGTTTCAGTTCCTGGACGAGAGGGACAGTCAGCTCGCTTTGCAAGCGCGGCGCAACTGTGTTTGGCCAGCGAACCCCGATTGTCTGGCGGAGCTGGGCCGGATGGTCATGGAGCACTCCTACGATTCGCAGCGCGATTGGCCCGTGGGCTGGCGGCTGCTCCAGGCGGCTGCAAACCGGGGCGATCGCGGCGCCATTGCCGATTTGGCGTTTCGAACGTTGACAGCCAGGAACCCGCCTGGCCCGGAGCGTTTCGCAGAAACCGAGGAATCACTGCGCCGGCTCGGCCACGCAGGTGAGCCTCGAGCCATTGCTCTGCTGGAGACCTTCTACAGGCACGCCGGCGGGAGCTTGAGTGACCCACTGGAAGCCGTGTATTGGCAGCAGCGAGCGGCGCAGGCCGGTGTTCCATCCAGTCAGTATCTGCTCGGCATGGACTATCTGACGGGCTATGGCGTTGCTCCCGATACCGCACGGGGCATCGCGTGGCTGGTTCGTGCGGCTGACGCCGGAAACTCCAGTGCACTGCGGGCGCTCGGTAGTCAATACGCGGTCGGCCGTGGCGTAGCCCTGGACCACGGCGCGGCGCATGCGTTGTGGACTCTGGCGATCCAGAGCGGTGTCCCGGGCGGGCATGACGATCTGCTCGCGAAACAGCGCCGGCTGGTCATGGACGGCCCCGAACAGCAGCGCGCATCGCGCATCGTGTCGACAGTGCGGGCCGGCCAGCGCCTGAGCGAAGTTTTGCCAAGCGTGGTGCTCAAAGGCGCTCCTGAACGCGACCAGGCGCCGCGGCAGCGGCCGGCCTGGACGCGTCGCACGACCGCATGGTCCACCGCCTTGACCGTATCCGGCCAGGGGCCCGCCATCGCCTGTGCGGCTGCCACCGGCGAAGCGGTGGAGAACGTGCATGGCACCGTGCGCCGTCGAGACGGCGATCGTGTCGAATTGCTGTGCCTGAGCGGCCCGGTGGATCTCGACTGCGTCGTCCCCACGGCCGCGGCGCCGCACGTGCGCGGCCCCGATTTCCGCGCGGTCGATCGCTACCTCGATCTGCGCCCGGACCGCTGCGATGCATGGGTGCGCGGCCCTGCGCCCACGCAGCATGAACCGAATGAGCCGCCGGATGACGATACTGCGCTGAGGCGCTTGAACGATCCCGCCGCTCCTTGGTTGACCTGGCAGACCCCCCAGCCGCTGGAGCTGTGGGTCAACGCTGCTTTCCGGGACGCGCGCGGCCAGGATCTTGATGTGCGGGAGAGCCGCCTGCGCACACTGCTGGCCGGCCGGCAGGCCATCGTGGTCTATTGGCAGGCGGATTGCAGCGTCTGCGATCAGGTGGTGCAGGCCCTGCATAAAAGCTTGCCGCAGCGTGCGGCCGATGGCCGGGCGCCGGCGCAGACGCATCTGGTGGTCATCGCGGTGCCTGCCGCCGGGGCCGACCCGGCCCGAAGCCAGCACTACGATGCGCAATGGCAGGCGCTTGCCTTGCGTTCGCCCGGCCGGTTCTTTTTCACCTTGGCGGGTGGTGTAGCTAGTACCCTGCCTGGGCATCTGACGCCCATGGTTCAGGTCGTGGACCGCAACGGCTTGTTGCGGGCCAGCACGTCGGGCCGCTGGCTTGAGCCGGGCCGGCCTGCTTGGTCGCTGCTCACCGAACCTGCGCGGCTGATGGATCTGGCATTGCAGGATCCGCTGTGGTGCCGGCCGCCGGCCGAGGCGCAACTGGAAAACGTGCTTCAGCAGGTCGTGGCGGGCCGCTTGCCGCTGGCGCCGCCGCGTGCGCCGCAGCGCATGCTGCTGCCCAAGGGCTTGGCCGCCCGGCTGAACCAGGTCGAGCACAAAGCCACTGCTGCCGATCGCGAGGCAACCCTGGATCTGTTCGTCACGCGAGAAGGCATCTCGCCTTCGGCGGTGCAGGATGGCCACGGCACATTCGTCCACCGCACCCTGGCCGACACGCATCGCGATCTGATGTCGTTCCCCGAAGTTTTGCAGGCGCGCTGGGCCGCCGATGTGCACACGCATCCGATGCCGAGGGTCTTCAGCATCGATGATCTGAACGATGCGAGCCATTCGCTACGGCCCAGCCTGGTTGCGCTCAAGGGTGGCCATCTGATGTTGGCGCTGCCGACGCTGGATGCGCTCCGGTCCCGCTTGCCTGTCAATGATTTTCTGCTCGGCAGCAGACCCTGGACGGTCAGGCAACAGCTCGCACGTAGTCGCGTCGGGCATCCGGTGCCGGCTTGGGCCAGGCGAAGCGAGGTGCCTGTGCCGGCGGTGTTGCGAGCCGCAGTTGCCAGTAGTTCGACGCGAGGCCTCGACGAAGCGTTCGCTCGTCTGGCGATGGACTTCGCGCACAGCAGCGGCCTGGCCTTGTACGTCGGCCAAGGCGATGTATTGCATCGCGTGGACGGGGGCCGGAGTCTGGACGATCTGCCGCCGTGGACGGGTACCTGGCGGTCTATGGGGGAGAGACCCAGCCCGGAGACGGGCCTCGAAGCCGCGGACCGTCTGATGCTGGCCTTGCTGATGCGCGCGCTGGCCGGCGACAAGGAAGCCTTCTGTAGTGTGCGGGATGAGGATGTCGTGGCGGCCCTCAGCGGGTTCACGCCGGAAGTGCGCGACTCGATCCGGGGCGCGGCGCGACGGCTCGAGCAACTCCGTCCGGAGTTGCCACCATTGCGGAGCGCGCGCGCGGGCTACCTGGACGATGCGGACTTGGCCAGTCTGGTACTGGGAGTGCGCTCACTAGGTGTCGATGCCGTCAATACCCGCCTGATGCACCAGAGCCAGCGGGGCTGCATGGCGCGCTGGACATTCATGCGGGAGGCAATGGACGACGAGGTATGGTATGCCGCGGCATTGCATCCGGCGAAACTTCTGCCGGGCCTGGCAGGGAATGATGTGCTCCACTATGACGTCGGATCGATACGCGATAGCGGTGGGGTCGTGGCATTTTTCAGCCCGCTGGCTGAGCGCTACGGATGCCGGGGCGTGGCTCTGCGCTCCAGTCTGCCTGGCCGAGAGGAGCCGCAGACGCGCTGCCCGGCGGGGGCACTACGCTGAGGCGAGAGCGGAACAGGGGGCCTGTCTGTCTTTTTGTGGCGAGGCGATTGAACGGCTGTGGCTGGCGCTACGAAACGTGCTCAACGGCGCAGTGCTGGCCGAGTGCAAGCCGCGGTATCGTCATCAGGAGTTCCTGGCGTTCCTGCGCACCATCGACAAGTCCGTGCCTGCCGTGATCTGACCCCCGAAAGGTTGTCCAACTTTCGGGGGTCAGATCAATTCAGGGGGCTACTTCAAGCAGCCCTTGGGCGTGTCCTCAGTCTTGCACCCCCTAGTGAAGACGGCGCTATCCTCTGCTCAGTAAACCCATCGATGACGGAACCGCCGATATGTACCCCCTGTCACGCCGCAGACTCCTCGCCGCGATAGCCGCGTTCGGTGGACTGATCCCAGGCATGCGCGCCCGCGCGGCCGACGGCGCGCTCGATCCCACCCCGGCGATGACCGAAGGGCCGTTCTATCCCGAAAGCTGGCCGGCCGCGCCGCGTGCCTCGCTGATTGTCGGTCCGCTGAAGGCCGGTGTGCCGCTCGCCCTGTCAGGCACGGTACGCGATCTGCGCGGCCAGCCGATCGCGGGTGCTCGTGTCGAGATCTGGCAATGCGACGGGCTTGGACGTTACCGGCACTCACGCGATGGCGGTAGCGATGGGGTCGATCCGGCGTTTCTCGGCTTCGGCTGGGTGCGCAGCGATGCTGCGGGGCGCTGGGCGTTCGAGACGATCCGGCCGGTGCCGTATCCGGGGCGCACGCCGCATATCCATCTGTCGGCGGTTTCGCCGCAGGCGCGGCGGCTGGTGACGCAGATCTTCGTGGAAGGTGAACCAGGCAACGAGCGTGATGGACTATGGCGCTGGTTGCCCGAGGCCGGGCGCAAGCGGGTGACGATTCCGATGACGGAAGCGGGGTTGGGCTCCGAACGGGCAGCGCGGCTGACGGGGCACTTCGACGTGGTGCTGCGCGGCTGAAGCGTGGTGCGGCGTGGCCGAGACATGGCTGATGCAGCAGCGGATGCAGGTGGCTGATGCGCAGGACACCGACCGCAGCGCAACGGCCACGTGAAGGCGCATCGCCGTGCCGACGCCCACACCTGATACGCTGCCAGCTCTCGGCGAACCTTCGTTACGCCGTCTCCAAGGAGCCCGAAGAAATGCCTTACGTCAACGTGCAGATGCTGGAAGGCCGTACCGAAGAACAAAAAGCGCGCATCGCCGAGGCGATCACGAAAGCGCTGGTCGAACACGGCAACGCGAATGCGCAATCCACGTTCGTGGTGTTCGAAGACGTGAAGCCGCAGAACTGGGCCTCGGGCGGCCGCCTGGTTTCTCTAAAGGACAAAGCGCCTGGCTGAGAACGCCTCGATCAGCCCTGCCCGGCGTGCGCGTCAGCACGCTGGGCAGCAAGGCCCCCAACGAAAGAGCTGAGGCATGGAACGCGACAGAGACAGTACCGGTTCAATTGTTCTGGTGCCGGACCGTGGCGATCGAGAGCTCCGCTCCATGAAGATTACCGACAAGCGCGACTTTCTTCGCCGTATCGCCATCGGCCTGTTCGGCCTTGCCGCGGTCTTGCTCGCCGCCTTCGCCCCGACACGCGCGTCGCAGGCGCAAACGATCCAGCACGGCCCCTTCGAGATCGTCGCCAGCCCCCGGCGCGTCTCCAGCGGCACCTTTCCCAACATCGGCGGCAACCCCTTCGCCACGGTCGAGGTCACGTCCTTTGCACTGCGCTGGCGTGGCCGCTCCGTGCAGGTGCCCGGCCGTGGCGACCGTTTCTGGCAGGCGTTGCGCCTGGTGGGCGCCCCGCAGCCGGCGATACTGCTGGTCGAGCGCGACTTCACGCTGGTCAGCGAGCAGAACGGCGAGTTGCGCGTGCAGCCGCTCAGTAGCCAGAGCTCGTCTCTGGCCGAAGCGCAGTGGCTGGATAGCAAGGCCGGTCAGCCGGGCGCGCCGCAGTCCTGGGGGATCAGCAAGGTCGACCTCGCCACGCAAACCGTACTGCAGGGCGGCCGCTTCCTGCTCCTGGGCTCGGCGCTGGTGCTGGACGTCAGCAGCCTGCAACTGCACAAGGTCGAACCCTGGGTGCCGATGGTTCCGGGCAAGCCTGTGACCGACTTGTCGCGCGATGGCGATCTCGCGCGTGCCTTCTCGCCCGGCCGCACCCAATATGTGCTGGCCGGCTCGCAGAACGACTACGCGCGCGGTCACGGCGAGATATATGGCCTGCTGGTGGTGGACATGCTCCGCGGCACCGCCTACGAACTGCGCGCGGACCGGCGCCGCATGCCCTTTGCCGACACGCAGGACATGGACCTGCGCTGGATCGACCACTATTTCGTCTGGCAGCGCGACGCCGGTGGGCAGGAACGGCTGGTGCCGCGCGTCGGAGCGCAGGCGCTGCCCTGGCGGGGACGCTTGACCGCCCCGTCCCACGGAACGATCGAGTATCACGTCGAGCGCGTGCAGCCCGCGCTGCTGGAACACCTGCGTCGCGTCGTGCTCGCGCTACCGGGCGCCGCATTGGCGCCCGACTGGATAGACCCTCGTCGCGGCATCGACGGCAATACCGTGCGCGTCGGCCCCTGCCTGCTGGGACTGTCGGCGCGCGAGGCTGGCATGCCGGAGGAGAAGTTCAGCCGCGTCGGTGTCTACATTACCAAGGATGAGCCGGCCACCCGCGAGCAGTGCAACGAGACGGTGCGCCGCATCGCGGCGGCGATGGACGTCGAGCTAGCGACTGGACGCCACAACCGGCTGATCGTGTTGGATTGAGCTCTGGGGGCTCTTCGAGCCAAGAGCCACAGTAGGTACCTTCAGCCAGCGAGAAGCATGGGCTATCTCAAGGCTGCTTGCGCAGCTCGCCCAAGGTGGCTACCACGGCACTCAGAGGCAGGCATAAGGTCATCGGTTGAATGGGGGACTCGACGAAGCCGCGCGATAGATAGAATCGCCGCGCTTGCTCGGAGATGGCGTGAACCAGAATCGCAGCCGCGCCGGCAACCTCGGCTGCACGCAGTGTCCGCAGAATCGCGTCGCGTATCAGCGCAGTACCGAGCCCGCGCTGGTGATGGTTCTGATGGATGGCCAGACGGCCCAGCACGATGACGGGAATCGGATCGGGACGATTGCGCTTCAGGTTGCCCGGCGCTTCCGCATGACCGATGGCCCCCGCTGCCAGGCAGTAATAGCCGATCACGGCGTCATCCTCGACGATCACGTAGGTTCGTGACGACCCGTTAGCCTGATTCCTCAGCGCGCGCCGCCGCAGCCACTCGTCCAGCGAGGGCTCTCCGGATTTGAACTCATCGAGACGATGGCCGGCAGCCAACGGCTGCGGCGCCAGCATCACTTGCGTTCCCAGGGGGCTTTGGCGCTCAAAGTTCGGAGCAGACGTGGCGAGACGGCGGGCGGCGCATCAAGCAGCGCCTGAAACTGCGTGAATTGTTCGGCACTCAGTCCGAAATACGTCTGGTCCAGCAACACATCCTCGGCCGCCTTGCAAGAGACCTCGAGCATGAAGTCCGACCGGGTGCGGCCCAGCCGGGCGGCGGCTTGGTCGATCAGGTCGCGCTGCCGAGCTTTCGCACGAATATTGATGGTGATGGCGTCGGGTTGAGACATATTTACCTCCACATCAATAATACATATTTGTGTGGACAACGTCAATACTGACGCGTATCTGCCCGATGTGATGGCGGACTAGCGAGCGGGAATCAAGATGGTTTGCCCGGGCCCGGTACAAGCCGGAGCACCGGGCTCGGAGGCGGCGGAGTTCTACACTTCCACGGCCTCCACGTCATACTCGAATAGCCAGTCATACCGCTCACTGACCGCCGCCGACTGCCACTCGCGCGAGATGAACGCCTCGGCCGACTCCACCGAGGCCAGCGCCGGATTGTGAAAGCGCGAAGTATTGTCCGCCGCACCGCGTACCATCCGATACGTGCGCGGCCGCCGCAGCTCATCGAAGCGCGCCAGCGCCTGCGGCAAGTCGTCATAGGCCTTCAGGCAGCGTGCCAGCACCACGCCGTCTTCGATCGAATGCACGGCGCCCTGCGCCAGGAATGGCAGCGTCGCATGGCAGGCATCGCCCAGCAGCGTGGCGCGGCCGTTCACCCAGTTGTCGAGGAACGGCCGGCCGCACAGTGCCCACTTGGTGACGGCGGGCGCGTGCGACAGCATGGTGCGGACGTCGTCGTGCCAACCGGCGAACGCACGCAACGCTTCATCGGCGGTGGTCGACGTGCTCCACGGCGGCCCTTCCCAGGTGCAGCCTTCCAGCGTGCCGACGAAGTTCATCAGCTTGCCGCTCTGGATCGGGTAGTGCACGACGTGGCCGCCCGGTCCGACCCAGTTCACGGCGACGCTGCGCTTGAAGTGATCGGGCAACGCCTGCATCGGAATCAGCGCACGCCAGGCGATCATGCCGGAGAACAGCGTATCGTCCTGCCCGAACAATGCGGCGCGAATCCGCGAGTGCACGCCGTCGGCACCAACCAGAACGTCGCCGCTGAAGGTTCTGCCGTCGGCCAGTTCCAGCTCGGCCCTGTCAGCGGTCTGCCTGACGCCGACGCAGCGCGCGTTCAGGTGCACGGCGTCGCGTTTCAAGCGCCGCACTTCGTCGCCCAGCACGCGCAGCAGGTCGGGGCGGAACACGGTCATGTACGGAAAGCCGTAGCGCTCGATGACGGTGTGCCCCAGGTCGAACAGCTTCCAGGTCTTGCCGGTGTTCCACAGGCGGATCTCTTTGCTGTCCGACGGGTTGGCCAGCTCGTGCAGTGCTTCGAACACGCCCAGCGAATGCAGCGCGCGATTGCCGTTCGGGCTGATCTGGATGCCGGCACCGAATTCGCGCAGCTCGGGAGCCTGCTCGAACACCTCGACGTCGAAGCCGCGTTGCAGCAGCGCGATGGCGGCCGACAGGCCGCCGATGCCGCCGCCGGCGATGAGAACTTTGCGTTGAGCCATGTTCAGCGGGCCTGGCGATAAAGGGCGAGTTTTTGCAGCACCGGCCGGTCTGACACTTCGACCAGCTCGGCGGGTTCGGCAGCGCTCAGCGAGTAGTCGGTCCAGCTCGGCACGGCGATCACGTCGCCGCGTTGCCATTGGACGTCGAGCTGGCCGATGCGGCCGGTGCCGCTGCCTTTGGTGACGGCCAGGATCCTGCTGGCGGTGTCTTTCACGAACACGACCTGCCGGCCCGGTTCGGGCGACAGATAGCTGATCTCGACGGTGGCGATATGCGCCTGCGTGTCGATGGTCAGACGCTTGACGCCGTCAAGCATCGCTTGGTCGACCAGGCGCGGGCGCACGTCGACGGTGGGAAAGCGGAAGGCGTGCGTCTCGGTGTCGGTGGTCACTGGCTGGTAGCCCTGCGGATGCTCTTCGTAGAACATCGGTTCCAACAGTTGCACCAGCGGCACGTCGAGGAAGTCGATCCAGTAGGCGTTGGCCTTGCCTTCGTTGTAATGGCTGTGCCAGCAGCCGCCGGGCGTGAGCAGGAAGTCGCCCGGCACCATCGGCAGCTTGATGCCATCGACCACTGTGAAACAGCCAGGTTCGGCGTCGATCACCAGCCGCATGGCGTTGGGGCTGTGCCGGTGCGCGCGCGCGTATTCGCCGGGCTTGATCATCTGGTAGGCCGATACCAGCGTGCGCACGGTGTCGTAATCGTTATCGCCCACCGGGTTGTACAGCAGCGTGTTGCGGCGCTCGGCCAGCTCGGTGCCGATCCATTGGCCGGCTTGGTCGAGCGCGGCGCGGCCGACCTGATAACTCCAGTGCATCGACTGGAACTCGGTACGCGGCTCTTTCCACAGCGACGGCCGCTTCTTGTGCCAGCCCGGCGTCATGCGCATTTCGCCCAGCACCGGGTACAGCTCTTCGAGATTGCCGGTGGCCAGCACGCGGTCGATGTTCGCTTGTGCCTGTTTCATGAACGTTCTCCTGATGTGAGGGCTTAGCTGGCGCGCACGAACTCGTACGGCTTCTCGAACACGATGTTGGCGCCGCGGCTGCCTTGCACCACCGGCAGCGACATGCGGCCGACGTTGGCCACCTCGATCGTCACCACGTCGCCCGGCAGCACCTTGTCGACGCCGGCCGGCGTGCCGGTGGCGATCACGTCGCCGGGGTACAGCGTGGAGGCCGACGACGCGATCGACACCATGTTGCGGATGTCGACGATCAGGTCGCGCGTATTGGCTTGCTGGCGCAGTTCGTCGTTGACCCACAGCTTCATGTCGATGTTGCCGGGGTCGGCGATTTCATCGGCGGTGACGATCCACGGGCCGACCGGCGTGAACGTGTCGTATGACTTGCGAAATACGCGCTCTTCCTTGCCGCGGATCGTCATGTCGAGCAGGCAGGCATAGCCGAACACGTAATCGAGCGCCTGCTCGGGCAGGATCTGCCGGCCTTCCTTGCCGATGATCAGCGCGATCTCGCACTCGTGGTGCACTTCGCGGCCGGCCAGTGCCGGCAGCTCGATATCGTCTTGCGGGCCGCTCAGCGACGAGTTGGCTTTCAGGAAGTAGCCTTGCACGTTGGCCAGGCCCTTGCTGGCCATTTCCTTGGCGTGATCGTGATAGTTGACCGGATATGCCATCAGCTTGTTCGGCCAGGGCACCGGCGTTTCCAGGTGCACGCTGGCCAGCGGTACGCCGGGCTCGCTCTTGAGCAGCGCTTCGAACTGCGCGCGATGCGCGCCGAAGTCGCGGATCAACCGGTTGATGCCGACCGGCGGCCAGGCGTCGGGCGTGACCCCGAACAGATGGCTGACGTCGACCACTTTGATGCCGTCGCTGATGCCCAGCCGGCCTTGGTTGAATCGAAGGATTTTCATGAGCGTGAAAGTTCTCGTGCGTTGTTTGCCGACTAGGCGGATTTAATCAATTCCGATCTGCGCGAGCCGACAAGAAGCGAGATGGTTGTTATCTCGGTTTGCAGCAGATCGACCGTGAAAATGCCGGACGCCCGTGCAGCGGCGTGCGCCGATGCGTGAGGAAAGGCGTGCCGCGCTTGCTAGGCTGGGACCTCGGGATGAATGCGCCCACCGCGCCAGAAGCCCGAACGATGCAGCGCCATCGCGCGGTCGATGATGATGCGCTTGACGCTGCGCACCGCCAGCGAAAGATTGTCGCGGCGCGGATGCACCACGCACAGCGTCCATGCCAGCAGCGGCGACTTGAAGGGGATCGCCTGCAGCCGGCCCTCGGCGATCTCGGTGGCCAGCGAACTTCTGCTGAAGATCGTGCAGCCGATGCCGATCTCGACGATGCCCTTGGTCGAGCGGATGCTGTCGCTCTCGAACAGCACGTTGGGCTGGATGTTGTTGCCCGCGCACAGCCGTTCCACCAGCACGCGAATGCTGTGCGGCGAACGCGGCAATATCAATGGCAACCGAGCCAGATCGTCGATGGCGCATGCCTTGGGCAGGTCCAGGCGCGCCAGTGCCCGTGCCTTCGGCGTGGCCGGGGCCAGCAGGAACAGCGGCTCGGTGACCAGTGGGTGAATTTCGATGTCGGGACCAGGCTCGGGGTTGTACATCAGCGCGATGTCGACTTCGCCGGCATTGAGCCACTGATGGATGATGTCGGACGTGCTCTCGCGCAACTGCAACGTGACCTTCGGATGGTCGGTCACGCAGCGTGCAAACACCATCGGCGCCAGCACCGGGCTGGTGGCCGGCGGCATGGCGATGCGCACCAGGCCGGCGGGCTCGGTGACCAGACCGCGCACGTCATGCTCGATGTCTTCGATGTCTTGCAGCAGCTGCTCGGAGCGAGCCAGCAGCACCGTGCCGGCTTCGGTCAGGCTGACGCCGCGGCCATGGCGGATGAACAGCGGGGTGCCAAAATGCTGTTCCAGCCGCTGCACTCGTTTGGACAGCGAAGACTGCGCCACGCGCAGCCTGAGTGCGGCCGCGGAAAAGCTCTTCGTCTTGGCAACGATCAAGAAGGCCTGAATGTCGTCGAGAGACATGCCGGATCCCGCGCCGGGTGAGGATCCGGTCTCGACGCCGGCGCTGGTATGGCCGCGCCCGTTCACTCGGCCTGGATGCCCGCCCGGCGAATCACTTTGGTCCAGGCATCATATTCAGACCTGAGCCGGGCGTCCATGTACTGCGGCGTGCCAGTGTCGGGCATGATGTTCATCTTGGCCAGACGCTCGTGGAACTCGGGGTTCTTCAGCGCCGCGTTGGCTGCGGCGTTGATCTTCTGCACGATCGCATCCGGCGTGCCGGCTGGCGCGAACAGGCCCCACCACGAACCCAGCTCCAGCTCGGGCATCGGTTTGCCCAGCGCTTCCGAGAAGGTCGGAATGTCGGGGAACAGCGGCGTGCGCTTCTTGCCGGTGATGGCTAGCGGCCGCACGCGCGCTTCCTTGATGTAGCCGACCGTGCTGCTCAGGCCGGTGATGACCATCGAGATCTGGCCGCTCACCAGATCCGTCAGCGCGGGGCCCGAGCCGCGATAGGGAACCTGCTGGATGTCGACGCCGGCGGTCGTCTTCAGCACTTCGCCTGCCAGGTGCGTGAGGTTGCCGTTGCCGGCCGTGCCATTGCTCAGCTTGCCGGGATTGTTACGTGCGTATTCGAGCAGCTCGGGCAGCGTGCGCGCCGTCACCGACGGGTGCACCACCAAGGCCAGCGGCGCCACCGCCAGCGAAGCGACGGCCTTCAGATCCTTCAGCGGATCGAAGGGCATGTTCTTCATCAGGCTGGGGTTGGTGGCCAGCGTCAGATCGCCCATCAGCAGCGTATAGCCATCAGGCTTGGCATTGACCACCTCGCTGCCGCCGATGTTGCCGTTGGCGCCGGCCTTGTTCTCGATCACCACCGTCTGGCCCAGCACCTTGGCCAGCTCGGTGCCGACCTGCCGGGCCAGGATGTCGGTGGGGCCGCCCGGTGCATAGCCGACCACCAGGCGGACCGGACGCGACGGATAGTTGTCGGGCTGGGCATAGGCCTGCGATACGAACAAGAGGCTGGCTGCGACGACGGCGAGGCCGCAAAGCAGGCGCAATGCCTTGGGGACGTTGAGCATGAAGGAGTCTCCGTGATGCGAGGTTTGGCACGGAGTGTAGAGATAAGCGCGGTGGGTGTTATTCCTTTTGGAGATATGTTCTATCTCGAATTTCGATGGTTTGCCGCTGAGGGGATGTTGGCGACGACGGGCTCGGCACGGGAGAGGCCGGCGGAGAAAAAGGGGAAGCGATTCGTGGCCTAGGACATATGGCTAGTGTAGGCGCGAGGTGCGTAGCCAGGACGTAAGATTCTGAAAAAGAGCAATGAGGGGAAAGCGTGTCTCGGCATCCTATCTTGAGCATCATTCTAAAATCGATACACGTTCTGTCATTGGCAATTGCAGCCATTGGAGCCTATCTGCTGCGTTTCGCATCGGCAGAGCCGCTGAGCTCCAGCATTGTCGGCACGATCGCGCGCTTTTTCGACCAGTATTCCTGGGTGTTGGTGGTGTTACCGGGTATTGCCTGGGTAGCAAACCACTTTTCCAATAAATTGAGGACGAATTGGCTGTTGAGTGTCATTCAATCAGTTCTTACCCAGTTCTGCGATCAGATGTTCGGCGCTTTGGGCGGCGGTAAGGATGAGCATCGTGCCACTCTCTTTGTCCATCAAAAATTCGCCTTGTGGCGTACTTTGCCGTGGCGAATGGATCGGCATCCGTGGTCAGGTTGGCTCGTGCCTGTTGCCCGCTCGGGGCATGCCACCCAGAGAGTCAGATCGCGTTTCCTGGCTCCCGACAAAGCAGCGAGGGCGGAGGGCTTTGCCGGCCTTACATGGCGTACTCGTAGTATCAATACGATCATCAACTTGCCGGATCTCTCCAGTGCTTCACCCGAAGGCGAGATGACAAGTTATAGCCACAAGACGAAAATTTCGATGGCGTGGTTACGGGGCAGGTTGGAGCAAAATGAAGAATTGCCTCGCGCGCTTCGAGGCATCCCAGTTGAAGTTGACAATGCGCTATGGGGTGTCATAGTGCTCGATAGCAGGGAGCCTGCTCCATTTGGTGTCGATCCCGATGGGCAGGGGCCTCTTACCAGGATGTTCTCGTTCACCATCAGCAAGTTGTTGGAGAGGGTTCGCGTATGACTGCCCAGGCTTATGGCCCGTGGATCAATGTCAGCCCCTCGGAGGTCGTTGGACCAACGGGTGTGACCAGCGGCCCGGAAGGCATCGAATCATCTCCGTCTCCTTACGACGTACCCATGGCGCTTCGAATAGATGAAGGCGATCTGGCTGACCCAGCGTATGCCGTGGAACTGAGATACCTGGGTGGGGACGAGCGTACCTCTCGCAATCGCATCGCGGACCTCGAAGTCGAAGTTGGCACCAAGAGCGGGCGCCTGTATCGAATAATCGTCGAGGCCAAGTCTATCGATCGACGTGCTCGCTCCGATGTGCAAAAAGTTGCCAAAGTGCTGGAGGGAGCACACGTTTCCCCTTCCGGCGCGCATCAATTCAATATGGTTCTGGTCAGTAGGGCCATTGATGTCCATGCGGATGAGTTGGCTCAGCAGTTGGCCAAATCCATTGTTCGCAGCCCCTAGGACGAGCTAGCGTAACGCCGCACCGCCTCCGCATCCACCCGAATCCCCCAGCCCGGCGCTGCATCGAGTTCGAGCCGGCCATCCCGCAATCGATGCCCGACGTGGGCAACCGGCGCCAGCGCGGTCAGCGAATGCACCGATAGCTCCAAGTTGGCACCGTTGCCGACGGCGGCAAGTAGATGCGCCGCCAGCAGCGGATCGCCGGGGTGGGCGATGCCGACGCCGAAGCAAGCGGCCTGGCGTGCGGCACGCAGCCAGGCCGTGGGTCCACCGCAGCGCCGCGAGGCAAGCCGGCACACTTCGACCGCCTGGGCAGCCAGCAACGAGACCAGCGCTGCGTCGCCGAAGGCCGGCGGCGCGGCGGCCAGCGCAATGCCGCTGTTGCCGCGAATCCGCGCCAACGCTTCAGGCGTGGCGGCGCGGCACGGGTTGGAAAACCAAGCCGGTGTGGCGCCGACGGCCCGTTGCGCGAACGCCAGCGCGTCGTCGTCGACCCATTGCGAACCGCCATCGACGCACAGAGCGAACTCGTCACCGGCATGGGACCGAGCTGCGTGCAGGGCCTGGGCAGCACTGCCCGGCGAGCGCCCGCGGGCCACGGTGAGCACGATGCCGCCGAAGCCGGCGCGGCGCGCTGCGTCGATCGAGCTCGCTATGTTTTCGTCAGTGCCGGGGATATCGGCTGGACGCGGGGCGCCCCAGGGATCACCGCCGGATTCGTCCATGGCAAGCCCGGTTGCCACGGCATCGAGCGCCGTCCGGTGCTCACCCCACAGACGGAACAGCGGCGCCCCCATTCGCTTGCCGTGCAGATCCCATAAGGCCGCGTCGATTGCGGCCAACACCGCGACGCCGGTGGCGTCGGCTGCCGACTTGCGCGCCGCCAGCGCGGCCTGCATGTCGTGCCAGCGCAGCACGACCGCTGCCGCGTCACGCCCGATCACGGCCGGGGCCAGACACTCGTCGACGAAGCTGCCGGGAGCCGCGGCACTATCCCATTCGCTGATCGACATGCCCGCGGCGCCGTCGCTGTCGAACACCTCGACGAACAGATGACGGCGTGCCGGGGCCGGCGCCGTGGCGGGCAGTTGCAGCAGACTTGCTCGTATGCGTTCGATGCGCATCTAGATCCTCGCTGCCGGCTCGTTCGCGGTCGGCTCTTTGAGTATCCACGTGCGCTCGGCCGGCACCGACAGGCGCACCTTCTGTCCCTTGGCCACGTCGAGGTCCGCGGGCATGTCGACCAGGATCCGGGTGGCGCCGCAGTCCACGCGCAGCGTTCGCCGAAAGCCGCGGAACATGTTCTCCACGACCTGTCCTTGCCATTGGATGCCTGGCCGCTCGTCGCTGCGCTCCGGTGCGTCGGCCGTCATCGGGCTGATCTCGACGTATTCGGGGCGCACCACGATCGAGACCTCGCTGCCTTCGGCGATCGCCGCGCCGGCGCGGGCCCAACCCTGCCAGCCGGCGCCGGCCACTTGCAGATAGCTGATGCCGTCGGGCGAGGCTTGCGAGCGCAGTACGCGGCCGGCGACGATGTTGGGGCTGCCGCAGAATGCAGCCACTTCAACGGTGGAGGGCCGGAAATAAACCGATTCGGGATCGGCGTCTTGCAGGATCCGGCCCTTGCTCATCACGATGATCCGGTCGGACAAGGCCATGGCCTCTTCCTGATCATGGGTGACGTAGACCGTGGTGATGCCCAGCCGCTGCTGCAAGCCGCGCAACTCCGAGCGCATCTGCTCGCGCAGGCGGGCATCGAGATTCGACAGCGGCTCGTCGAGCAGCAGCACCTTCGGCGCGAAGACGATGGCGCGCGCGATCGCCACCCGCTGCTGCTGGCCGCCGCTGAGCGCCGTTGCCGACCGTTCGGCATAGGGACCCATCTCGACGGTGCGCAGCGCCTCCTGCGTGCGCTGCTGTACCTCGGCACCCGCCATGCGCCGCACGCGCAGCGGATAGGCGACGTTGTCGAACACCGTCATGTGAGGCCAGATCGCATACGACTGGAACACCATGCCGGCGTTGCGCTTTTCGGGCGGCACGAACAGACCGCGCTGCGCATCGCTGACGGTCTGGCCGGCGATGGCGATCGTGCCGCTGTCATTGCGCTCCAGTCCGGCAATCATCCTGAGCGTGGTCGTCTTGCCGCAACCCGACGGCCCCAGGAACGTGACGAACTGTCCTTCTTCGACATCGAGATCGATGCCGGCCACCGCCGCCGCGCTGCCGAAGCGGCGCGAGATGTTCCGAATCGAAACGGCGCTCACTTCGGCTCCTATTTGTAGATGTCCTTGGCGGTCTTCAGCAGATCTTCCATCGTTTCGAACTCGGGCGTGCCCATCAGCTTGGCGTTGACCAGCGCGCGCACCGATTCGGGCGCCTTTGCGTTCATGCCTTTCACCGGCGAACCGCGGCCGGAGCGCAGAAACACCATCTGCGCTTCGTCGGTCAGGAAGAAGTTCATGAACAGGCGGGCCGCGTTCGGGTGCGGCGCGCCCTTGAGAACCGCCACGTCATAGGTGATGTAGGGATTGCCTTCCTCGGGCAGAACGACCTCGAGCGGCAGGCCCTGGTGCAGCAGGCTGTCGGGGATGGCGAACGGAATGGCCACTTGGAACTCGCCGCGCGCCACGCGCCGCGGGCTTTCCCGGACGGCGCGCGTGAAATGCAGCTTCTGCGCCGCCAGCTTCTCGTGGAAATCGCGCCCGAGGTTCTTGTAGGTGACGCTGAACATCGCGCCGCCGCCGCCGAGCGCGCGCAGGTCGTCGCTGATGATCTTGCCCTGCCATTTCGGGTCGAGCAGATCGGTCCAGCGCTTGGGCCGCCGATCGGGAGGCACCAGCTTGGAATTGACCAGAATGGCGTAGCTCTGGATGTAGACGGGGAATTGGTAGTCCGACTGATAGAAGCTGCCGTCCAACTTCGACCGGTTCGGGACGCCCTGATGCGCTTGCAGCAAACCCTGTTGCTGCATCAGAAAGGTCGTGCTGGCGCCGTTGTACGAAACGTCGCCCGCGACGCGGCCGGTGGCGTGTTCGGTGCGGATGCGTTCGCGGATCTCGCTGGCGCGGGCTTCCAGGATCTCGACCTCGATGCCGTATTTCGCCGTGAACATCTTGGCGATTTCCGGGTGATAGGGCACGCCGACGTGCGCGCTGTACAGAACGACCTTGCCTTCGCGCTTGGCGGCCGCCTCGACGGCGGCCCAGTCGGTTTGCGCGCCCACCGGCGCGATCGACGCGCATAGCGCGGTAGCCGCCAGCGCCCTGGCGAATAGGGATGACAAAGACATCGCGAATCTCCTCATGTTGTTGCCTGAAAACCCGTTGTGACCCGGTAGCATTGCGTCCGTCAATGCTGCAGGCCGCCGAAGCGGCGCTTGACGATGATCAGTTGCATGACGCGGAAGGCCAGCACCAGCAGCAGCATGAACAGCGCCACCACGCTGACTTCCTCGGCCTTGCCTTCTTCCCACATGCGCAGAATGACGACCGGCATCACTTCATTGCCCACCGAATACAGCAGCACCGAGGCGCTGAGTTCGCGCAGGATCATGAAGAACGTCAATACCCAGCCGACGGCGAACGAGGGGAAGGTCAGCGACAGCAGGATGCGCCGGAAGGTCTGCCACCAGTTGGCGCCGTGCACGCGCGAGCATTCCTCCAGATCGACCGACAACTGGGTGAAGGCGCCGCTCATGATCCGAACCGTCAATGGCGTACCCAGCGTCATGTAGGCGAACAGCAGCGCCCACAAGGTGCCGTAGATGTCGATGCCGCGCGGCAGCAGCGCGAATCCCCACAGGAAACCGAGCCCCAGCACCATGCCCGGCATCATCCACGGCAGCCAGGCCAGCAGATCGATCGCATATCGGATCGGCCAGCGCGTGCGCACCACGACGTATGAAATCAGGCTGCCGAGGATGGTCGTCAACGTGGCGCCGCCGACGGCCAGGATCAGCGTGTTGCGCGTCGAGCGCCACAGCAGCGCATTGTCGAACACGGCGCGGTAGTGCTTGAGCGTGAGCGCGTCCCACGAATAGAAACCGTAGAACTCGACCAGCGAGCCGGCGATCAGTTGCCCGACCGGCATCACGGTCATGATCAGGAACGTGGCGGCGCAGATGCCGAAGGTGACCCAGCGCAGCCAGCCGAGTTTCATCACGTTGGGCGAGTAGCCCTTGCCGGTGACCGTTTCGAACCGCCGCCCGCGCAGCAGGCGCCATTGCCAGGCGACCACCAGGCACATCACCGCCATCGTCGAGAACGACAGCGCCGTCGCATATTGGTAGTCGGGTACGTTGCGGTGGTGAATCGCTTCGTAGATTTCCGTCGTCACCACGTGGATGCCGGCGGGCAGGCCGAAGAAGAGCGGCCCTTCGAATGCTTCCAGCCCCTTGATCAGCGACAGGATGAAGACGTTCGAAATGATCGGCAGCATCAGGATCAACGTGATCCGGAAGAACGTGCCCATGCGGCTTGCGCCCGACATCCGGCTGGATTCTTCCAGCGATGGGTCCATCGCGCGAAAGGCGTCGACCAGCAGCAGGAACGCAAACGGCACGGTGAACTGGATCATGTGCCAGACCACGCCGCCGAACGAAAACACGTTCACCAGCGGTTCTTCCGCGCCGGTCAGCGCGTTCCACCATAGATTGATCGTGCCGACGGTGGGATTGCCGAGCATCGACCAGCCCATCGCCAGCAGGATCGGTGGAATGAAGAAAGGCAGCGACAACAGCACTTCGAGTGTGCCTCGGCCGGGCGTGTCGGTGCGCGTCACGATCCAGGCGAGCAGCACCGCCAGCGCAACGCCCAGCGTGGTCTTGACCACCGACAGGCTGAGGGTGTCGAGCAGCACCTTTGCCGTGGCTGCGTTCCACAGTTCGCGAAAGCCGCGCAGATCGAAGCTGCCGAGCTCGCCCGGCGGCGCGGTGCTGAGCGCGCCATACAGCAGCATCGCCAACGGATACAGCGTCAGGAACACCAGGATGATCAGCAGCAGATAGGCGCCGGTGCGTCCCGAACCGTTGCGGGCGGGGCTTGCGGCGCGCCCTGCATCGGCGGCCGTATCCACGTCGGCGGCCGAGGCGCTCATCGCGTCCCTTTCATCGACGCCAGCGCGTAACGGGCGACGAAATCCCAATCCAGGTCAAAGCCCCAGCCGGGCGCCTCGGACAGCCGGCACATGCCGTTTTCGAAACGTGGCCGCTCGGTCATCATCTCGTAGTACGGCGGATCGAGATAGGGCGGATAGACTTCGAGCGCCACGCCGTCCTTGACCGATAGCACCAGATGGCCGCCGAAGTGCGATTCCTGGTGCTGGGTGATCGGAATGCCGTGAGCCTCGGCCAGCGCCGCCACCTTGCGCCAGACCGAGGGGCCGCCGCCCCAACTGGCGTCGAAGTTGCAATAGTCGATCGCCCCTTCGAGCATCAGGTCGCGGCAGCCTTCGGCGGTGATTTCCATCTGCCCGCCGGCGATCGGTACGCGGGTCGCCTTGCGAACCAGCGCCAGGTCGCGCCGATCGTTCGGCCAGCGGCACGGTTCTTCGATCCACAGCAGATTCAGGTCTTCGACGCGGTGCGCGAAATCGAGCGCTTCGGCGCGCGTCCAGCCCTGGTTGGCGTCGGCGATCAACAGGAAGTCGGGCCCGGCGGCTTCGCGGGCAGCGCGCAGCCGTTGTGCGTCCTGCGCCGGCGTCAGGCCGTTCAGGTAGCCGACCTTGAATTTGCAGCCACCGCCGCCCATCGCACGGATCGTCGCCATTTCCTGGGCCACGTCGTCGAGCGTCGCACCCTGCGCCGCGGCGCCGCCCCAGACGATCACCGGCAGATCGCGCAATTCGCCGCCCCAGACCCGGAACAGGGGCTGGCCGAGCAGCTTGCCGATCGCGTCCCATTGCGCGGAGTCGACGCAGGCGCGGGCGCGCACCATCACGCGCCAGTCGCGCTGGTAGCGGTAAGTGGCGGCGACGGCCAGTTGCAGCGTGCGTTCGATGGCGAACGCGCTGTGCCCGCAGATGGCCGGTGCGATGTCTTGCGTGATGACGCGTGCCACTTCCACCGGGTCGGTGCCGGTCACTGCGTTGAAGCAGATGCCTTCGACGCCGTCGCTGGTGCGCAGACGCGTCACCACGATGTCGCGGGCGCGCCGGCTGAAGCGGGCCGCCGACACCACGGGTTCGAGCGGGATGCGCACGCCGAATGCTTCGATCGATTCGATCGTCGATCCGGTTGCGGTCTGCTCCAGCAGGCCGCCGCTGCGCCCGGCAACGCTTGTCATCGAATGATCTCCCCTTTCATTGCGCCGCGCCGGCATCGCGCCGTTGCGGCTGCTCGGTCTTTCAAGCGACCGATCCCTTGCCTTGTACCACCGTGGCGCCTTCGATGCCATGGCGTTGCAACGCATCGGCGACGAAGCCGCTCGTTTTCATGTCATCGATGAAGCGTTCGAGAAAGGCCTCGGCCGCCTCACCACGTTGCCGCGGCATGACCATCGCCTGTTGAATGACCATGAAGCAGCCTTCGAGCAGGCGCACGTTGTCGATGCCCTGGGCGCCGATGCGTCGGACGTCGGCTTCCAGTTGCTGGCGAATGCCGGCGGCGACTTGCAGGCCGGGGCGCCGCAGCATTGCGTCGGCCACCTCCTCGGAGGTTGGAACGCGTACCAGTTGCGCGGCCTGGATGGCGCGACTCAGGAACAGGTCATAGGCGCTCTGCTGTCCGACGACGATGTCGATGCCCGGCCGGTCGACGTCGGCGCAGTGTTTCAGCGGCGAATCGTTTCGCACCAGATAGCTGCCCTCGATCTGCACGTAGGCTTGCGTGAAGTGCACCTGCGCGCCGCGTTGCGGGTCGATGGCGAGAAAGCCGATGTCGGCCTGGCCGTCGGCCAGCGCGCGCCAGGCTTCACCGGGCGTGTCGAACGGCAGCAGCGTGACCGCATCGCAGCCGATGCGGCGAGCGAATTCGCGCGCGATGTCGATCGACACGCCGGCGGGCCGCTCGTGCGCGGTGCGGCTGTGCGCCAGCACCGGATTGCCCATGTTCAGCGCGACGCGCAGGGCGCCCGACGGCGTGAACGCCTGCCTGATATTCGATTCGATGCTCATGAAGCGCTTTCGTGAGAGGCATCCGGCGAACGATAGACCCATGGCCGCCGGGAACGATCGCGTTCGCGAAACGCGCTGATCGCCGTCTGGTGCAGCAATGTCTGTTCGATCTCGTCCAGGCCCAGCAGCAGCATCTGGCGCAGACGCGGGGGTGTGTTGAAGGAATGGCTTTCGTCGCTGCCGACGATCTGCAGGCGCTCTTCGTTCAGGTCGATGTGCAGTTGCTCGATGGCACCCGATTGCAATCGCGCGCCGATCGAGTCGACGATCTCGGCAGGCAGCCGAACCGGCAGCAGGCCGCAGCGAAAGCAGTTGCTGAAGAAGATGTCGCCGAAGCTGCTCGCCACCACGGCACGAAAACCGTGTTGGCGCATCGCACGGGGCGCGGCTTCGCGCGATGAGCCGCAGCCGAAGTTCGGGCCGGCGACCAGAATGGTGGCTTCATTCCACGGTGCGCGGTTCAGCACGAACGTGGGGTCGGGCATGCCGTCGGCCTGCACGCGCCATTCGGCGAACAGCCCCTCGCCGAGACCTTCTTCCGACAAGCGCCTGAGAAAGCGCGTGGGAATGATCTGGTCGGTGTCGATGTTGGCCGACAGCATCGGCGCGGCGATCCCGGTGACTCGGGTGAGCGATTCCATCTTCAGCCGTTTCCGTGCAACAGGCGGCGGACGTCGGTCAAGCGACCCGTTACCGCCGAGGCCGCTACGGTGAGCGGGCTGGCCAGGTGGGTGCGCGTGCGCGGCCCCTGGCGATTCTCGAAATTGCGATTGCTGGTGCTGACGACGCGGATGTCTTCGAAGCGTCCACGCCCGCTGCCGCACATGCCGCAGCCTGCTTCGTGCCATTCGAAGCCGGCCTCGATGAACACGCGGTGCAGCCCCTCGGCTTCGGCATCGCGCTTGATGGCGCTGGAGCCCGGAACGCAGATCGCCAGGACGCCGTCGGCCACCTTGCGGCCGGACAGGAACGCGGCAGCGGTGCGCAGGTCGGATAGCCGGGCATTGGTGCAGGTGCCGATGTAGGCCGCGTCGATCGGAATGTCTTGCAGCCGCGTGCCTGGTTGCAGCCGCTGATAGGCGAGGGCGCGTTCGGCCAGCGCTCGCTCGACCGGGTCAGCGATGTCGCCGGGCGACGGCACGCGGCCGTCGATCGGCGCGACGTGTTGCGGGCTCGTGCCCCAGGTGATTTGCGGTTCGAGATCGGAGACGTCGATGTCCACTTCGGTATCGAAGCGGGCGTCGGCATCGCTACCCAGGTTTCGCCAATGCGCGACAGCGCGGTCCCATTCGCTGCCGATGGGGGCGAACTCACGCCCGTGCAGGTAGTCGAAAACCAGGTCGTCGGGGGCGATGAAACCGTATTTGGCCGAGAACTCGACCGTCATGTTGCATAGCGTCATGCGCGCTTCGACCGGCAGCGCGCGCACTGCCGGTCCCGCAAACTCGACGGCGCTGCCGGTTCCGGCAGCCGCGCCGATGCGGCCGATCAGCCGCAGCGCCATGTCCTTGGCGCCGGCGTGTGCCGGCAGGCGGCCGAGAAAGTTCACGCGCATGGTCTTCGGGCGCATTTCGGCCAGCGTTTGCGTGGCCAGCACATGCGTGCCTTCCGAGGTGCCGATGCCCCAGCCCAAGGCGCCGATGCCGCCCAGCGTACAGGTGTGGCTGTCGCCGCAGACGATCGTCAGCCCCGGCAATGCGATGCCGGTTTCCGGCGCGACGACGTGCGTGATGCCTTGCCGGGCATCGTCGGTATCGATCAGATGGATACCCAGTTGCCGCGTGGCGCGGCGGGCTTCGTCGATCATTTGAGTGGCGATCGGCATCCAGCCGGTGCGCGGCCGGATCTGCGGCGACGTGTCGACCGCATGGTCGATGATGCCGAAGACCTGCCGGGGCGAATCGGCGCCGCGACCGGCGGCCGTCAGCTCGCGCATCATCACGCCGCCGGTGATGTCGTGCATCAGCAGCCGGTCTACCTGCAGCAGCGATACGCCGTCGCCGAGTTCGGCGATGACGTGCTCCTCCCAGACTTTGTCGAAGAACGTTTGCCCTGTGGCCCGGGCCATCGATCACTCCAATGCTGCGAAGCGATAACCGCCCCGCATCGCATAACCATACAAAACCAAAGGCGGACGGGTAAGATGCTCCTAAGGTCGAGGTGTTTCGTTAAGGTAGACACATGAAAGAAGCCCATTTACGCGATTTCATCGCTGTTGCCGATGCCGGCAGCGTACGCGGGGCTGCCCGGCGACTGAAGGTCACCCAGGGGGCTGTCAGCAAGAACCTGATCGCGCTCGAACGCAGTTTCGGCGTGCCCTTGCTGCTTCGTTCGGCGCATGGTGTCGAGCCTACCCGCTATGGCCGCGTGCTGCTGCGCCGCGCGCGTCTGGCCGATGCCGAGCTGCGCAAGGCGCAGGAAGAAATCTCATCGCTGGCCGGGCATCACCAGTCGGTGCTCAGCATCGGCATGTCGTCCACCGCGGAAGCATTGCTGGCGGCGCCGGCCATTGCTCAATTCCGGCGTAAATACCCCGATGCGCTGGTCAATCTGCGCGGCGGCACGGCACCTACCTTGATTACGCTGCTGCGCGAAGGCCATATCGAGCTGGCCGTGACGCCGACGGTGCGGCGTGCCTCGCATCCCGACATCCGGTCCGAGCCGATCGTGCGATCGCAGAACATCGTCGTCGCCCGCTACGATCACCCGTTGGCTCATGCCACCGATATTGCGCAGATCGCCGATTGCGAGTGGGTGCACGGTTCGCGCCCCGACGACGTGGCGCCTGGCATCGTCGCGGCATTCGAGTCGGCCGGTCTGCCGCCGCCGCGTTTTGCCGCTCGGCGGGATTCATTCAGTGCACTGATGTTCTTGCTGCTCGGTTCCGACTTGCTCAGCCTGGCCAGCGAACCCGCCGTCGCGCCGTTCTGCCGCGAGGGATTGCTGACCAGGGTGCCGCTGCGCAACGTGTCGATCGGGCTCGAGCAGTCGCTGATCACCGTGGCGCGCCGGCCATTGACGCCGCGCGCCGCGGCACTGGCGACCATCTTGCGCCGTATCGCACGCGGTTTGGGATCGGCGAACGCCTATCGCTGAGAGGGCGCTTGCCGGGATCGCAGCGCCGCCCGGCAATCACGCAGCCGGATTCAGGCGCGGATGCGTTTCTTCACCCCAATGGTAGAGAAGCGCCCCGGAAACGAGCATCGCGATCGCCACGAACCACGACGCGGCTTCGAGCCGGCCGCCCAGCGCGGCCGCGGCACCCAGCCCGAGTGCACCGATGCCATAGCCGAGATCGCGCCAGAAGCGATAGATGCCGATCGCTGAGGCGCGCCAGTTCGGATGCGCAATGTCGGCGACGGCCGCGCTCAGGTTGGGGTAGAGCATGGCCATGCCAAGGCCGGCGATGGCGGCGGCGATGCTCCACCAGGCCGCACCGGCACCGAACGGCATCAATGCGACACCGACCGCGCAGATCCACATGCCCCAGGTGTTCATCAGGTGGCGCCCGAATCGATCCGACAGCTTGCCCGTGAACAACTGGGCGCCGCCCCAAGTGAAACCGTAGGCGCCGACGATCCAGCCGATAGCCGGCAGACCGACGCCCTGCTGGTGCAGGTAGATGGGCCAGAAGGCCCACACCAGCGCGTCGACGAACTTCTCCACCAGGCCGGCCTGGCAGATGGCCGCCATGCGGCGGTCTTGCCAGCTCATCAGCGCGAACATTTCCGACGTGCTCGGCTGCGCGCTCACTGTCTTGGGATAGCGCGGGCGCAGCGCTTGCGCCGGGCCGCTGGCGTGGCGCTTTACTTCATGCCGTGCCCACGGCAGGGTTTCGGCGACGGCCAGCCAGGACATCAGCGTGGCCAGCCCGACGACCGCAATGCCGAACCACAACAGACCCTCGCGCGGACCCAGCGCCGAGGCCAGATACCCGGTGGCGACGCCGGCGATCGCCACGCCGACATAACCGGCGAACTCGTTCAAGCCGATCACCAGACCGCGCTGGTCGGCGCGCGTGAAGTCGAGCTTGGCGGTCTGCGTCATCGACCAGGTCAAGCCCTGGTTGATGCCCAGCAGAACGGTGGCTGCGACCACCCACGACCAGCTCGTGGCGAAGTAGATCATCGGTGCGATGGGCAGCGCGATCAGCCATCCGATGGACAGCACCTGCTTGCGCCCGAGCCGTTCGGCCATGCGCCCGGCCACGAAATTCATCGTTCCCTTGACGAAACCGAAGGCCACGACGAAGGCCGTCAGCAGCATGAACGAGCCGCGCGGCACGCCGAATTCGGATTCGGCCAGCGCGGGCACGACGTTGCGCATCATGCCCAGTGTCATGCCGACCAGCAGCACCTGTAGTAACTGCTGCAGGAACTGGCCGAGGTTGACGCGAATGCCGAAGTGCATGGGCTCAGGCGGGGGCGAGCCCGAGAGCTATGACGCGTTGGTTGGCCAGGTACAGCCCCGCGGCGTCGGCGGCGATATGTTGCCGAAGCGACATGGCAGGCCTCGTGTCATTCAGCGACCGGCAGGCCGCGCGCACGCCACTCGGCCACGCCGTCGGTCAGGTGGAATGCCTGGTAGCCCTTCTTGCGCAGCAGCTCGGCCGCGTCCTTGGCCATCAGGCAGAACGGGCCGCGGCAGTAGGCCACGACCGGTACGTTTTTCGGCAGGCCTGCGATGCGCTTCCTGAGTTCGCCCAGCGGCAGGGAACGCGCATGCGGCAGGTGTGCCACCGCGAATTCCTCCTGAGGACGCACGTCGAGCACGATCACTTCGCCGGTGGCGGCGCGGCGCAGGATCTCGGCGCGGTCGACGCCTTTCAGTTCGTCGCCATGCGCGGCGATCGAAGACAGCGCCATCTGTAGCTCGACGAGGCGCTCTTCGGCTTCGGCGCGCAAGCTCACCCACAGGTCGGCGACGCTGGTGCCGGCCAGACGGTACAGCACGTATCTACCGTCTTTGCGAGTGTCTACCAGACGGGCCAGGCGCAGTTCCTTCAGGTGGGCGCTGGCGAGTTTGACGCTGATGTCGGCCTGGGCGGCGAGGGTTTCGACGGTCTTTTCGCCCTGGCAGAGCAGTTCGATGAGCTCGAGCCGCTTCGGGCTGGCGACGGCCTTGCCGATGCGGGCGACTTGGTCGTACAGGTGGTCTTTGAGTTCTCGCATGCCAACATTCTAACGATTTTTAGAATGTTTGCCGGGCGTTGCAGGGAGTAGTGGGGTAGCGATTGTTGGCGAATTGGCGCTGAAGGGCAGAAGGAGGCAAACCGCGAAATGCCGCGACCGGCATGCAAGCAACCGGCTATCGGCGCGAATGGCTATCGGAGATAATCGTCGAAGGAACGCTGGAAAGCGCCAGGACCGATATGACCCAGACACTTCTGATCTTCTCCGTCGTTGCTTTCATTGCCATCGTCACGCCCGGCCCCACTATGCTGCTCGCGCTTTCGAACGGCTCCCGATTCGGGGTGCGCGCATCGGTTCCTGGGATGTTCGGAGCGGTGCTCTCGGATTTCATGCTGGTCTCGGCCGCTGCCGTCGGCTTGGGCGCGCTGCTGGCAGCGTCGGAGTTCTGGTTCTCGGTGGTCAAGTGGGTGGGCGTGGTCTACCTGGCATATCTGGGTATTCGCCTTCTGGGGTCGAGCGGCACGCTTGCCATGCCGTCCGAAGACCTCTCTCGTCGGAACGCTTCCGCGAAAACGATCTTCCTGCGAAGTTTTCTCGTCTCCGTCACGAATCCGAAAGGCTATCTCTTCGTCTCGGCGTTCTTGCCGCAGTTCATCGTGCCGGCAGCGCCTCAACTGCCGCAGTATGCCGCGCTGGCCGTCGTATTTGCCGGCATCGATTTCGTCGTGATGCTGGCCTATGCGTTGACTGGGGCGCGGGCGATTCGATTTCTTCGCGCCAAAGGGGCGCTTTGGTTGGATCGCGCGTGTGGTGGGGCGTTGATCGCGCTGGCGGGGTCGTTGGCGCTTTATCGGCGTAATGCCTGATCACGTCGCTGTTGGCAAAAGGGATCGGCCACCTATTTACTGAGGAAAGCATATATCCGCGCATGCCGACGTCACAGAGCAAGGGTGTGTCGCAGGAGATCAGAAATAGCTTGGGCTTTGCAACCCCCAATTCCCACAATAGTTGATCGCGTGGATCTGAGGTGAGTTGGGATACCAACTGCGTCAGTGCGATCTTGAGCTGCACAATGTCGGCTAATAGCGTTTAATCACATTAATGCTTTGATACCAAGGGATCGTGTTCTGCTTCATGACGGTTGAGAGAACGGTCCGAGCTTGATCCCTGCGATCTGCATGCTTGTAGAAAGTACAAATGGATAAAACTCCATTACCGTTTCATTGTCGGTTTTGTTTACATATCCTGGATTGTGTTGACGCTCTTCAGCGATTGCTGCTTCTAAAGCTGTGTGAAATAGAGAGGTGAGCTTTGAAAGATGTAGGCTTGCAAAATCATGAGTGCTGTAAAAGTTCTCACTGCAGACGTGGGTGGATAAGCTTTGTGTAAGGGTCTTAGGTATCGGAAGTACCCCTATCTCGATAGGGGGCCACACGAGGCGAATAGCTGGCGAACTTCGATGAATCCAGAAATCTCTAGCTGCGGGTAAGCTGCTCGATTCTTTGGCTTTTCCGTCGAGCCACCAAGTACTGTTGGTCAGAAATTCTTTTAATGCCGGTATTTTTTCTAGCACGCCCTGTCGAAACGTCGACCACTTTAAGTCACTGCTTTTTTCCTTGAAGCCGAGCGCCCATCTTTTGTTAAAAAAGTGAGAAATTGAATCAAGCGTCGCTTTCCCATAAGTGACTAGTTCCGTTATTGCTCGCGCGTGCTCCGCCTGGGCGACCGGATCGGATAACTTATAACTATCAACTTCTTGCTGCGATAGAATTTGATCTATTCCTAAGGCTCGCAGCCCTGCGAGCTTTGTCCATGCTAATTTTTTTGTTGCAATGCGAAGATCATCGTATAGAGAAACCGTATCGGCTATGGTCGCTAATTGGCTTAGCTCTACGAGTTTTTCGTAAGGGATCTCCGGGATCGCTCGCAGTGGAGTTTCGGTAAAAAAATGTGGGGCTCGATTCGGGTGATCTTCCATTTAGGTCAGCCTTAAAGATCAAACCACAGGGCTTCTACGAGTAAAGCATCCCCTCGACTGCTGGAGCTACCTTGCCTGCGATTTAGGCGGGAATTACCACGCAATCCAATATAACTGGCTCTGCTAGTACGTATGCTTTTACATCAACACGATATCGTACTGCTCCTGCAAATAAACCGTCTCCACCTGCAACGAAATCCGCCGCCCGATCACGTCCCCCAACGCCGCCAGCGGCTGCGACTCCTCTTCCAGGAACAGATCGATCACGTCCTGCGACGCCACGATCCGGAATTCCTTCGGATTGAACTGCCGCGCCTCGCGCTGGATCTCGCGCAGGATCTCGTAGCAGACGGTGCGCGCGGTCTTCACTTGACCTTTGCCTTCGCAGGTCGGACACGGCTCGCACAGCAGGTGCGCCAGCGATTCGCGCGTGCGCTTGCGCGTCATTTCGACCAGGCCCAGCGACGTGAAGCCGTTGACGCTCGACTTGGTGCGGTCGCGCGCCAGCGCGCGGCGCAGCTCCTGCAGCACGGCGTCGCGGTGCTCGCCGCTGGACATGTCGATGAAGTCGATGATGATGATGCCGCCCAGGTTGCGCACGCGCAGTTGCCGTGCGATGGCGTGGGCGGCTTCCAGGTTGGTGCGAAAAATCGTGTCGTCGAAGTTGCGCCCGCCGATGTAGCCGCCGGTGTTGACGTCGATCGTCGTCATCGCCTCGGTCTGATCGATGATCAGATAGCCGCCCGACTTCAGGTCGACGCGGCGCGACAGGGCCTTGGTGGTTTCCTCTTCGACGCCGTGCAGCTCGAACAGCGGGCGTTCGCCGCTGTATTGGCGCAGCCGGCCGGCCATCGAGGGCATGTAGGTGCGGGCGAATTCCGACAGCTCGGCGAAGGCGTCGACCGAGTCGATCAGAATGGCGCCGGTGCTGTCGCTGGCGATGTCGCGCAGTACGCGCTGGCCCAGGCTCAGTTCCTGGTAGAGCAGCAGCGGCGCGGTCTTCTGGCGGCTGCCGTCGAGGATCTGGCGCCAGCGGCGGCGCAGATATTCGACGTCGGCAGCCAGCTCGGTTTCGTCGGCGTCTTCGGCCGAGGTACGGATGATGAAGCCGCCTTTTTCCTCGGGCGGCAGCACCTTTTGCAGACGGTGGCGCAGCTGCTGGCGCTCGGCTTCGTCGCCGATGCGCTGCGACACGCCGATGTGCGGGTCTTGCGGCAGGTAGACTAGCAGGCGGCCGGCGATGCTGATCTGCGTCGACAGGCGAGCGCCCTTGGTGCCGAGCGGGTCTTTGATGACCTGCACCAGCAGCGGCTGGCTTTCAAACAGCAGCTTTTCGATCGGCACCGAATTGCCGCCGTTGTGCGCGCCGCTGCGCGATTGCCACAGGTCGGCCACGTGCAGGAACGCAGCGCGTTCCAGGCCGATGTCGATGAACGCCGACTGCATGCCGGGCAGCACGCGCAGCACCTTGCCCAGGTAGACGTTGCCGACCAGTCCGCGCGCGGCGGCGCGTTCGATGTGCAGTTCCTGCGTGGCGCCTTGCTGTACGACGGCGACGCGGGTTTCGTGCGCGGTGTGATTGACGAGGATCTCTTCGGTCATCGGTCCTGTCCGACCCTGCGCAGCAGACGGGCCGTCTCGTAGAGTGGTAGGCCCATGATACCGGAGTGGCTGCCTTCGATTTTGCGGATGAAGCGGGCGGCGGCCCCCTGGATCGCGTAGGCGCCGGCCTTGCCCATCGGCTCGCCGCTGGCGACGTAGTCGTCGATCTCGTGCTGGCTCAGATGCGCGAAGCGCACGCGCGAGACGTTCAGCGCCTGTTCGATGCGCGCGCCGCGTACCACCGCTACGGCGGTGAGCACGCGGTGCGTGCGGCCCGACAGCGCACGCAGCATGCGCGCCGCATCGGCGGCGTCGAGCGGCTTGCCGAAGATGCGCCCGCCCACTGCGACGGTGGTGTCCGAAACGAGAATTGGCGCGGCCGGCAAGGGCGCGGCCGGCAAAGGCGCGGCCGGCATAGGTGCGGCCAGCAGCGCGCGCCGGCGTAAGCGCGCACGCGCCGCTTCAGCCTTGGCCAGCGTCACGCGCTGCACGTAGCGGGTCGGCGATTCGTGCGCGATCGGCGCTTCCAGCGCCTCGGCGTCTTCGTCGGCGTCGGGCAGCAGCAGTTCGAAGCGCACGCCGATCTGGCGCAGCAGTTCCTGCCGGCGCGGGCTTTGCGAGGCGAGATAGATGAAGTCGTCAGCCACGGTGATACGGATGGTTGGCCAGGATCGACCAGGCGCGGAACAGTTGCTCGGCCAGCAGCACGCGCACCAGCGGATGCGGCAGGGTCAGACTGGACAGGCGCAGCGTCTCGTCGGCGCTGGCTTTCAATTCGGCGTCGAGCCCGTCCGGCCCGCCGATGATGATGGCCACCGGCCGTGCGTCGTTACGCCAGGCGTCGAGCCGCGCGGCGAGCTGGCGCGTGTCGAGGTCGCGGCCGCGTTCGTCGAGCATGACCAGCCGTGCGCCGACGGGCAGGGCAGCGCGGATGCGCTCGGCTTCGCGGCGCATCCAGGAAGCCGGCTGGCCGCTTTCGCCGCGCGGCTCGGCGCGCACTTCACGCCATTCGACGCCGATCTCGGCCGGTAATCGCTGCTGATAATCGGCCACCACCGCACCGACCCAGGGCGGCATCTTGGTGCCGACCGCGACGATGCGGATGCGCATTCAACCGCTGCTGCGCGGCTTGCGGGCCGCGGTCTTGCGCGGGGCGCCGGCGCGGGCGCTGCCGGCGGTGCTGGCGCTTGCGGCGGGGCGCGAGGAAGAGGCGGTGCGCTTTCGCGGCGCGGCAGTGCCCGCGCCGGGCGATGCAGCGCCGCCGCGCCGTGCCGCCGTGCCCGTGGCGGCCTTCGTTCGCGCGCCCGAAGTGCCAGCGCTCTTGCCGGTCTTCTTGGCGGGGGCCTTCGCCGCAGTCCCGCGAGGAGCCTTGCCCTCCGCGCCTCTCGCAGCGGCCGTTCCGGCCGCCGCCCGGCGCCGGACCGGCGTCGCCGCCCGCGGCATGATCTCGCCGGCCACGCTACCGCCCTCGTCGTCGTCGTCGATCGACGGCGACGCGCGCGAGGCCGCCGACGCGGGCCGGCCGAGCTGTACGCGCACGGGTTTGGTGCCCCACAGCTCTTCCAGGTTGTAGTAGCTGCGTATGGCCGCTTGCATGATGTGCACGACGATGTCGCCGGCGTCGACCAGCACCCATTCGCCGGTATCGCCGCCTTCCACCGAGATGATGGCGCCGCCGGCTTCCTTGACCTTGTCGCGCACGTGGCTGGCCAAGGCCCGAGTCTGGCGATTCGACGTGGCGGTGGCCACGATCACGCGATCGAACAGTTCGGTCTGGCCGGTGGTGTTGAACACCTTGATGTCTTGCGCCTTGATGTCGTCGAGCGCGTCAACGATGACGCGCTGCAGTTTCCTCAGATCCATCCTGTTCCTTGTGCAGGTACCTGAATGACTGCTCAGCGGCCGGAATCGGCGCGGTACAGCCGGTGTCGTTCAATATAGTCGAGAACCGCGGGCGGTAACAATTCCGCCGGTCGTTCGCCGCGGGCGAGGCCGGCGCGCAGCGCGGTGGCCGAAACCGGCACCGGCGGCATCACGAAGAACACGATGGCGCCGGCCGGTGCGTCGGGCAGCGCCTGCCGGCCATGCGCTTGCAGCAGTGCCTCGACCGGGGCGGGCAGGTCGGCCAGCCGGTGGCCTTCGCGCTGCGTGACGGCGATGTGCGCGTGCTGCAGCAGTTCTTCATGGCGGTGCCAGGTGCCCAGGTTGCGCAACTGGTCGCTGCCCAGGATCAGCACCAGCGCGGGCGTGAGGCCCAGCTCGCGGCGCAGTTCGATCAGCGTGTCGATCGTGTAGGTGTCGCCGCCGCGGCGCACTTCGATCTCGTCGACGGCAAAGCCGGCGTCGTGCGCCACGGCCAGCCGCGTCATCGCCAGCCGATCGGCGGCGGGGGTGCCGGCATTGCCCTTCTGCCACGAATGGCTGGTGGGAATGAAGCGAACTTCGTCGAGCAGCAAGGCATCGCGTGCGGCACGCGCCAGCGCCAGATGGCCGATATGGATCGGATCGAAGGTGCCGCCGAGCAGCCCGATGCGTGGCCGCGTCACACCCAGTCTCGCGGGCGCAGGAAATCGTACAGCCGTGCCTCGGCTGAGCCGGGCTCGGGGTGCCAGTCATAGCGCCAGCGCGCCAGCGGCGGCATCGAGCACAGGATCGATTCGGTGCGGCCGCCCGATTGCAGGCCGAACAGGGTGCCGCGGTCGAACACCAGGTTGAACTCGACGTAGCGGCCGCGCCGGTAGCCCTGGAAATCGCGTTCGCGTTCGCCGTAGGCGATGTCGCGGCGGCGCTCGACGATCGGTGCGTAGGCGGCCAGGAACGCATCGCCGACCGAGCGCGTGAGCGCGAACGCGGTGTCGAAACCGGGTTCGTTGAAGTCGTCGTAGAAGATGCCGCCGATGCCGCGTGCTTCCTGGCGATGCTTGAGATAGAAATACTCGTCGCACCAGGCCTTGAAGCGCGGATACAGTTCACCGCCGAACGGCGCCAGCGCATCGCGGCAGGTGCGGTGGAAATGCGCGGCGTCTTCCTCGAACGGGTAGTACGGCGTCAGATCCATGCCGCCGCCGAACCACCAGACGGTGTCGGGCGAGGATTCGGTGGGGCCGGCCACGAAGCAGCGCACGTTCATGTGCACGGTGGGCACGTAGGGGTTGCGCGGATGCAGCACCAGCGACACGCCCATGGCGTCGAACGGCCGGCCGCCGATGCCGGCGCGGTGCGCACTGGCCGAGGCCGGCAGCTTGTCGCCGCGCACGTGCGAGAACAGCACGGCGCCGCGCTCGATCAGCCCGCCTTCCTCGATGACGCGGCTCAGTCCGCCGCCGCCTTCGGGGCGGCGCCAGTCGTCGCGGCGAAACGGCTGGCCGTCGAGCGTTTCCAGGCCGCTGACGATGCGCTGCTGCAAGTCGAGCAGGTAGGCTCGAACGGCATCGGTGTCGATGGTGGTGCCGTCGGCTGCGCCCGGCACCGGCGTCTGCGCCGGCCCGCTCATCGCGCGGCCCCCCGCCCGATCGCGCGAAAGCCGATGTCGCGCCGATACTGCATGCCGTCGAAGCGGATCGATTCGATCGCGCGATAGGCACGGCTTTGCGCGATCTTCACCGAATCGCCGAGCGCGGTGACGCACAGCACGCGTCCGCCGCTGGTCAAGGTTTGCCCGTCATGCGCGCGGGTGCCGGCGTGGAACACGAAGCAGTCGCTGTCGATTTCACAGCCGTTGGCGGGCAGGCCGTGGATGACGTCATCTTGCCGCGGCGATTCGGGGTAGCCGCCGGCCGCCATCACGACGCCCAGCGCGGTGCGGCGATCCCATTCGATCTCGGCGCGATCGAGCGTGCCGTCGATCGCCTGCTCGACGACGTCGGCGAAATCGCTCTTGATGCGCGCCATGATCGGCTGCGTTTCGGGGTCGCCCATGCGGCAGTTGAATTCGAGCGTGCGCAACTGGCCTTGCGCGTCGATCATCAGGCCGGCATAGAGAAAGCCGGTGTACTGGATGCCGTCGGCGGCCATGCCTTCGACGGTGGGCTTGATGATCTCGCGCAGCGCGCGCGCGTGCACGTCGGGCGTCACCACCGGGGTGGGCGAATAGGCGCCCATGCCGCCGGTGTTCGGGCCTTCGTCGTGGTCGCGCAGGCGCTTGTGATCCTGGCTGGCGGCCAGCGGCAGCACGTGGTGGCCGTCGACCATCACGATGAAACTGGCTTCTTCGCCTTCCAGGAAATCTTCGATGACCACGCGCGCGCCGGCGTCGCCCATGCGGTTGTCGACCAGCATCGCATCGACGGCGGCGTGCGCTTCCGGCAGCGACATGGCCACCACCACGCCCTTGCCGGCGGCCAGCCCGTCGGCCTTGATGACGATCGGCGCGCCGCGGCGATCGATGTAGGCATGCGCGGCGGCGGCATCGGAAAAAGTTTCGTAATCGGCGGTGGGGATCTTGTGGCGCTTCATGAACGCCTTGGCGAAATCCTTCGACGATTCGAGCTGTGCGGCTTCCTTCGTCGGGCCGAAGATCTTCAGGCCGCGAGCGCGGAAGATATTGACGATACCGGCGGCGAGCGGCGTTTCCGGACCCACGACGGTGAGGGCGATGCCTTCGCGCGCGGCGAACTCGGCCAGCACGTTCGGATCGGAGATCGGCACATTGCGCAGGCGCTCGTCGAGCGCCGTGCCGCCGTTGCCCGGGGCGACGTAGACCAGCTGGATGCGCGGCGATTGCGCGAGCTTCCAGGCCAGCGCGTGTTCGCGGCC
>JAFKGG010000285.1 GCA_017307915.1 Burkholderiales bacterium | reverse complement strand
CGCGAGGAAATCTCGCGCGTGTCGCCGGCCTGCGGCTCGATCGCCGGCTTGAACACGATGTTCATCATGCCGCTGCTGCACTTCGGCACCGAGGAGCAGCGCCAGCGCTTCCTGCCGCGCATCGCCGAAGGCGGCGTGGTCACCGCGATCGCCATCTCCGAGCCGCAGGCCGGCTCCGACGTCGGCGCGATGAGCTCGCGTGCGGTGCGCGACGGTGACAGCTACGTCATCAACGGCCGCAAGCAGTGGTGCAGCTACGGCGTCGAGGCCGAGTACATCGTGCTGATGGCGCGCACCTCGGGCGACAGCGGCGCCGAGGGCATCAGCGCCTTCGTCATCGAGCCCAAGAAGATGAAGGGCGTGAGCTTCGGCCGCCACGAACGCAAGATGGGTTGGCGCGGCGCGCCGAACACGCCGATCTTTCTGGACAACGTGCGGGTGCCGATCGAGAACCTGATCGGCGAGGAAGGCAAGGGCTTCAAGGCATCGATGCGCGCGCTCGACCTGAACCGGCCGACGATTGGCGCGCAGGCGGTCGGCCTGGCGCAAGGGGCGTTCGATGCGTCGTTGGCCTACGCGAAGGAACGCAAGCAGTTCAAGCGCAGCATCGCCGAGTTCCAGGGCGTGCAGTTCATGCTGGCCGACATGGCGATCCAGATCGAGGCGGCGCGGGCGCTGGTCTATGAATGCGCACGCGCCGGCGATGAAGGCGACTGGGATCGGCTGAACCTGCTGGCCAGCATGGCCAAGTGTTTTGCCACCGATATGGCGATGAAGGTGACCACCGACGCCGTGCAGGTGTTCGGCGGCTATGGCTACACGATGGATTACCCGGTGGAACGAATGATGCGCGACGCCAAGCTGGCGCAGATTTTCGAAGGCACCAATCAGATCCAGCGCCTGGTGGTGGCCAAGCAGTTGCTGGCTTGAGCAGCCTGTGCTGCGCCGGGGCGGATGGGCCCGTTGCGCGGTACGACGGCAATGAAACGGTCGGCCGCCCCGGTCGACCGCCCCAAGGAAGAACAGGAGGAGCAATCATGAAACGTTTTGTGACCGTGGGTCTGGGTGCCGTGTTGCTGGCGCCGCTGTTGGCTTTGGCCCAGCCTTATCCGAACAAGCCGATCCGGCTGCTCATTCCCTACGGTGCCGGCGGCACCACCGACATCATGGCGCGCGCGTTGCAGGAGCCGCTGTACAAGGCGCTGGGCCAGCCGGTGGTGGTCGAAAACAAGGCAGGCGCATCGGGGGTGCTGGCGGCGCGCGAGGTGGCACGGGCCAAGCCCGACGGCTACACCTTGTTCTTCGTCAACAACGGCAACGTCGCGGTAACGCCGTTCGTCGTCAAGGATGCCGGCTATGACGCCAAGGATTTCGCACCGGTGGCGCTGGTGTCGTCGGCGCCGCTGTTCGTCGTCACCAATGCCGACATGCGCGTCGCCGATTTCAAGGGCTTCATCGATCAGGTGAAGAAGCAGGGCCAGCCGATCACCTATGCATCGGCCGGCGTCGGTTCGTTTGGCCATCTGTCGACCGAGCTGCTGGCCAAGACCACCGGCATCAAGGCCATCCACGTGCCGTATCGCGGCCAGGCGGCCACCACCAATGCCTTGGTGGCCGGCGAGGTCAAGCTGCTGGTCACGACCGCGTCCAGCGCCATGAACGAGTTCATTTCGGCCGGCCGCCTGAAGCTGCTCGGCGTGACCAGCCCCGAGCCGTCACCGCTGGCGCCGGGCGCGCCCACCATCGGTTCGTTCGTGCCAGGCTATGAAGCCGAATCCTGGTTCGCCATTTTGACCACGGCCGGCACGCCGCCGGAGATCGTCAATCGGCTCAACACGGTGATCAACGAGATCCTGAGCTCGCCGGATTTGCAGCAGCGCTTTCGCGGCTTCGGCGTGCGAGTGCAGACGGCCACGCCGCAGCGCCTGGGCGAGATGATCAACAAGGAGATCGCCCGCTGGAGCGTGATCGTGCGCGAGAACAACATCCAGGCCGAGTGACGCGGCCGGCTTTCATCGATTGGCAAGGAGTTCGATTCATATGTCCCGCTACGAGCGTTACCAGGATCTGCAGGTGGCCGTCGCCAACAAGGTGGCGACGGTAACCCTGAACCGCCCTGACCGGCGCAATGCCATCAACCAGCGGCTGATCCGCGAGCTGCGCACGATCTGGGACGATCTGGCCGACGACCCGGCAGTCAACGTGGTGCTGGTGACGGGCGCCGGCGACTATTTCAGCGTCGGCGGCGACGTCAAGGCGATGTCGGAGCGGCCCGGCGGCGACGTGCTCGAAGAAGGCGAAGTGCACGACCCGATGATCAGCCGCCGCATCGTCAATCGCCTGCTGGAGCTCGACAAGCCGATCATCTCGGCGATCAATGGCGATGCGATCGGGCTGGCGGCCACCGTCGCGCTGCTGTGCGACGTCGTCGTCATGTCTGAAGAGGCGCGCGTCGGCGATACGCACGTCAGCCGCGTCGGGCTGGTGGCCGGTGACGGCGGCACCGTCATCTGGCCCTTGCTGGTGGGCGTGAACCGTGCCAAGGAGTTCCTGATGCGCGGCACGCTGCTCAAGGGGCATGATGCCGAGCGGCTGGGCCTGGTCAATCACTGCGTGCCGAAGGCCGAGGTATTGGCCACCGCTCGGCAGATCGCGCAGGAACTGGCCGACGGACCGACCTGGGCGATTCGCTGGACCAAGCTGTCAGTCAACCAGATCCTGAAGGATCGGGTCAATCATCTGCTGGAAGCATCGATGGCGCTCGAGCAGGTCACTTTCGAGACCTCCGACCACAAGGAAGCGACGCTGGCTTTCAAAGAGAAGCGCAAGCCGCGCTTCGGCGGCGTCTGAAGCGGGCCTGGGCGTGAGCAATTCTTCCCAGGCAAGGCGTGCCAATGCGTTGAGCGGTCTGCGCGTGGTCGATTTCACGATCGTGATGTCGGGCCCGATGTGCACGCGAATGATGGCCGATGCCGGCGCCGACGTGATCAAGATCGAGGCGCCCGATGGCGACGTGGTGCGCCAGCGCCCGCCGCTGCGCGGCGGCGTCAGCACCTATTACGCGTCGATGAACTGCGGCAAGCGCAGCGTGGTGCTGAACCTGCAGACTGCCGAAGGGCGGCGCTTGGCCAAGGCGCTGGCCTGCGCTGCCGACGTCGTGGTCGAGAACTTCCGGCCCGGCGTGATGCAGCGGCTGGGCCTGGACTACGCGTCGATCGCGGCCGAGAACCCGCGCGTCGTCTATGCGTCGATCTCGGGTTTCGGGCAGAGCGGGCCGCGTGCCGGCGCGCCGGCGTATGCGCCGGTGATCCACGCCGCGTCAGGCTATGAAACCGCGTACAGCGAATATCAGCACGGCAGCGATCGTCCGTCGAACAACGGCATTTTCATCGCCGACGTGATGGGTGCCTCGTATGCATTCGGTGCGATCCAGCTTGCGCTGTATGAACGCGAGCGCAGCGGCGCCGGCCAGTATGTCGACGTTGCGCTGATGGATTCGGTGCTGGGCATGCTGATCTACGAAATGCAGGCGGCGCAATTTCCGCCTGATCGCCGGCGGCAGGTGTACGAGCCGGTGCGTTCGCGCGATGGCTGGGTGATGGTTGCCGCGGTCACGCAGAAGAATCTGGAAACGCTGTTCGACCTGATCGGCTATCCGCAGGGCAAGACCGATCCGCGTTTTGCCACCGTGGCGGCCAAGGAAGCCAACTGGTCGGCGCTGCTCGAGTTGATCGAAGGCTGGACGCGCGAGCGTTCGGGCGAAGAATGCGAGCGCACCTTCATGGCCGCCGGCGTGCCGTGTTCGCGCTACCGCAGCGTGGCCGAGGCGATGGCCGATCCGCAACTGGTCGAGCGTGAATTCTTCAGCGAACTGGGGCAGGGCGAAAACCGCTTCAAGGTGGCCAATGCGCCGAGCTTGTTTTCGGCCACGCCGATGCGCGCGCGCCCCTGGGTGGCCGCGCTGGGCGAGCACACCGACGAAGTGCTGGGCGAGTTGCTGCAATTGGAGCCGGCGCGTCTGGACGAGTTGCGCGCGGCCGGGGTGTTGAAGTGAACCGGGCGGCAATGAAGTAGCAGCGATCGGTCGACGCAGCGCCGCTGCTGCCGTGCCGCGAAGAACGTGAATGATTGGCGGCGTTCAGCCTGCAGCCGCTCAGGCGGCTGGCGGGCTTGAATCGCCGCTGCTGAGCGCTCGCTGCATGATCACCGAATCGACCCAGCGGCCCAGCTTGAAGCCGACCGATGGCAGCGTGCCGATCGTGCGAAAACCGCAGCGGCGGTGCAGCGCGATCGAACCGGCATTGCCGCTGTCGCCGATCACGGCCAGCATCTGACGCCACGGGCCGGCCTCGCAGCGCGTGATCAGTGTCTGCAGCAGCGCGCTGCCGACACCGCGGCCGCCCAGTCCGCTGGCAACGTAGACCGAATCTTCCAAGGTATAACGGTAAGCGATGCGCGGGCGGTAGCTCGATGCATAGCTGTAGCCGACCACGCGGCCGTCGAGCTCGGCGGCCAGATAAGGCAGCCCCATTGCCAACACCGTGCTGCGCCGGCTGCGCATCTCGCCGACGTCGGGCGGCGCCTCTTCGAAACTGGCCAGGCCGTGCAATACGTGTTCTGCGTAGATGGCCTGGATGGCCGGCATGTCGGCGTCGGTCGCGTCGCGAATGACGGTGGCGACAGACCGGGCCGCAGGGCTAGATGCCATCAAACCAATCTAGCTCGCGTTTCATGCGCTTGACCTCTTCGATCTCTTCGATGGCCTTGCGAACGTCTCTCTGAGCGGCGGCTGCGACTCCCGGAGTGGCGTACTCCGAGGGCTTGGAGGCCAAGCCACCGCGCGCTATTCTTTTTGCATGGGTAGCGGTCAGGGGTTTGAGCTTTGCCATTTGATACCTCGCGAATATTTGACCATACGCTGATATCGGACGTTTGTAAGTATTTTTACCCAAGCTGCGCACACGCGCCAAAAATGCGGTATTATTGTCGAGTAGATATACCAAGACCATCGGTTCCGTTTTCTGTTGCGCGGCTGGGTTTCAGCCGGTAGCACTCGAATCCTTCTAATTGATCCTCTTGCGTGTCTCTGCCTCGTGCGGACGTTTGTGCGCGCTTGTTCATCAATTGAAAAAGGATTACTTATGGAAACCGGTATCGTTAAATGGTTCAATGCTGAAAAGGGCTTCGGCTTCATTACGCCCGACAGCGGCGGCAAAGACCTGTTCGCTCACTTCAAAGACATCGAAGGCAACGGCTACAAGAGCCTCGATGAAAACCAGCGCGTGCAGTTCTCGGTTGCGCAAGGCCTGAAAGGCCCGCAAGCCAAGAGCATTCGCGCGATCTGAGTCGAGCAGGCTCAGTTCTGACCGAGCCGCTGTGACTTCGACA
>JAFKGG010000284.1 GCA_017307915.1 Burkholderiales bacterium | reverse complement strand
GCCACCGTGGGCCACTTGCGCGCCTGGATGCAGGCGCGCCGGCAGCACGCGACGGTATGGCAACCGCTGCCTTCGTCATGGTGGCGCGAACTGGGCGAAGGCCTGGTGCGCTGGCTCACGTTCCAGTTGTGAATGCGCTCCGCCGCACGCGGCATACGTGCCGCTGCAGGCGGGGTACCCTCGGCAACATCCGGTTCACAGGCCCGCTCTGGTCGGCGCTACGTGCGGCATGATCAGCGAGGATTGGGCGCGCGGCGCATAGGGCAGCCTGATGGCATCGCTCAGCTTCGGCGGCCGCGGCATGGCGGCGCGGTAGGCAGGCTCGGCATTGCCCGTTGCTTCGGCGCCAACTGCCGCCTCGGCCGTGCATACGGCCAGCGCGGTGCGCTGCGGCGGTTCGATGCCGGCGGCCGGATCGTCCAGCGCCTCGATGCTCACGATCGGTTTGCCGGTGCGTACCGGGCCGAAGATGTGGGCGAACGGCACGTCGGCGGCGTCGCGGCCGGTGCCGATGCGCAGCAGGCCGGTGGTCGGCGAGATGTCGGTGGGGTCGAACAGATACCAGCGGTTCGACAGGAACACTTCGACGTAAGCGTGAAAATCGGGCGGCCCCAGCGCCGGGTCGGCGCCGTAGTCGATGCCGGTGACGAAACGCGCCGGCACGTTCAGCGCGCGGCATACGGCGATCATCAGATGCGCGAAATCGCGGCACACGCCACGCCGCTGCTCGAAGGTGTCCGCCGCCGAGGTGGTCCATTGTGAAGCGCCTGCGGCGAACGTCACGTGCTCGCGCACCCATTGCGCAATGGCTTGCACGCGCGCGTGGCCGGGTTCGAGGCTGCCGAAGTTGGCCCAGGCGAACGACATCAGCTTGTCGGATTCGCAATAGCGGCTGGCCAGCAGATAGGGCAGCACCGCATCGGGCAGCCCCGCCACCGGCAACTCGCGCAGTTCGGCCGGCGTGTCGAAGCGATGCCGCAGCTCGACCGTTGCCCGATAATCGACCTTGACTGTGCCCGCCGAGGCATCGAAGCGCAACAAACGCTTGTCGCCACTGTCGGTTTGTGTCAGTGTGTGCGGATCGATGTCTGCATCGACCGCCAGCGATTCGCGCAGCACCGTCTGGTGGCGGTTGTTGACCGGCTGAATGTTCAGTATGAAGGTACTCGGCGCCGAGACTTCATAACTCAGGATGATCGTGGTGTTCAATCGAATCATGGATGGCGGTTCCAGTGCGGCTTGGGTGCCGGGGCCCTGGAATCACAAAGCAAGCGCGGTGCCCAGCGCACCGGCTGCGGGCTGAGCCGGCATGCCGCCTCCGGAAGCGCACCTGAGCCGGCGCGTCGGCTGGCTGCGGGCGGCCGTGCTCGGCGCCAATGACGGCATCGTCTCCACTGCCAGCCTGATCCTGGGCATGGCATCGGCCGGCACGCAGCACGATGCGGTATTGCTCGCCGGCGTCGCCGGGCTGGTGGCCGGCGCAATGTCGATGGCGGCCGGCGAATATGTATCGGTCAGCTCGCAGGCCGACACCGAGCGCGCCGAACTGGTGCGCGAACGTCACGAACTGATCCACAACGCACCGCTCGAACTGCAAGAGCTGGCGATGATCTACATGCGGCGCGGCCTGGACGACGAACTGGCCTGGCGCGTGGCACGCGAGCTGATGGCTACCGACGCGCTGGGCGCGCATGCGCGCGACGAACTCGGCATCTCTGAGCACAACTCGGCGCGGCCGTTGCAGGCCGCGCTCACTTCGGCGGCCACTTTCTCGGCCGGCGCGGCGCTGCCGCTGCTGGCGGCTGCCGTGGTGCCGATCAGCCGCATCGGCGTGATCGTGCCGGCAGCCTCGCTGTTGTTCCTGGGTGCGCTCGGCGCGTTGTCGGCGTACGCCGGCGGTGCCGGTATCGTGCGTGGCGTGGTGCGTGTCGCGTTCTGGGGTTCGGCGGCAATGGCCGTCACCGCACTGATTGGTTCGTTGGCCGGCCACGTCTTTTGATGGCCGGCGACGGCAATCGGCCCCGGTACGAAAGCGGTTGATGGATCTGCTCCCAGTCGCTGTGCTACCGTTGCAGGGTAGCGACGCTTCACGGCGTCTTCGACCATCCGTGGCCGTCAACCGGGTGTGCTCGCATGCGAAAAATGGCGCTCTACAGCAGTTCCAGCCGGACGCAAGGTGGCTCGGTGCGTGCGCGTGGGCGTGCTGCGGCCGCCGGGGGCGGCACCGCGGCGAGCCCGGATTCGGCCGGCTCGCAAAGCGCCGAGTCGGCCGCGCCGCGCAGCACTCCGATCGGCGCGCAGAGCAGGGCACCGGCTGCCGGCGCGTTGAATCAGCCGGAGCGTTCCGCGAGCCCGGCATCGCCCGGCACCGGCGGCGCGCAAGCCTTCGCTCGTAGCGCTCAACCGTTCGCGCGCAGCCCGCAACAGGCGCGCGCCGCTGCCGTCGCAGCTTCGCTGCCACCCGGCCGGCGCGGCGGCGCATCCGCCAATCAATCGAACCAGCCGGCTTCAGATCCGCCGGCCGATGCCGGCTCGCCAGGCCACGGCAGCGAAGTCAAACGTGCGAGCTGGCCGCGGCGCCTGCTGGCTGCCTGTCGCCGCCACGAACGCATCCTGCTGCTGGGCGCCGGCGCGCTGTGCGCGGTGCTGCTGGTGGCCTTGCATGCGCGCCTGGAACCGCAGCAGCACGCGCTCACGCAGAACGACATCGACGCGGCCGTGCTGCATACCTTGCAGACCAAGACGCTGCCGTCGCCATCGGCGCGCGCCTATGAACGCATTCGCCCGTCGGTGGTGCGCGTGCGCGGGCTGGGCCACGAAGGCGAGCCCGATTCGGAAAGCGAACGCGGTACCGGCACCGGCGTGGTCATCCTGGATACCGGCGTCATCCTGACCAACCTGCACGTGGTGCACGGCGCCAAGCGCCTGAAGGTGGTGTTCGCCGACGGCAGCGAATCCGATGCCAGCGTCACCGGCGTGCAGGCCGAGAACGACCTGGCCGTGCTGCAGGCCAAGACGGTGCCCGACGACCTGCAGGCCGCCACGCTGCGTTCCACGCGCGATCTGATGGTGGGCGAACAGGTGGTGGCGGTGGGCTTTCCGTTCGGCATCGGCCCGACCGCCACGGCCGGCGTGGTGTCGGGCCTGCGCCGCGAGTTCCAGTATCCCGACGGCAAGCGCGTGTTGACCAACCTGATCCAGTTCGATGCCGCCGCCAACCCGGGCAGCTCAGGCGGGCCGCTGGTCACCAACGACGGTGAAGTGGTCGGCATCGTCACCGCCATCCTCAACCCCACCGAGCAGCGCGTATTCGTCGGCATCGGCTTTGCGGTGCCGATCGAAAACGCGGCAATGGCAGTCGGTATGTCGCCGTTCTGATTCCTCCTTCGAGCGCGATCCATGGACCAACGAGACACCGAGAACCGAGATACCGCCGCCATCGCCACGCTGATGCAGCGCGTGCTGTATGAAGTCAAGCGCGTCGTCGTCGGCCAGGATCATTTCCTGGAGCGCGTGCTGGTGGCGATCCTGGCGCAGGGCCACTTGCTGGTCGAAGGCGTGCCGGGCCTGGCCAAGACGCTCACCGTCAAGACGCTGGCGCGCACGGTGCGCGGCAACTTCCGGCGCATCCAGTTCACGCCCGACCTGGTGCCGGCCGACCTGGTCGGCACGCGCGTCTACAGCCAGAAGACCGGCGAGTTCAGCACCTCGCTGGGACCGGTGTTCACCAACCTGCTGCTGGCCGACGAGATCAATCGCGCCCCGGCCAAGGTGCAAAGCGCCTTGCTCGAAGTGATGCAGGAGCGGCAGGTCACCATCGCCGGCGAAACGCACAAGGTGCCCGAGCCGTTCCTGGTGATGGCCACGCAGAACCCGATCGAGACCGAAGGTACTTATCCGTTGCCCGAGGCGCAGGTCGACCGCTTCATGATGAAGGTGCTGGTCGGCTATCCGAGCGAAGAAGAAGAATTCGTCATCGTCGAGCGCGTCACCGGCGCGGCGATCGCGGTGGCCTCGGTGGCCACCACCGATCAGCTCGCCGCCTTGCAGCGCGAATGCCGCGACGTCTACGTCGATCCGTCGCTGATCCAGTATGCGGTGCGTCTGGTGGCGGCCACGCGCACGCCCGAGCGCTACGACCTGGGCGAGCTGGCCGGCTACCTGACCTACGGCGCCAGCCCGCGCGCCACCATCAGCCTGATCGAAGGCGGCCGCGCGCTGGCGTTCCTGCGCGGGCGCCGCTACGTGCTGCCCGAAGACGTCACCGACCTGGTGCCCGACGTGCTGCGGCATCGCCTGGTGCTGTCGTATGAAGCGCTGGCCGATGCGCTGAGCGCCGACCAGTTGATCCAGAAAATCCTCCAGAAAGTACCGGCTCCCGAGAAGCCGCTCGATACGCATGTCAACGTCGGCACGGGCACACAAGGCTGAGCAGGTTCTGCGCCGGCTCGAATGGACGGTGCTGCGCCGTCTCGACGGGCTGTTGCAGGGCGACTACCGCACGCTATTTCGCGGCCAGGGGCTCGACCTGGCCGATCTGCGGGAATACCAGCTGCATGACGACGTGCGCTACATCGACTGGAACGTCACCGCGCGCATGCAGATGCCCTACGTGCGCGAGTACAACGAAGACCGCGAGATCGCTGCCTGGTTCCTGCTCGACCTGAGCCCGTCGGTGGATTTCGGCTCACGCGAGGTACGCAAGCAGTCGGTGTCGGCCGAATTCGTCGCCGTGCTGGCGCGGCTGCTCACGCGGCACGGCAATCGCGTCGGCGCGGTCTTCTACGGCAGCGGCGTCGAGGCCGTGATGCAGCCGCGCAGCGGCCGCACGCAGGTACTCCAGATGCTGCACCGGATGCAACCGCGGCCGCGTGCTGCCGGCCGCACGGCTGCGCCGCTCGGCGAAACCGATCTCGGTGAACTGCTGGCTACCGCGCAGCAGGCGATCCGGCGCCGCTCGCTGGTGTTCGTCGTGTCGGATTTCATCAGCCGGCCCGGCTGGGCACCGCGGCTGGCGCGGCTGGGGCAGCGCCACGAAGTGGTCGCGGTGCGGCTGCACGATCCGCTTGAACGCGAGCTGCCCGACCTGGGCCTGGTCACGATGCAAGACGCCGAAACCGGTGAGCAGATCTTCGTCGACACGCATGATCGCGGTTTCCGGCGCCGCTTTGCCGCCGCCGCGCAGCGCCGCGAGCAGGAACTGCGCGCGGCGTTTCGCGAAGCCGCGACCGATGTGCTGGAATTGTCCACCGACGACGATCTGGCCGATGCGCTGCTGCGCTTCGCCGATCTGCGCCGGCAACGCAGCCGGCTGAGTGCCGGCGGCGGCTTGCCGGCGCACCTGGGCGGTGGCCTGATGGGGGCGAGCGATGACCTTTCTGTGGCCTGAACTGCTGGGGCTGCTGTGGCTGGTGCCGACGCGGGTCGGCATCTACCTGTGGCTGTTACGCCGCAA
>JAFKGG010000283.1 GCA_017307915.1 Burkholderiales bacterium | reverse complement strand
GGTCGACAACCGGCAATTCCGATTCCTGCGCGAGCGCACGCCGGGCCCGTATACCTTCATCCTGAACGCCACGCGCGAAGTGCCGCGACGGCTATGGCACCCGTCGCGCAAGACGATCGGGCTGCGCGTGCCCGATGCGCCGGTCGCGCTGGGCCTGCTCGAAGCGCTGGGCGAGCCGGTGTTGTGTGCCACGCTGGTGCTGCCCGGCGACGAAGATCCATTGCACGAAGCCGACGAGATCATCGAGCGGCTGGCCAAGCGCATCGATCTGGTGCTCGATGCCGGCGGGCAGGGCTATCAGCCAACCACGGTGATCGATCTGACCGGCGAGCAACCCGAGGTGGTGCGCGTCGGCTGCGGCAGCGTCGAGGGCATCGGCGGCGCGTAAGGCGCGACTACGCCTGGACAGCGGCGCCGGCGGCGCCTCCCGCGGAGCGCCCGGCCCCGGCGGCGCCCCGGCCCCGGCTGCTACAATCGTCCGCTATGGAATCGTCCCGATGGAATTGAGTCTTCCGCAGCTGATCGCCGTCTACGCGATTCCGGTCATCCTTGCCATTACGCTCCACGAGGCCGCGCACGGCTTCGTCGCCGCCCGGCTCGGCGACCGCACCGCCGAGATGATGGGCCGGGTCACGCTGAATCCATTGCGCCATATCGACCCGGTCGGCACGCTGCTGGTGCCGGGGCTGATCCTGCTGGCCAGCAAGATGCTGGGTGGCGGCGGGTTGCTGTTCGGCTGGGCCAAGCCGGTGCCGGTGGTGACCTCGAACCTGCGCTCGCCGCGCCGTGACATGGGGCTGGTGGCGGCGGCCGGGCCGGGCGCCAATATCCTGATGGCGCTGCTGTGGGGCGTGCTGCTCAAGCTGATGCTGTCGACGGGATTCGACATCGAGTTCTTCCTGCGCATGGCGCTGGCCGGCATCTTCGTGAACCTGGCGCTGGCGGCGCTGAATCTGCTGCCGGTGCCGCCGCTGGACGGCGGCAGCATCGTCACCAGCCTGCTGCCGCCGCGGTTGGCGCTGGCGTATTCGCGCCTCGAACCTTATGGGTTGTTCATCCTGCTCGCGCTGCTGGCTACCGGCGTGCTGGGCTCCGTCATCTCGCCGCTGATCGAGCTGGGGGCCAGCTTGATTTCGTCGCTTCTGTCATTGTCATGATGTTTACCGAACGAGTCGTATCGGGCATGCGCCCCACCGGCGCACTGCATCTGGGCCACTACCATGGCGCGTTGAAAAACTGGGTTCGGCTGCAATCCGAATATCCCTGTCTGTTCTTCGTGGCCGACTGGCATGCGTTGACCACGCATTACGATTCCACCGACATCATCGGCAAGAACGTCTGGGACATGGTCGTCGACTGGCTGGCCGCCGGCATCGATCCGCAGCAGGCGGTGCTGTTCATCCAGTCGCGCGTGCCTGAGCATGCCGAGCTGCACCTGCTGCTGTCGATGTGCACGCCGCTGGGCTGGCTCGAACGCGTGCCTACCTACAAGGATCAGCAGGAAAAGCTCAGCGACCGCGATCTGTCGACTTACGGCTTTCTGGGCTATCCGCTGCTGCAGGCGGCCGACATTCTGATGTATCGCGCGGCCTGGGTGCCGGTCGGCGAAGACCAGGTGCCGCACGTCGAGATCACGCGCGAAATCGCGCGGCGCTTCAACCACCTGTTCGGCCGCGAACCGGGCTTCGAGGAAAAGGCGCGCGAGGCGGTGAAAAAGCTCGGCTCCAAACGCGCCAAGCTGTATCAGGAACTGCGCACGCGCTACCAGGAGCAGGGTGACGAGTCGGCCGTGTCGCAAGGCCGCGAGCTGATCGAGATGGCGCAGAACCTGAGCATGGGCGATCGCGAGCGCCTGTTCGGTTATCTGGAAGGCAGCCGCAAGATCATCCTGAGCGAACCGCAGGTGCTGCTCACCGAGGCTTCGCGGCTGCCGGGCATCGACGGGCAGAAGATGTCCAAGAGCTACGGCAACTCGATCGGCATGCGCGAAGACCCCGAGTCGGTGCGCAAGAAGATCCGCACGATGCCGACCGATCCGGCGCGTGTGCGCCGTACCGATCCGGGCGAGCCGGAACGCTGTCCGGTGTGGCAATTGCACCAGGTATATTCCGACGACGCCACGCGCGAATGGGTGCAGACCGGCTGCCGCAGCGCCGGCATCGGCTGCCTGGAGTGCAAGCAGCCGGTGATCGACGCGGTGCTCAAAGAGCAGCAGGCCTTCCATGAGCGTGCGCAGCCGTATCTGGATGATCCCAGCCTGCTGCGCAACATCGTCGCCGACGGCTGCGATCGCGCGCGCAAGATCGCACAGGAAACGATGCGCGACGTGCGCGAGGTGATGGGGCTGGGCTACACCTGAGAGCCGGCGTACGCCTGACGGCGTGACGCCTAAGCCCTAAGCCGCGTCGGCCGGCGAATCGGGCACCAGGTGCATCTGCCGCAGCGTCGGCAGCGCTTCGAGGAATTCCTTCAGATCGGCAAACGGCAGCGGCTCGGAAATCAGCGCGCCTTGCACCTGGTCGCAATCGAGCGAGCGCAGTCCGCGCAGCTCGGCGGCGGTTTCCACGCCTTCGGCCATCGCTTGCAGGCCCAGCTTGGCAGCCATCGTGGTGATGGCCTGCACGATCGCCGCATTGCCGCGGTCGGCCGGCAGGTTCTGGATGAATGCGCGGTCGATCTTCAGGCCGTCGACCGGCAGGTTCTTCAGGTACGACAGTGACGCATAGCCGGTGCCGAAATTGTCGATCACCACGCGCACGCCCAGCCGACGCAGCTCGCCGATCACCGCGATGGCGCGTTCCGGGTTCTCGATGAAAGCGCTTTCGGTCAGTTCCAGGCGCAGCAGCCGCGACGGAAAGCGCCGCTCGTCCATCAGCCGCATCAGCGTGGCGACGAAATCGTCTTCGGTCAGTTGCCGCGCCGACACGTTCACCGACACCGAGATGTCGGGATACGCGTCGATGCCCAGCCGCACCCGATCGTCGAGCGCGCGGCGCACGGCCCACAGGCCGATCTCGCGGATCAGGTTGCTTTTTTCGGCGGCCGGCAGAAAACGATCCGGCAGCAGCAAGCCGTGCACCGGATGGCGCCAGCGCAGCAGGCCTTCGAAGCCGACCACGCGGCGTTCGCCGATGTTCATGATCGGTTGGTAGTACAGATCGACTTCGCCGCGCTGGATCGCCATCGGCAGATCGCTGGCCAGCTGCAACTGCTGGGCGCGTTCATCCGACAGGCCGCCGGCGAAGAAGCGTACGTCATTGCGGCCTTCGGACTTGACCTGGTACATCGCGCTGTCGGCGCTGCGGATCAGCGTGGCTGCGTCGTCGGCGTCGACGGGTGCGATCGCCACGCCGATGCTGGCCGACAGGAAGTAGGCGCGGTTGGCCAGCATCAGCGGCTTTTCGATCTCGGCCAGCATGGCGCGCGCGATGCGTTCGATTTCGCCGCGGTCATCGAGCTGCGTGAGCAGCGCGACGAATTCGTCGCCGCCCATGCGGCCGACGATATCTTGCGCGCGCACCGATTGGCGCATGCGCCGCGCCACTTCGATCAGCGCCTTGTCGCCGGCGGCGTGGCCCAGCGTGTCATTGATCAGCTTGTAGCGGTCGAGATCGACGTACAGCAGCGCCGCGCGCTCATTGGCCTTGAGCCGCGCGTCGAGCTGCTGCAGCAGGTATGCGCGGTTCGGCAGGCCCGTCAGCGCATCGTGCTGCGAAGCGTGCGTCAGGCGCAGCTCGGCGTCTTTGCGCTGCAGATACATCGACAGCGTGCGCGACAGCGTCTCGGCGGTCTGCTCCAGGAACAGCTCGCCGTGGAACGCCACCGGGCTGAGGAACAGCAACAGGCTCATCGTCTGGCCGCGCTCGTCGCGGATCGGTGCCAGGAACGCCGCTTTCGCGCCCAGCGCGCGCGCGTGGTAGCGCTGCATGAACGCGGGGTACTGCTCCAGGTCGGTGATCCAGGCATGGCGGTTTTCGCGCCAGCAGGCAGTCTCGGGGCTGTCTTCGTCCGTGGGCAGCACGGGCGGCAGTTCGCTCACCATCTTGCTGAAGGTGGGGTACCCCCAGCGCTCGCTGACCTGCAAGCCGGCGGTCTGGCGCATCAAATGCATGCCGCCCAGCCAGCCGAGCTTGCCGCACAGCGTGATGATGATCGCGGTGATGATGCGCCCGGATTCGTTCTGCTCGCGCATGATCGCGGCAACGTCGCCTTCGATCTCCAGCAGCATGCGCTGCTGCTTTTCGCGCGTGATGTTGCGGCCCGTACCGCGATAGCCGATGAAGCGGCCGGCGTCATCGAATACCGGCCGGCCGTTCAGCGACAGGTGAAAGACGTGGCCCTCGCGGTCGATCTGGCTGAACTCGAAGTTTTCGAACGGCTTGTGGGCCTCGCAGATGGCGCGGTGCGAATCCCAGTCGGGGCGCAGGAAGTCGCATTCGGGGTTTTCCCAGCGACGGCGCCCGAGCAGCGTGCGGCGCCACGGGCCGAGCACCGAATCGACCGATTCCGACAAGTAGGAAAGCCGGTGCTGCGCATCGGTTTCCCAGATCCAGTCGGAACTCAGATGCGTCAGATCGCGAAACTTGGCTTCGCTGGCGGCCAGTTGCTGCTGCATGGCGCGCATGCCGGTGATGTCCTGCACGATGCCGGCCAACCGCAGCGCCACGCCTTGCGCGTCGCGCTCGGGGCGGCCGATGCTGCGCACCCAGATCACGTCGCCCGAGGGCTTGACCCAGCGGTATTCGATGCGTAGCTCATGGTCGCCGCGCAGCGCGCGCCGGTGCACGTCGCGCCAGCGCTGCAGGTCGTTCGGATGGATGCGTTGCAGAAATTCGGGCGGTGGCGGCACGCCGCTGGCCGGGTCGATGCCGAACAGCCGGAATGCGCCGGGGCTCCAGTACATGGTGTTGTGGCGCTGGTCGTGCACCCATGAGCCGATGCTGGCCAGGTTTTCCGAGGCTTCGTGGCGCCGGCGCAGCTCGTCGAGGGTGGCGGCTGCCTGGCGTTCATGCTCGAGTTCGTTGCGCTGCTGCTGGTCGCGCAGCAGCAGCGCGGCCGTGAGCACGCCACCGCTGGCCAGCAGCCAGCCCAGCCAGGCCGGCAGAAAATCGGTTAGGCTCAGTGCCGCGCAGACGAGCGCGAACCCCGCGGCAAACACGGTCGGGCCGCGCCAGGAGGCGACAGAAGCGGTGCGGGGGCGGTTAGCCGGGTCGATGGGCACTCTTCGGGATCCGGTCTTGAACTGCATGGCCGGCGCGGGCAGTTCGCGTGCCGGCCGCGCCGGCACATTGCAAACGTCTAATGTAGCCGATACTGCACAACAGGTATCAGGAAATATGTCCGGGTTCTCTTCGTCAGCCGTGGCCGCCGGTGCGCCTTCGGCCTGGGTGATGCGTTGGCTGGCCGGCTTGCCGGCGGGCGCCAGTGTGCTCGACGTGGCCGCGGGGTCTGGGCGTCATGCGCTGGCGGCGGTGGAACTGGGGCTGCGTGTGACGGCTGTGG
>JAFKGG010000386.1 GCA_017307915.1 Burkholderiales bacterium | reverse complement strand
CGCCGCTGGCGCTCAGGCGTGCTTCGATCGTCAGGCTGCCGGCGCGCGACAGCAGGCGCGCAGGGTCCATCGCCTGCTGATCGCCCAGCGTGAACGCATACGGCAGCGTCGGGCCGCCGATGCGCGCCACCGCCACCGGAATGCGCGGGCCGTCGACCTCGCGGGCCACGATGAACAGCGTGGCGCCGGCGGGTACTTGCGCGGCCAGTGCGTCGGCGATGCGGATGGTGCCGCCGACCTGCGCCGCGGCATGGCGTTCATCGGTGGCGGATGAGGCGGATGCCGCCGCGCCGGGCGCGGCCGGCGCCGAAGCGATCGGGCCCGGCGCAGCGGCGCCAAGGCTGGGCGCCGCCGCCTCGGCCGGCGTGGTGCCGCGCTGCGCCAGCTCGGCCGACACGCGCGCCAGCACTGCGCCGATCTGCTGCGCTTCGGGCGAGTCGGGCGCCAGGCCGTCGTACAGCCGCTTCAGATAGCCGTGGGCCCGCTCCAGGTTGCCGAGCCGATATTGCGCGGCACCCATCAGCGCGATCGCCTTGGGCTCGTCGGCATCGACGCGCAGCGCCTCTTCCAGCAGCTCGACCGGCCGGCCGCTGAAATCGCCGCCAGCGGCCATCACCAGCGTTTCGGCATAGTCGGTCAGCAGCCGTGCGTTCGGCGGCAGCCGCTTGCGCGCTTCCTCGAAAGCACGGGCGGCCTCTTCCAGGCGGTTCTGCAGTTTGCGCGCCTCGGCCAGCATCGCCCAGGCCTCGCCCTCGTCGGGGTGCGTCTGCACGCGGCGCTCGATCTCGGCGGCCAGCACGTCGATCTGCGCCGTATCCGCGCCCGGCTGGGCGGCCAGCGTTGCCGGATCGGTGAGCTGCGGCGCGCCGAGCTGGCCATACACCATCAGCGCGGCCAGCGGCACGACGACGGCCACCACCAGCGCCGTGGCCAGAATGCCGCGGCGTGAGGGCGGGCTGCTGGGGGCCGCGGCAGCGGCCGTCGATGCGGTGGGCGCTGCCGATGCGGCGGGTGCCGTAGCCGACCGCAGCGCCGTCGGCAGTTCTTCGGAAAGCTGGCGCGCCAGATCGTTCAGCGCACGCTCGGCTTCTTCGTCGCTCAAGCGGCCGGACTGCTGCTCGGCCGTGATTTCGCGCTTGCGATCGCGAAAGACGGCCAAGCGCTGCTCATCGTCGCCGGGTTTTGCTTGCGCCGCGCGGCCAAAAATGGTGAGAACGGCGAGCGAAACCCAGAACAGCATCACGAAGGGGCCGGCAGGTCCGGTGAGAGTGAGGCAAACCAACGATTCTCTCACAGCGCTTCAAACCGAAACGCCGTGTGAGGTCAACGAATTCAGCCGCGCAACGGCAGCTCGCCGCGCGCCAGACGCTCGGTCAGCGTTGCCAGAAAGCGGCTGCAGCGCGCAAGCTGATCGATCTCGACATATTCGTCGGGCTGATGCGCGACCCTGATCTGGCCGGGGCCGCAGACGATCGTCGGCACGCCGATTTCCTGCAGGATGCCGGCTTCGGTGCCGAAGCTGACGCGCCCCGGGGCGCCATGGCCGCACAAGGGCATGATCGCGTTGGCCAGGTAGACGTTGCCGCGCTCGTCAAGCGCCGGCGTATCGAACAGCTCCTCGAATTCGATACCGGCATCGGCCGAGATCGCCCGCATGCGCGGCAGCAAGGTCTGGTCGCAGTAGCGGCGAATCTCGCCCAGCACGTCGCCTGAGCGCGTGCCCGGCAGCGCGCGGATCTCGAGCAGGAACTCGCAATCCTTGGCCACGATGTTGTGCGCCGTGCCGCCTTCGATGCGGCCGACGTGCACGCTGGTGTGCGGAAAATCGAAGCCGTCGTGACGCGCCGCCGCGTTCAGGCGCTGCTGCAAGGCGTTGCAGAACACGATGATTTCAGCCGCCATCTCGACCGCCGACACGCCTTGGTCGCGCAGCGACGAATGCACCGAATAGCCGCGCACCTTGACGCGATAGCCGGCCGTGCCCTTGTTGGCCACCACCACGCGCATCGACGTGGGTTCGCCGATGATGCAGGCAGCGGGCCGCACCGGTGAAGCCGCGAGCTGCGCGGCCAGGCGGCGCATGCCGTGCATCGTGGTTTCTTCATCGTGCGACAGCGCGATGTGCAGCGGCGTTGCCAGGCGCGCCGCAACGAAGCGTGGCACGGCTTCGATCACGCAGGCGATGAAGCCCTTCATGTCGGCCGCGCCGCGGCCGTGCAGCTTGCCGTCGCGTTCGGTGAGCGTGAACGGATCGCTGTGCCACTGTTGGCCCGTTACGGGCACCACGTCGGAGTGGCCCGACAGCATCAGCCCCGGCCGATCGCTCGGGCCGATGGTGGCGAACAGATTGGCTTTACCGGGCTCGTGGCCGGACTGGATGGTGGCATGCACGCCATGGGCAGCGAGCCGCTCGGCAACCCACTCGATCAGCGGCGCATTCGGGTGGGCGCTGACGGTGTCGAAGGCGACCAGCGCACGTAGCGTGTCGATGATGGCGGGGACGTTGTCCATCCGCCGAGTCTAACCGTTGCCGGCAGCGGACATGGCCAATCCCCTTGGGCCGGGGGGCGCAGGGGAAATCCTGATTCACAAAGCCGGCGCGATCCGGCCGGCACGGGCGCGCCGGCCGGATCGCGACTCTCAATCGAGCTGCGTGACGAACTTGGTGTTCAGATAACCATCGAAGGTTTCGACGCCGCCTTCGCTGCCCCAGCCGCTGTCCTTGATGCCGCCGAACGGCGTTTCGGCCAGCGCCATGCCGAAGTGGTTGATGTTGACCATGCCGGCTTCGAGCGCATTCGAGATCGCGGTGGCGTTCTTGGTCGACGTCGTGAACACGTACGAGGCCAGCCCGAAGGGCAGGCTGTTGGCGCGCCGCACGACTTCGTCGAACTCCTTGAAGCGCACGAACGGCGCGATCGGGCCGAAGGGTTCGGCGGTCATCAGCAGCGAATCGTCGGGCAGTTCGGTGACGATGGTGGGCGCAAAGAAGTTGCCCTTGTCGGACAAGCGCTCGCCGCCCAGCTCGATGCGGCCGCCGCGCGCATTGGCATCTTCGACGAACGATTGCATCGCCGGCAGCCGCCGCGTATTGGCCAGCGGGCCCATCCGGGTGCCTTCTTCCAGGCCGCTGCCGACCTTCATCGCGCGCGTCTTGTCGAGGAAGCGCGCCATGAAGCGGTCATAAATCTTTTCGTGCAGATAAAAGCGCGTCGGCGATACGCACACCTGCCCGGCGTTGCGGAACTTGAACGCCTGCAGCAGATCGGCGGCGCGCTCGACCTCGGCATCGTCGAACACGATCACCGGCGAATGGCCGCCCAGTTCCATCGTCGAACGCTTCATGTGCTGCGCGGCCAGCGCGGCGAGCTGCTTGCCGACCGGCACCGAGCCGGTGAACGACACCTTGCGCACGATCGGCGAACGGATCAGGTAGTCGGACACCTCATGGGGCACGCCCCAGACGATATTCAGGCAGCCCGCCGGCAGCCCGGCATCATGGAACACGCGTGCCAGCGCGACCACGGCGCTGGGCGAATCCTCGGGGCCCTTGAGCACGAGGGTGCAGCCCGAGCCCAGTGCCGCGCCGATCTTGCGGATCGCCTGGCTGGCCGGGAAGTTCCAAGGGGTGAATGCGACGCACACGCCGATCGGTTCGCGCAGCACCAACTGGCGCACGTTCGGCTGGCGCGGCGGGATCACGCGCCCATAGATCCGTCGGCCTTCTTCGGCGTGCCATTCGGCGTGCTCGGCGCAGCTCATCGCCTCGGCGGTGGCCTCGGCCAAGGGCTTGCCCTGGTCGAGCACGATGTTGCGGCCGATCGCCGCGGCGCGTTCGCGCAGCAGTTCGCCGGCGCGGCGCAGGATCTTGCTGCGCTCCAGCGGCGAGGTCTTGCGCCAGCTTTCGAAGGCGCGCTGCGCGGCCGTCAGCGCGCGGTCGAGATCGTCGCGCGAGGCGTGCGGCAGCTTGCCGATCACCGAGCCGTCGGCCGGATTGAGGACATCTTGCTCGCGGCGGCCACCGCCCTTGATGAATTCGCCGTCGATATACAGGCACAGATCGTCGTACATGAATCATTCTCCTTGTGAGCTCAGCCGGTGGGCTGCGCCGTGCGCGGCAAAGTCGATCTCGCCGCGCGGCAACGTGGGGGTCGAGAATACCGCAATGGCGTGCGCCGGCTTGCCGGCAATCGGGTCGATGATCGGTTGGCGATCAGCGCAGGGCATTCGGTTCGACGCGGCCGTCGATACAAGCACCGAGGCCGCCGCCGACGTAGCCGCCATGCGCTAGACTCACGCACGGCCGGTTTGCCGTTGGTTTTCGATGAGAGCGTATATGGCCCTGATTCACGCGCCGCGTAGCGTGGCGTTGACTGCCGTTCTGGCGACCAGCCTGTACGGCGTGAGCGGGCCGGCTGCTGCGCTGGAACCCGCCGACGCATTTCGGCGCGCGCAGCCTTCGTTGTCGGCCGTCGAGGCGCTGTCCGCCGACGGGCGGGTGCTGGGCGCGGCCACCGCAATCGCCGTTGGGCAAGGGCGCTTCGTCACCGTTTGCACCGTGCTCGACGGCAGCGATGCGATCCGCCTCACGACGAGCCGCTCGAATGCAACAGCCACGCCAGTGGCGCGCGATCTGCGACGCAATCTGTGCCTGTTGTCGGCGCCTGCCCTTCAGGACGTTGCCGCGATCGAATTGGCGCCCAAGGGGGCCGAGTTGCAGGCCGGCGAACGCGTGTTCGCCGTATCCAATGCGCTGGGCTTGGGTATCGGCATTTCCGAAGGGGTCATTTCGGGCCTGCGCCGCTTTGGCGATTCGACGCTGTTGCAGTTCAGCGCGCCGATTTCACCCGGTTCGGCGGGCGGCGCGCTGCTCGACGCGCAGGCACGCTTGATCGGTGTCATCGATTACCGGCAGCGCGATGGCCAGAACGTGAACTTTGCCGCGCCCGCCGCGTGGATCGCCGAGATCGAGGCACGCAACGATGGCGATGCGCGACGCCAGGCGTGGCGCGATCGCGCGCCGCGCCTGCTGCGCGAACGCGATGCTGCAGCGCTGACCGAACTGGCCGGCGAATGGACGCAGGCCGAGCCGGACGAGGTCGATGGCTGGGCATGGCTGGCGTTGGCGGCGCAGCTGCGCGGCGACTTTACCGCCGAAGAACAGGCTTGGCGCCGTGCCCGCTCGCTCGACAAGGCCACCCCCTTGCCCGGTCTGGGCGTCGCCGGTGCCTTATTGCGCCAGCGCCGCTTCGATGAAGCGCGCGGCGTAGCGCAAGAGCTGCTGGCCGTTCGCCAGGAAGACGCGGCGATCTGGCTGCTGCTGGCGCGGGCGCATCAGGGCAGCGGTGCCCAGACGCAAGCCGAAGAAGCCTATCGAAAGGTGCTGACCCTCGATCCCTGGCAAGCGGCGGCGCATGAAGGGCTGATCACCTTGGCCATGCAGCGCGGCGACCATGCGGCGGCGCAGGCGGGCTGGGCGCGGCTGGTGCGCCTGTATCCCGACCGGCCCGAGCTGCGCTGGCGGCAGTTGCAAAGCCTGTTGCTGGCGGGTCAGTCCGAACGGGCCTGGGCCGTGCTCGAGCGCCTGCCGGCCGAACTGGCCGGCAGCGGCGATGGCCTGCTCTGGCGGGCGCAGACGCTGGCGGCCCTCAAGCGGCCGGCGCAAGCGATCGACGTGATGCGCGATAGCCTCGCCAAGCAGGTCTCGGATCCGTCTTGGGCGTGGAGCGAATTGGGCAAGCTTTATCACCGGCTGCATCGTTTTCCGGAATCGATCGCCGCGCATCGCGAAGCCGTGCGGCTGGCGCCTCAGATCGCCGACCGCCGCTTCTGGCTGGCAGTGTCGCTGAAAGACGGCGGCCATCTGGCCGAAGCGCTCGACATCGATCGGCAATTGGTGGCCGAGCTGCCCAACGAAGCCGGGGCCTGGCGCCAGCTCGGCATGGCCAGTGCCGCTGCGGCGCGCACCGACGACAGCATCGCGGCACTGGAACGTTCGCTGGCGATCGAACCGCGTCAGGCACGGTTGTGGAGCTTGCTGATCGAGCAATACCATGCCGCCGGCCGGCGCGACGACGTGCTGCGTGCGCATGCCAGCCTGCGCGGCCTGGATGCGGCGGCGGCCGAACGCGCTTATCGCGCGACGATCGCACCGTATGCGGCTGGTGCGGTAGGGCCGGCGGGAGGTGCGCGATGATGCAACGAAGGGCACGAGCCTTGGCCTTGGCGACGTCGCCCGCGCGCACGACGATGGCGCCCGCGTTCATCACGGCAATGGTGCCAAGGCTCATCAAGTCGATGGTGCCAGGATTCACCAATGCGCTGGTGCCGGCGCTCATGACGGCGATCGTGCCGGCGCTGCTTACCGCAATCGCATTGCGGTCAGCCTTGGCCGATACCACCGATCCGCACGCGGCCGAAGCGCAGCAGGTCTTTCGCCAGGCCTCCACCTCGGTCGTCACCGTGCTGGCCTACGATGCCGCGGGTGTCGTCAGCGGCCAGGGCAGCGGTGTGGTGTTCGAGGCCGGCCGCGTCATCAGCAACTGCCACGTGGTGCAAGACGCCGTACGGCTCGAACTGATCGTGGGCGCCGAGCGCCGCAATGCGCGCTGGACGCGTGCCGACCGCTCGCGCGATCTGTGCGTGCTGGAAAGCGACGCGCCAGCGGGTACGCCGGCGCGCATCCGGCGCCTGGCAGAGTTGGCGGTGGGCGAACGTGTGCATGCGATCGGCAATCCGCTCGGCTTCGGCCTGGCGGTGAGCAGCGGTCTGATCACGCAATTCGCCCAGATCGGTGGCGAGCGCGTGATCCTGAGCAGCGCCGCGCAATCGCCGGGCTCCAGTGGCGGCGGCCTGTTCGACGCGCAAGGCCGCTTGTTGGGCATCAGCACCAGCGTGCTCAGTGCCGGCCAGAATCTGAATATCGCGCTGCCGGCCGAATGGATCGACGAGCTCGACGCACGCGGCATCGCCCCGCAGGTAGCGGGCGCACCGCCGGCGCCGGAACCGAGCTGGTTCGACGAAGCGATAGCGATGCAACAGGCCCGATCCTGGGCGCAACTGGAACAACATGCCTTGGCCTGGCAGCAGGCGCAACCCGGCGCGGCACGGGCGCATCTGTCGCTGGCGGTGGCGCTGCTCAATCTGGGGCGCAGCGACGAGGCCGAGCGTTCGGTGCGCGAAGCCTTGCGGCATGACGAACACCTGGCTGCGGGTTGGCACTATCTCGGCTTGGTGCTGTACGAGCGCGGCAAGCGGGCCGAGGCCGAACAGGCGCTGGCGCGCGCGCTCGAATTGCTGCCCGCTCTGTCTGAAGTGCATTACGCACGTGCCGCCTGGCTGCTCGGCGACGGGCAGGCCGAAGCGGCGCTGCAGCAGGCCGAGCGCGCGGTATTGCTGGACCCTGGCGAGCATTCCCACTGGGTGATGCTGGGCCGCGCGCGTCAGCAGCTGGGGCGCACCGATGAAGCGATCGCTGCGTACCGTGCCGCGCTCGGCTTGAATGAGCGCGACGAACGAAGCCGCAACGAACTGGCGCGTTTGCTGGCTGGCCGCGGCGACGACGTCGCGGCCCATCGCGCGCTGGTCGATCGCAGCGGCGGCAAGACCGATGCGCAGACCTGGATCGCGATTGGCAACGCCGATTTCGATCGGCAGCGTTACGCACCCGCCGAGGCCTCGTATCGCAAGGCTACCGAAGCGTCGCCCGAGCTGAGCCTGGGCTGGACGCAACTGGGGCGCGCACTGGCGCGCCTGCAACGCGACGACGAAGCAGCGCCGGTGCTCGACCGCGCGTTGCAGCTCGATCCGGCGTCGGTCATGGCACGGCTGGAGCGCAGCAATCTGCAGGCGCGCCGCGGCCAGATCGCGGCCGCACTCGACGATGCGCGCCGGGCTACCGAAACCGCGCCGGACGAGGCGCAGGCCTGGCGTATTCTGGCTATCCACAGCACCAGCGCGCAAGACTGGAACGGCGCCGTGGCGGCCTACCGCAAGGTCGATGCGCTGGGCAAGATCACTATTGATGATCTGGCATCGCTGGGTGACGCGCTGGGCCGGCTGAACCAGCGCCCCGCTGCATTGGAGGTGTTCGCGCGTGCCGAAGCGATGGATGCGCGCCATGAAGGCCTGCTGGTCAATCTGGCCGCCTTGCATGGCCGCGGCGGCGACCTGACGCAGGCCGAGACCTATTTGAAGCGCGCATTGGAAGTGGCGCCGCGCAATGCCACCGCCACCAGCAGTCTCGGCTATCTGCAGATGATGCGCGGCGCGCCCGACGAAGCGGTCAAGACGCTGGAGCGCGCCGTGCTGCTCGACCCGGCGCTGGCCAATGCGTGGATCAACCTGGGGCATGCCGCGCTACGCAGCCGCAACATTGGGCGCGCGATCACGGCGCTGGAAAAGGCGGTGCAGCTCAAACCCGATGCGCTCGATGCGCATTTGTACGCGGCGCAGGCGTTCCTGGCCGTCAACGATGGCGCCAAGGCATTGCGGCACGCCGAAACGGTACTGGCCCAGCAGCGCGATTTTGTGCCGGCGCTGGCGTTGGCGACGCTGGCCAATCTGATACAGGGGCGAACGCAGGACGCGTCAGCCCGCTATCGGCAGTTGCACAGCCGCGCGCCGCAGGAGGCGCAGCGTTTGCGTTCGCAAGCGATTGCGGTGGGCCTGGCCGGGGCGCGTGAACTGCCGCAGTAGCGCGCGGGGGTAGCAGTAGTGCGGCGGCTACAGTAGCGCGGCGGTCGCACTAGCGCGGCGGTCGCGGCGCGCGCCGAGCCGTGCATCGATGCATTGCCGATCGCTAACGATCCGGAATCACCTTGCCGGGGTTCAGAATGCCGCGCGGATCGAGCGCCTGCTTGAGGGTGCGCATCAGCGCGATCTCGGCCGCGCTGCGGCTGGCGCCCAGATGGCGACGCTTGATCGCACCGATACCGTGTTCAGCCGAGATCGACCCGTGCCAGCGGCTGACCAGGTCGTAGACGAAATCCTCGATCTCGGCTTCGGGTTCGGGTGACAGGCCGGTGCGAATGCCGATGTGCACGTTCGCATCGGCGATGTGACCGAAGTGCACCGTTTGCGCGCCGGGCCAACGCGTCCCGGTGCCCGCCAGCAGCGTCGCGACGAATTCGCCGAGTTCTCCGGTGGCAATGCTGACGTCGAACCCGACGTGCGCCGGCAGCAGCCGACGCAGCTCGCCCGAGGCGTCGCGCACGCGCCAGATCGCCTCGCGCTGCGCCTCCGACTGCGCGACGATGGCATCGGCGACGACGTCATCGTCGACGGCGCGTGCCAGCAGCGCCTCGAAGATTTCGGCATCACGCTGCGCATCGAAGCCCATCGATTCGATCAGCACGTAGCCGGCGGCACCCAAGGGTAGGGGGCGGTCGATGCCGTCGACGCGGCTGGTGACCAGTTCGTAGAAATCCGGCCACATCAGTTCGAACGCCGACAGAGCATCGCCCAGACCCTTGCGTGCTGCATCGAGCAGTTGCAGCACCTGCCCGTAGCTCGCCACCGCGCATAGCGCAGTGGCCACGCTGGTCGGCCGCGGATGCAGGCGCAGTACCAATCGGGTGATGACGCCGAGCGTTCCCTCGCTGCCGATGAACAGTTGCTTCAGATCGTAGCCGGCATTGTTCTTCAGCATTTTGTTCAACTGGCTGAGCACGGTGCCGTCGGGCAGCACTGCTTCGATGCCCAGCACCTGCGCACGTGCCATGCCCCAGCGCAATACGCGGTTGCCGCCGGCATTGGTCGACACGTTGCCGCCGATCTGGCACGAGCCACGGCCGCCGATGTCGAGCGCGAAGAACAGGCCGGCTTCGTGCGCTGCTTCCTGGATGGCCTGCAGCGTCGTGCCGGCCCATGCGGTCAGCGTGGCGGCGGCAGGATCGACTTCGATGATGCCGGCCATGCGTTCCAGCGACAGCGCCACGCAGAGGGTCACCGGCGTGGCGCCGCCGGCCAGGCCGGTGCGCCCGCCTTGCGGAACGACCGGCATCGCATGGGCATTACAGATTGCCAGCACCCGAGAAACCTGTTCGGTGCTGGTGGGCCGTGCCAGCGCAACGATGTTGCCCGGCGCTACGTCGAGCATCCAGTCGTGCGAATAACGCGCATCGACCTCATCGCCGACGACCAATCCTTTGTCGTCCAGCGCGCCGCGCAGTTCGCGCAGCAGCTCCTCGTTGTGTTGCGTCATGGTCTCGTCTGCTTTCTGCGCACGGGCCCGCTGCATCGAAGGGATCGCGGGCGCCGGGTTGAGGGTAGTGTGGCTTCAGTATATGATGTTGTCATCACAACGATCAAGCGGATGCGACCCATGCCCGGATTCGAGCCATACCGCGCTGCCGTCGCACAGGCGGCGCCAGAATATCTGGATCTGCCGCGGTCGATCGACAAGGCCGTCGCGCTGATCGAAACCGCCGCGCGCGAGGGCGCGCGGCTGGTGGCGTTTCCCGAGCTGTGGCTGCCGGGCTATCCATGGTGGGTGTGGCTGGCGCCACCCGTCTGGGCGGCCGCTTCGGGCATCGCTGCCGAATACGGCGAGCATTCGCTCGCCGTCGATTCGCCATCGGCCGAGCGGCTGGCTGCGGCTGCGCGCCGCCATCGCATCTTTGTGTCGATGGGTCTGTCGGAACGCCTGCACGGCAGCCTGTACATCGCGCAGTGGCTGATTGGTGATGACGGCCGTCTGCTGGCGCGGCGGCGCAAGCTGAAACCCGGCGCGGCAGAGCGCCTGATGTTCGGTGAAGGCGACGGCAGCGACCTGCGCGTCGATGCCACGCCGATCGGGCGCATCGGCGCGCTGTGCTGCGCCGAGCACCGCAGCCCGCTGTTCAAGCACGCGCTGCACGTGCAGCACGAGCAGATCCACGTGGCGGCCTGGCCGAGCTTCTCGATCTATCAACCCTTTTCGCCAGGCCAAAGCGCCGAAGTCAATCTGGCCATCAGCCGCGTGTATGCGGCCGAGGGCGGCTGCTACGTGCTGGCGCCCAGCGCGCCGGTCACCGCGGCGATGCGCGAGCGGGTATGCGATACGCCGGAAAAGGCCGCGCTGCTGGCGCTCGGCGGTGGCCATGCGATGGCCTTCGGCCCGCACGGCAATGCCTTGTGCGAGGCGCTGGCGCCCGATGAAGAGGGGCTGCTCTACTGCGACATCGACCCCGCTGAGCTGGCCGCGGCCAAACGCGGTTACGATGGCGTCGGCCATTCGACGCGGCCCGACGTCGTGCGCTTGCTGGTCGATCGCGTTGAACGCAATGAGCGCGGCGATGGCAATCAGCGCGTCGTTCATGGTCAGCGTGATGCAGCGGTGCGGGCGGTACAAACCGAAGCCCAGGCCGAGGTCTTGGCGCCGGCAACACCGCAATCAGCCGCGTAGACCGCCGCTCGCAACCTTCGAACGAACAGCCTGGAAAAAGAACCATGACCGCCGAAAACATGAGCGCAGAGCGCAGACGCGCTGCCGGCCGGCCCGCGAACGCCGCTGGCAGGTCCGCGAACGGTGTCGCCAAATCCATGAACGCAAGCAGCCGCTCAACGAAGAAGGCGACCGGTGTCGACGTCACGCGGCATCTGACCTACAAGCTGGTGGCGCTGACCAATTCGTTGAGCCGCTCGGCGGCGCGCGATTTCGCCGCCGAGATCGATCTGACCGTACCCGAATGGCGCGTGCTGGCGACATTGGGCAGTCGCGGTGAAATGTCGCTGGCGGCCCTCACGCGTGTGCTGGCCGTGGACAAGGGCTGGATCAGCCGTGTGGTGGTGCGTCTGGAAGCGCGCGGGCTGGTGTCGCGTACCCCCGATCCCGCAGACGAACGCCTGTTTGCGCTGGCGCTGACGCGCGCCGGTGCCGAGTTGCACCTCAAAGGCTCGGCCGTGTCGACGCTGCGGCAGAAGAATCTCGAAGCGGCCTTGTCCAAACCGGAGTTGGCCTTGCTGAACACGGCCCTGGAAAAACTGCTGACCTGCGCCGAGCAGATGGAAACGCAGCCCATTGGTGGTATGTCGAAGTGAAGCTCGACGATGCGCAACTGGCGATGCGGCGTGGCACGGCCGGCCCCGCCGTGCAATGGGCGATCGAGCAGCAGATCGAGGTCGGGCGCTTCTTCGGCGCCGAGCGGCTGATTCCCGTCGGCTCGGTGCTGGCGGGTGCCGAGATCGGCATTACCGGCGCCTCGGGTCTGGCGCTGCTGGAGCGGCTGGCGGCCGATGCAGCGCGCGTGCGCGTGCCCTCGTTCACCGCCGCCTGCAGTCTGGACTTCGAACGCTGGGCCGAGTTCCGCCTGCCGTTTGCGCAATACGCCGCCGAGCGGCGGCTGCACGATGCGCTGCGCAAGATGGGTTTCATCGACACCTCCACCTGCGTCAACTATCAATCAGTGAGCCCGCCGCGCTTTCGCGAGCATCTGGGCTGGGGCGATACCGGTGCGGTGGCGTTTGCCAACTCGGCTGCCGGCGCCTGTTCGAACTACGAGGGCGGGCCGGCATCGATCGCCGCTGCACTGACCGGGCTGGTACCCGAATACGGCTTCCATCTGCCCGAGCGCCGCAGGGCTACCCGCCTGTATGAAGTGACGACGCCGCTGCGCGGCATCAGCGACTGGAGCGCGCTGGGCGCCTGGATCGGTGCCGACGTGAAGGACTACTGGAGCGTGCCGGCTGTGCTGTTGCGCGGTGCGGGGCCGACCATCGACGAATTGAAACACTGCCTGGCTGCCGCAGCCAGCTTCGGCTCGCTGGCGATGATGCATCTGGTCGGCGCCACGCCCGAGGCCGCGACGCTGGAGGCGGCCTTCGGCGACACGCCGGCTCCCGCGCCGCGGCGGATCGGCCGGGCCGAGATCGACGGCGTCTATCAGGGCTTCTCGGGCGAGGGCGGCAAGGTCGATCTGGTCGTGTTCAGTGCACCGCAGGCGTCGCTGCCCGAGGCGGTGGCGATCATCGAACAGTTGCAGGGTCGCCGTGTCGCGGCGGGAACGCGCCTGATCATCACCGTCAATCATCAGGTGCAGGCCGAGCTTGAACGCCTGGGCGAGGTGCAGCGTCTGACCGAAGCCGGTGGCGAGCTGCTGGCCGGCACCTGCTTCTACGTGATGGCGCCGGCCTTGGTGCGCGAACAGTTCAACTTCCGCCATCTGGTGACGCCGTCGTGCAAGCTGGCCAACATTCTGGGTGGTGCCGGCTACCGGCCGGCCTTGCGTTCGGTCGACGAATGCGTCGAGGCGGCCGTGGCAGGCGTTTTGCGTTGAATGCCATGGTGAGGGCTTGATGACCGATCATGACGTCGAAAGCAGTGTGCGTATCGAATGCGCAGCCGCGCTTGGTCGCCCTTGCGAAGGCCGCTTGCTGGTATCGGGGCAAGGCTTCAACGCCCGTTATGACCTTGACCTGGCCACTGGCGTATTCAGCCGTCCCGACCATGATCTGTACGGATCGAGCCTGGCCGGCCGCATCTACGTCTTCCAGGGGCCGAAAGGCGGCATCGCTACCTCTTGGGCGCTCGATGCGCTCGCGCAGCGGGGGCTGGCGCCGCTCGGGCTGATCTGCGAGCAGGTCAACCCGGTGCTGGTGCAAGGCGCCTCGCTGGCGGGCATTGCGCTGCTGGCCGGTTACGCGCCCGCACAGGCGGCCCGTCTCGTCGACGGCGCTTGCGTGCGTCTCGATCCAGCACGGCGGCAGATCATCCTGCTCGATTGAGCATCGTCGTACCGATGTGCGGGTCGATCCATGATGCTTGACTTCTCGTTGCTTTCACAATATTGTCTTGACAACGATATCGTCATGACAACGACATAGAAGACAGACAGCGCATGCCCGCGTCGATGTGTTCCACTACCGCTACGCAAGCCGCCGACGGCCAAGGCCGCAACTTGCTGGTCATCGTCTCCGACGAGCATGATCCGCGTTATCTCGGCGCCTCGGGCGCCTCGTGGCTTGCCACGCCCAATCTGGATGCCTTGGCGGCAGGCGGCACCCGCTTCGATCGCGCCTGGACACCCAGCCCGATCTGCGTGCCGGCCCGCGCCGCGCTGGCTACCGGCCGGCACGTTCATGAATGCGGCTATTGGGACAATGCGCTGGCCTATGAAGGGCAGTGGACGAGCTGGCACCATCGTCTGAACGCTGCCGGTGTGCGCACCGAATCGATCGGCAAACTGCATTTCCGCAGCGCCGCCGATCCCACCGGTTTTCTGGCGCAGCACGAAGCGATGCACATCCAGGATGGCATCGGCCTGGTCTGGGGCGCGCTGCGCGATCCGCTGCCGCCGACGCGCGGCCGTTCTCCGATCTTCGACGAACTTGGCGCCGGCACGTCCAGCTACAACCGCTACGACGAGCGCATCGCCGCCGGCGCCGAGCGCTGGCTGCGCGAGCGCGCCGCTGATCGCGACGGCAAGCCCTGGGCGCTGTTCGTCGGTTTCGTCGCCCCGCATATGCCGCTGGTGGTTCCCGAGCGTCATCTGGCGCCGTATCTGCACGGCACCGCATTGCCCAAGCTGCTGCCGCACGACGGATATCGCCGTCATCCCTGGGTACAGCGCATGGCCGAATTCTGGGATCACGATGCCGGACTCGGCAGCGACGAGCGTCGCCGGCTGGCACGCGCCTGTTATTTCGGCTTGATCAGCTATCTCGATGAGCAGATCGGGCGCGTGCTGCGTGCGCTGGCCGACACGGGCCAGCGCGCGTCGACCACCATCATCTACACCTCCGATCATGGCGACAACCTGGGCACGCGCGGGCTATGGAACAAGTCGACGCTGTACCGCGAATCGGTCGGCGTGCCGATGATCGTCGCCGGGCCGGGCGTGCCGCAGGGGCGCGTGTGCTCGACCAACGTCGGTCTGATCGATGTCTACCCGACAGCGCTGCACGGCTGCGGACTGGCGCGGCTGCCCGAGGAACGTGATCTGCCGGGCGCTTCGCTGATCGATCTGGCCGTTCGGCAAGAGCTACCGCAGCGGCTGGGCTTCTCGGAGTATCACGCAGTGGGCGCCGACAGCGCAGCCTTCATGTTGTGCGATGCGCGCTTCAAGTATCACCACTACGTTGGGTATCGACCCGAACTGTTCGATCTCGAACTCGATCCCGAAGAAACGACCGATCTCGCGGCCGACAAGCGCTACGCGGACGTCTGCCGCAGATTCGAAGACCAGTTGCGCGCCATGCTCGATCCCGAAGCGATCGACCGCATGGCCAAGCGCCGGCAACGCGATCTGGTGGCGCGCTTCGGTGGCCGCGATGCGGCCTGGGCACGCGGCAATCCCGGGCCTACCAAGGCGCCCGATACCGACAAGTACCGGATGGCCTAGGCGCAGGGGCCAGCCGGCGCGCTGCATCAAGACACGAGGAAAGGAACGATGGATAGAAGAAGCTTCATCACCGGTACCACCGCGGCGGCGGCGTTCGCGGCGATGCCGGGCGCATCGGCGCAGAGCTGGCCCTCGCGTTCATTGCGGATGATCTCGGCCTACACACCCGGCAATTCCAGCGATACCGTGCTGCGCCTGGTGGCGGCGCCGATGCAGGCGGCGCTGGGTCAGCCAGTGGTGGTCGATAATCGCCCCGGGGCCAGCGGCAACATCGGTGCGCAGGCCTGCAAGGCCGCGACGCCGGACGGCTACACCTTCCTGATGGCCACCAACACGATGCTCACGGCCAATCCCCATCTGTTCACCGCGGGCCGCGTCGACCCGTTCGAGGATCTGAGCTTCGTGCAGCCGATGGTCAACATCGGCATGGTGTTCGTCGTGCGGCCCGACAGTCCGTGGAAGACGACTGGCGAGCTGCTCGATGACGCGCGCCGGCACCCCGGCAAGCTGTCGTACGGCACGCCTGGCGTCGGTTCGCCGATGCACCTGATCGGCGAACTGCTGAAGGATCGCGCCGGCATCGATATGGCGCATCTGCCGTACAAGGGCGGTATGCCGATGGTCAGCGACGTGATCGCCGGACAGGTCTCGGTCGGTATCGTCGGTTACGCGGTCGTGGCTGGGTTGTTGCAGCAAGGTCGCCTGAAGACGCTCGCCGCTGCGGCCGGCAAGCGTCTGTCGATTCTGCCCGAGGTGCCGGCGATCGGCGAGATCGTTCCCGAGGCGGCGCTCGGCGCCTGGTGCGCGCTGGTGGCACCCAAAGGAACGCCCGATCCGATCCGTGCCCGTGTGGCCCGCGAGGCGGCTGCGGCGCTGGCCTTGCCCGAAGTGGTGAAGAAACTGCAGCCGGTGGGGCTCGATCAGATCGCCGGCGACGAAGCCACAGTAGCCGCGCTGGTGCGCAGCGAAAGCGCGCACGTGGGCGCGCTGATCAAGCGGCTCGGCATCACGATGTCGTGACGCGAGCGCGGCTTGCAAACATTGTGTGCCCGCACGGCACGATCGACGAGGACAAGATGAATCGTAGACACATCATCCAGGGCGCTGCCGCAGCCGCCGGTCTCGCGGCGCTGCCCGCAAGCCGCGCGCAAAGCTGGCCATCGCGCCCGCTGCGCCTGATCGACGCCTATGCGACGGGCAGCGCCAGCGACACCGTGCTGCGGCTGTCCGCCCCGCCGTTGCAGGCGGCGCTGGGCCAGCCGGTGATCGTCGAGAACCGCCCCGGGGCCAGCGGCAACATCGCGGCGCAGGCCTGCGTGACGGCACCGCCCGACGGCTATACCTTTCTGATGGCCACCAACACGATGCTCACGGCCAATCCGCATCTGTTCACGGCCGCGCGCGTCGATCCGTTCAAGGATCTGAGCTTCGTGCTGCCGATGGTCAATATCGGCATGGTGTTCGTGGTGCGGCCCGACAGCCCCTGGAAGACGATCGGCGAACTGATGGACGACGCGCGTCGGCAGCCGGGCAAGCTGTCGTACGGTACGCCCGGCGTCGGTTCGCCGATGCACCTGATCGGCGAGTTGCTGAAAGACCGTGCCGGCGTCGACATGACGCATCTGCCGTATAAAGGCGGCATGCCGATGGTCAGCGATGTGATCGCGGGGCAGATCTCGGTCGGTATCGTCGCGTATTCGGTCGTCGCGGGTTTTCTGCAGCAGGGCCGCCTGAAAACGCTGGCCGCAGCCGGCAGCAAGCGATTGGCCATCCTGCCCGACACACCGGCCATCGCCGAGCTGGTTCCCGAAGCGGGGCTCGGCGCCTGGTGCGCGCTGGTGGCGCCCAGGGGTACGCCGACGCCGATTCGCGGCCGCGTGGCGCGCGAGATCGCCGCCGCGCTGGCCCAGCCCGACAACGTCGGCAAGCTGCGGCCATTGGGGCTGGACCAGATCGTCGGCGACGAAGAAACGGTGGCGGCGCTGGTGCGGCCCGAATATGCGCACATGGGCGCGCTGATCAAGCGGCTTGGCATCTCGATGTCGTGACGTGCGCGCCATGGTCCAGTCATTGCCGATGACCGTGTTGCGGCAGGGAGCCGGTGCGCCGCTGTTGTTGTTGCACGGCTTTTGCGGCGCAGCGGCCGGCTGGCAGGCGATGATGCAGACGCTCGCCGGTCGCTTCGACGTGATCGCGCCCGATTGGCCCGGCTTCGGCGCCAGCCTCGATCGCCATTTCTGCACATCGATCGATGCCATGGCCGGGCGCGTGATCGCGCTGGCCGATGCGCTCGGTTTGGCGCGCTTCAGCGTGCTCGGCCATTCGATGAGCGGTTTCGTCGTCCAGCATCTGCTGCTGCAGCATGGCGCGCGCATCGACAAGGCCGTGCTCTACGGTGCTGGCCTGTCGGCGCGCCGCAGCGGCCGCTTCGAGACATTGCGGGCCACCATCGAGCGTCTGCGTGCTGAAGGCTCGCGTGCCACGGCCAGCCGCGTCTGCGCCACCTGGTTCGTCGCTCAGCAGCACGCCACGGCGTATGCATCCTGCGTCGAACACGGCGCGATGATGGACGTCGACGCCGGCGCCGCGGCGCTGCAAGCATGCGAAACCATTGATTTCAGCGGCCGGCTGAGTAGCGTCGATCACGAGGCGCTGGTGATGCTCGGCGATCGCGATCGCACGTTCAGCGTTGGCGATGCGCAGCAACTGGCCGCGGCACTGCCGAACGCCCGCCTGTGTGTGCTGCCGGGATGCGCGCATGGCGCGCATTGGGAATCGCCTGAGCTGTTCGCACAGGTGCTGATGGATTTTCTTTCGCGCTGAGCCATGATGTTGCGGCACTGGCGCGATGCGCGACAAGCGGTCAGCCGCGGGCTTGCCGGCGGCTCAGCGTCTCAGCCCACGTCCTCCTTGGGTTTGAACGCCGCCCGCAATCGCCCCTGCAGATTCGGTGGCGCTTCCTCATAGCCGATCAGCTCCAGTGAATAGCTGCCCTGGCCGCCGGTCAGCGATTTCAGGCGGCCGTGGAAGTCATCGAGCTCGGCCAGCGGCGCGCGCGCGCTGACCAGCGCCATGCCGGCGCGCCCGCTGCGCGTGCCCGACAACTGGCCGCGTCGCGCCGAGATCTCGCCGGCCACCGCGCCGATGGCGCCATCGGGCACGGTGAGTTCCACCGCCACGATCGGCTCCAGCACGGTGGGTTGCGCCTTCAGGATCGCATCGAGCAGGGCCTTGCGACCGGCGGTGATGAAGGCGATTTCCTTGCCGTCGACCGGATGCGTCTTGCCGTCATACACGGTGACTTCCAGGTCATGCACCGGAAAGCCGGCGATCGCGCCGCCGGTCAGGCCGATGCGTACGCCTTTTTCCACCGCGGGAATGAACACGCCGGGGATCGCGCCGCCCTTGACCTCGTCGACGAAACGAAAGCCGCTGCCGCGCGGCAAGGGCGCCACGCGCAGAAACACTTCGCCGAACTGGCCGGCGCCGCCGCTTTGCTTGCGGTGCCGATGATGGCCGTCGGCCGGTGCGGCGATGGTTTCGCGATAGGCGATGTTGGGCGGGTGCGCCTCGACTTCGAGCCGGTATTGCGCGCGCATGCGCTCGAGCAGCCGCGTGATCTGCAACTCGCCCAGCCCGCGCACCACCGCTTCGTGCGTGGTGGGGTCGTGCTCGACCATCAGGCTCGGGTCTTCGGCGATCAGCCGTTGCAGCACGTCGGCCAGCTTCTGCTCGTCGCCGCGGCGCTTGACGCGGATGGCCAGCCCATACACCGCATGCGGTATCGGCAGCGGCCGGAAATGGATCGCCGCGTCTTCCGGCGCATCGTGCAGCACCACGTCGAAAGCCAGCTCGTCGATCTTGGCCAGCGCGCAGATCTCGCCGGGGCCGACCGCGGCCGTCGGCACGTGCTCCTTGCCCTGCACCAGCATCGGCGTGCCGGCGCGAAACGCGCGGCGGCCGTCGCCGGCGAACAGCAGCGTCTCGGGCGTGATCGTGCCCTGATGCACGCGCAGCAGGCCGATGCGTCCGATATAGGGGTCGTTCTCGATGCGGAACACGTGCGCCAGCACGTGATCGCCCGCTGCGCGGCTGGCCGTGATCGCCTCGGCGCGTTCACGATCGCCGCCGGGCCAGCGCTCGAACAGCGGCGGGTTGCCTTCGAGCGGGTTGGGCGCCAGCCGGATGATGAAGTCGAGCAGCGCCGCAACGCCGGCGCCGCTGCGCGCCGACGTGAACAGCACCGGCACGATGTGGCCCTCGCGCAGCGCGCGCTCGAAGGCGTCGTGCATCTGTTGCGGCTCGATCGCTTCGCCGGCCAGATAGCGCTCGGTCAGCGCATCATCGACCTCGACGATCTGCTCGACGATCGCTTGGTGCGCGGCGGCCACACTGTCGAAGTCGGTGTCTTCGCCCGAGGGTGCGAAGAAGCAGTCTGTGACGCCGGAGCAGCCGCGCACCGGCAGATTCACCGGCAGGCATTCACGACCGAAGGCGGCGCGCACGGCTTCCAGGCAGCCGGCCGGATCGGCTTTTTCGGCATCGATGCGATTGATGATCACCATGCGGCACAGCCCGCGCGTCTGCGCCCACAGCGCCAGTCGCGCCGCGGTCAGTTCGACGCCGTGCTGCGCATTGACCACGATGGCGGCCGTATCGACCGCATCGAGCGCCGCCAGCGCCTGGCCGACGAAATCCGGATAACCCGGCGTATCGAGCAGATGCACGCGCACGCCGTCGCGCTCGAAGTGCGCGCAGGCCAGTTTCAGCGAGTGGCCGTGTTCTTTTTCGAGCAGGTCGTAATCGCAGACGGTGCTGCCGCGTTCGATCGAACCCGGTGCGGTGATCGCGCCGCCGGCGGCCAGCAGGGCCTCGATCAGCGTGGTCTTGCCGACGCCGGCATGGCCGGCGAAGGCGAGGGTGCGAAGCTGCTGGCTCGGGTGCGCGGGCATCGATCGACCTCCTCACCGGCGCGGCGGGGGGCGCCGTACCGTAGCAATAGACGATCCGGCGCGTGAGTGCAAGCCTTTTGGCTACTTTCTACCGCTCCAGTAATGCGGACGGCGGCCTGGGTCAGTTCGCGGTCGGCTTCAGCAGAAACCGACGGTGTCATCGAAGCGCGGCGCGCGCGCGATCGCTTCCGATGCCGGGCGCGCATCATCTGCACAGTACGTCTGCGGCCCTTTCACGTGCTGCCAATCAAAAAGCGCAGCCTGGAAAACTCGGCTGCGCTTTTTTCGGCGCTGCGCTGCTTTCCTGCGCACGTCGCCTCGAATGGTGGGGATTTCAGTGGGTCAAGCTACCGCTTCGTCCGCCAGTTCGCCGATCCGCTCGCGCGCCCCAGCCAGCGCTGTATCGCGCGGGCTCTCGCCCATCGCCAGGCCTTCGGCGAACACGAACTCGACGTCGGCGATGCCCAAAAAGCGCAGGAAATCGCGCACATAGGCAGTCTGCGTATCGGCCGGCGTGCCCGCATACAGCCCGCCGCGAGCAGCGAACACGTAGGCCTTCTTGCCGGTGAGCAGGCCTACCGCGCCTTTCTCAGTGTATTTGAACGTGACGCCGGCGCGCGCGATATGGTCGAACCAGGCCTTCAGCGTCGATGGCACGCCGAAGTTGTACATCGGCAGACCGATGACCAGCACGTCGGCGGTGCGCAGTTCGTCGATCAGCGCGTCGGAAACGGCCGCGGCCTCGCGCTGTGCGGCGTCACGCTGCTCGGGCGGCGTGATGAAGGCCTGGAATTGCACGGCGCCCAGGTGCGGGACTGGCTCGGCCGCCAGATCGCGGTGCAGCACGCGGCCGTCTGGGAAGCGCTGCTGCCAGGCGGCGACGAAATCGCTGGCCAGGCGGCTGGATTGGCCATTGGCCGAGAACAAGCTGGAATCGATGCGGAGCAGGGTGGACATGATGCTTACCTCGTTGAAGCCGGTGGATGACGTTGAGCGATTTGCATGCTGCATTGAAGCATTCACAAATCAGAATAAAAAGTTCAAAATTACCGGCATAAAGATCGAATATTTCGATGAAAAATCCTGCTCCGCACATCACGCTCGAACAATGGCGCGCGCTCACCGCCGTGGTGGAGGCTGGCGGCTACGCCGGCGCCGCGCGGCTGCTGCACAAGACGCAGTCGTCGGTGACCTACGCCGTGCAGAAGCTGCAGGCGCTGCTCGACGTGCAGGCGTTCGAGATCCGCGGCCGCAAGGCGGTGCTGACACCCACCGGTGAGCTGCTGTATCGGCGCGCGCGCCACCTGCTGGAGGAAGCCGGTGGCCTGGAAGCCGCGGCGCGCCGTCTGTCGGCCGGCTGGGAAGCCGAGATCAGGCTGGCTGTCGAACTGATCTTTCCCAGCTGGCTGCTGCTGCAATGCCTGGATCGTTTCGGTCTGGAAAGCCCGCACACGCGCATCGAGCTGCACGAATCGGTGCTGGCCGGCACCAGCGAAGCGCTGCGCGACAAGCGCGTCGAGCTGGCCATCGCCGGCAGCGTGCCGCCCGGCTTCGCCGGCGAGCCGCTGATGCAGCTGCGTTTTTCGCTGGTGGCGCATCCGCAGCATCCGCTGCATCAGCTCGGCCGACCGGTCACGGCGCGCGACCTGCAGGCGCATTGCCATCTGGTGGTGCGCGAAACCGGCTCGCGGCGCGATACGCCGGCCTCGATCGAAACCCAGCGGCGCTGGACGGTGTCGCACCTGAGCACGTCGGTGCAGGCGGTGGCGATGGGCTATGGCTTTGCCTGGCTGCCCGATGAACTGATCCGGGCCGAGCTGAAAGCCGGGCGCCTGAAGCCCTTGTCGGTGCGCGGCGGCGGCGAGCGCTACGTGCAGCTCTACCTGATTCTGGCCGATGCCGAAGCGGCCGGCCCCGGCGTGCTGCGGCTGGCGCAGATCCTGCGGGAGGCGACGGCGGCCGAATGCCCGCTGGCGGCCGGCAGGCGGAAATCCGTGGGGCGGAAATCGGCGGCGGCCGTGGAAGAGGGCAGCACGCTTTCCCAATCCCGCGTATAGTGTCGGTTGTGCGTCGCATCATCCGTGCTTGCATGGATCGACGAAGCGACCTCTGTCATCGTCCCCGACCTCTCGGCCTTGCCGAACAAGCGCTTGTCGCTTCTTTCGGCTGCTTTGGCTTGCGGCTTTCCGGTTGGCGTCGATGTTTTGACGCCGTTCGCCCGCCCGAGCCTTGAATTCGCGCGTAGCGATCGTTTATTGCCCGTGCCGTCGGCGGGCTGCCCGCGGCATGCCCTGTCGGCCTGCCGCTCTCTGGCGTTCGCGCTTGCCGCGCGGCGCCTGCAAGGATCACGCATGGAATTCAAGGATCTCGGCCTGGCCGACGCTCTGCTCACCGCATTGACGGAAGCAGGCTATACGCAACCCACCGCCGTGCAGAATGCGGCGATTCCGGCCGCGCTGGCCGGCAACGATCTGCTGGTGTCCTCGCACACCGGCAGCGGCAAAACCGCCGCGTTCATGCTGCCGGCCTTGCAGCGGCTGGCCCAAGCCCCTAAAGCGAGCGGCAAGGGGCCGCGCGTGCTCGTGCTGGCGCCCACGCGCGAGCTGGCGATGCAGGTGAACAAGGCCGCGCTCGACTATGGTCGCGGCGTGAAACGGCTGCGCACGCTGACGCTGGTCGGCGGCACGCCGTATGGCCAGCAGCTGCGCATGCTCGAGCGCCCGGTCGACATCATCGTCGCCACGCCGGGCCGGCTGCTCGATCACATGCAGCGCGGCAAGATCGACTTCTCACGGCTGGAAATGCTGGTGCTCGACGAGGCCGATCGCATGCTCGACATGGGCTTCCTGCCCGACATCGAAGCCGTCGTCGCGGCCACGCCTGCCGAAAGGCAGACGCTGATGTTCTCGGCCACGCTCGACGGCGTGGTCGGCGAACTGGCGCGCAAGCTGACGCGCGATCCGCAGCGTATCGACATCGCTGCCACGCCGGCGCGGCGCGCCGACATCGACCAGACGATGCTGTTTGCCGACGATCTGGCGCACAAGATGCGCCTGCTCGACGCGCTGCTGCGCGACGTCGAGATGAATCAGTGCGTGGTGTTCGCCGCCACCAAGCGTTCCACCGAAGACCTGTGCGAGGCGCTGTCCGAGAGCGGCTTCCGCGTTGCCGCGCTGCATGGCGACATGCAGCAGGGCCAGCGCACGCGCACGCTGCAGCGGCTGCGCGACGGCCAGACGCAGGTGCTGATCGCCACCGACGTGGCGGCGCGCGGCATCGACGTGGCCGGCATCAGCCACGTGATCAACTTCGACGCGCCGCGCGCGGCCGAAGACTACGTGCATCGCATCGGCCGCACCGGTCGTGCCGGGCGCCGCGGCATCGCGGTGACGCTGATGGGGCATCACGAGCGGCACCGCGTGCGCGACATCGAGCGCTATACCGGCCAACCGATCCGCATCGACGTGATCGCGGGGCTGGAACCGCGGCTGCGTCCGCAGCGGCCGGCCGGTAAGCCCGGCTGGCGCGGTGGGCGGCCCGGCCACGCAGCGGATGCGCGGCGTGGTCCGGGCGGGCAGCAGTGGCAGCGGCCGCGCCAGGAGCAATGGCAGGGCTCGCGCCAGGAGCCGTGGCAAGGTCCGCGCCAGGAGTCATGGCAGGGGCCGCGCCAGGAATCCTGGCAAGGTCCACGGCAAGATCAGTGGCAAGGCCAGCGGCAGCATCAATCGCAAGGCCAGCGGCAGGAGCCGCGGCACGGCGCAGCGCAGGAACCTTGGCAGGGCCCCCGGCAGGCGCCATGGCAAGGCCGGCGGGATGGATCGGGCGATGGCCAGCCGCGCGAATCGCGCCAAGGCCAGCGGCAGGAATCCTGGCAAGGGCCGCGGCGCGGCCCGCGCGGCAACGGCCCCGCGGGGGGCCCGGCCAAGGGCGGTGAACGCCGCGGCGGGCGCTGGTAATCAAGGGGAGCGGGCCCGAGCCGGCTCGCTCGCGGTGCTACGATCATCTGCTTACACCTTCGAGCAAATGGATCGCAGCGATGATCGCCAATGAACCCTGGACCCTGGCCGGCGATGCTCCCGTCGCCACGATCGCGCGGCAAGGGTTCGTGCATCTGGCGCCGGCGCAGTTGTGCGCATTGGCCGGCGTCGACATCGATGCGCTCGAAGCGCTGCGGCCAAGCTGGGATCGGCTGCTGCCCGATGGCTATCTGAAAGACGGCGGCCGCTACCGCTGCCGCCGCCACAGCTGCTTCGTCCACGAGCCGGCCAGCGGCCGGCTCACGCAGGCGCCGCATCGCGCCCACTGGCAGCCGCTCGACTACAACGCGCTGCACGGCGGCATCGAACGCATGTTCGAACCCGTCGAGCCGGCTGTCGCGGCAGCGCCGGCCTGGCACAAGCTGCTGGCGGCGCTCGGGCGGCTGTTCGCCGACGTAGCACCTGCCGAGCGCTGGTTCATCGAAGCGCATCAGTTTCGCATCGACACCACCGACGGTGTGGGGCGGCCCACGCCGGAAGGCGCGCACCGCGACGGCGTCGATTTCGTCGCCGTCGTGCTGGTTGCGCGCCACCATTTGCGTGGCGGCGAAACGCGCGTGTTTCAGGCCGACGGGCCGCAGGGCATTCGTTTCGTGATGCGCGAGCCGTGGAGCGCGGTGCTGCTCGACGATCTGCGCATGATCCACGAGGCCACGCCGATCCAGCCCGACGGTGACGCGGCACACCGCGACACGCTGGTGCTGACCTATCGGCGCAACGGGTTTCAGTCGCCGGACAGTGATCTAGCCGGCTCGCCGTCGCGCGGCTGAGTGACGGCGCCAAGCCCGGAAGCAGCCGGGGCGTTAGCCGCCAGCCACGCCTGTGCGCCCAGCCCGGCCACGCGTCCGCTGGCCATGCTGGCGGTGAGCAGATAGCCGCCGGTCGGCGCTTCCCAATCGAGCATCTCGCCGGCGCAGAACACGCCGGGCAGCGCACGCAGCATCAGCGCATCGTCGAGCGCTTCGAAGCGCACGCCGCCGGCCGTGCTGATCGCTTCGTCGATCGGCCGCGGCGCGGCCAGCGGGATCGGCAGCGACTTGATCGCCGCGGCCAAGCGCTGCGGATCGACAAAGGCATCAGCCGGCAGCAGCTCGCGCAGCAGGCCGGCTTTGACGCCATCGATGCCGGCGCGGGCACGCAAGTGATTGGCCATCGACTTCGAGCCGCGCGGCCGTGACAACTCGGCCGCCAGTTGCCGTTCGCTGCGCTCGGGCGATAGATCGAGTTGCAGCACGGCCTGCCCGTGCGCGGCAATGCGGTCGCGCAGCGCCGCCGAGAACACGTAGACCAGACTGCCCTCGATACCGGTGGCGGTGACCACGCATTCGCCGCGGCGTGCGTTGCCGAACACCGGGTCGCCGTCGATCCAGGCGGCCACCGATTTCAGCGGCGCGCCGGCAAAGCGCTCGCGAAAATGCTCGCTCCAGCCCGGCGTGGCATGCGCGCCGGCATCGAAGCCGCAGTTGGCGGGGGCCAGCGGCGCCACCGGTACGCCGCGCTGCGCCAGCAGCGGCACCCAGGTGCCATCGGAACCCAGCCGCGCCCAGCTTGCGCCGCCCAGCGCCAGGATCACGGCGCGGGCCGATACCCGGTGTTCGCCATCGGGCGCGGCAAAGCGCAGCGGCTGGACACCCGCCGGCGACTCGGCCGCCGCCTCGTCCCAACCCATCCACCGATGCCGCATGTGAAAGCGCACGCCCGCCTCGCGCAACCGGTGCAGCCAGCGCCGCAGCAGCGGCGCCGCCTTCATCTCGGCCGGAAACACGCGGCCTGAAGTGCCGACGAAAGTGTCGACGCCCAGCCCGTGCGCCCACTCGCGCAGCGCTGCCGGCCCGAAGGCCGCCAGCAAGGGTTCGATCGTTGCCCGCCTTGCTCCATAGCGCATCATGAATGCGTCGATCGGCTCGGCATGGGTCAGATTGAGTCCGCCCTTGCCGGCGAGCAGGAACTTGCGACCCACCGACGGCATCGCATCGAAGACCTCGACCGGCAGACCCGCTTGCACCAGCACCTCGGCCGCCATCAGGCCGGCCGGCCCGCCGCCGACCACGGCGATCGTCACGTCGGGCATCAGCGCTGGCCACCCGCGCCGGCCGACTCAACGCCGGCCGATTCATCGCCCGCTATCCCGCGGCTAGCGGCCTCGCCGCCGACCGACTCGCCCTCAGCCACCGGCCCCTTCAGTTCCACTACGTTGCCTTCCGGGTCCTCGATGTACAGTGACGGCCCGTCGCCCTGCGCCCCGTAGCGTGTCTTCAGTTCACCGACGATCTTCACGCCGCGCTCGTGCAGCCAGGCAATGATCGCGTCGCCATTGAAGCTTTGCAGTTGCAGGCAGAAATGATCGAGGTTGCGCCCCTCGCGCCCTGGCGCGGCACCGCCGGCGCGGCCCAGCGGTTCGTCGATCGGCACCAGGTCGATCAGCGATGCGCCGGCGCGCACCTGGTACAGCCCCAGGTCGGGACGGTCGCGCTCGGGCGTACAGCCCAGCACGCCAACGTAGAAATCAAGCATGGTGCGCAGGTTCACTACGCGCAGCACGACGTGATCGATATGGGCAAAGCGCAGCATGGCGATGGGGCGGCAGAGCGCGAATCAGGGCGGAAAAAATCGCCGAAGCGACGAATCAAAACCATATGAAGGCCAAAAAGACAACAACCGATGCCTGCCCGCTCTTGAGTCGAGTTGACAAGCCCGGCCTTGTTCGCCGATCATAACCCGATGCATTCCCAGCAGACCGCCATTCTCCTGTCGCTAGCGCTACTACGCAGCGCGGGTCTGCTACTGCGCGTTTCGCGCGCATAAAACCCCACCCCCCTTTCCGTCGTTTGTAGCAGAGCGGCTGTCCCAAAAGGACAGCCCGGCCGCGTTCGATTTCGCCACCCGAAGAAATCCGAGAAAGCCCGACATGAGCATCCCGATTCATACCGCCGCTGAATCCCGCCTGCCGCTTGCCGCACTGCTGGCGCGACTAGGCAGCGGTTGCCAGACCTCGCGCCCGTGGCAGTCTGGCAGCCCGTCGGCCACTCGCTTTTCCCGACGATTCGAATCCAGGTGTTGATCATGATGCTGAAGAACCCCGCTACCAAATACCGTCCCTTCCAATCGGTCGATCTGCCCGACCGCCAATGGCCGTCGCGCCGCCTGACGCAGCCGCCGATCTGGATGAGCACCGACCTGCGTGACGGCAACCAGTCGCTGTTCGAGCCGATGAACGCCGAGCGCAAGATGCGCATGTTCAAGATGCTGGTGGCGATCGGCCTCAAGGAAATCGAAGTCGCTTTCCCGTCGGCGTCGCAGACCGATTTCGATTTCGTTCGCGAGCTGATCGAAGGCGGCCACATCCCCGAAGACGTGACCATCGAGGTGCTGACCCAGGCCCGCGAAGACCTGATCCGCCGCACGATGGAATCGGTGCGCGGCGCGCGCCGCGCGATCGTTCATCTGTACAACGCGGTGGCGCCGGCGTTTCGCCGCATCGTGTTCGACACCGACCCGGCCGGCGTGCAGAAGATCGCCGTCGACAGCGCGCGGCTGATCAAGCAGTTGGTGGCCGAGCAGCCCGACACCGAGTTCGTGTTCCAGTACAGCCCCGAGGTGTTCACCTCCACCGAGCTGGAAGTGGCGCGCGACGTCTGCAACGCGGTCATCGAAACCTGGGGCCCGACGCCGCAGCACAAGATGATCATCAACCTGCCGGCTACCGTCGAAGTGGCCACACCGAACCACTATGCCGACCAGATCGAGTGGATGCACCGCCATCTGGCCCGCCGCGACAGCATCCTGATCAGCCTGCATCCGCACAATGACCGCGGCACCGCGGTGGCGGCCGCCGAGCTGGGCGTGATGGCCGGCGCCGATCGCGTCGAAGGCTGCCTGTTCAGCCACGGCGAGCGTACCGGCAACGTCGATCTGGTGACGCTGGCCTTGAACCTGTATAGCCAGGGCGTCGATCCGGGGCTGGATTTTTCGCGCATCAACGAGATCGCGCGCACCGTGGAAGACTGCACGCAACTGCCGATCCACCCGCGTCATCCGTACGTGGGCGACTTGGTGTTCACCGCGTTTTCAGGTTCGCATCAAGACGCGATCAAGAAGGGCTTTGCCGCGCAGCGCCCCGATGCGATCTGGGAAGTGCCGTATCTGCCGATCGACCCGGCCGACCTGGGCCGCACCTACGATTCGATCATTCGCGTCAACAGCCAGTCGGGCAAGGGCGGCATCTCGTACCTGCTCGAAAGCTGCTATGGCCTGGTGATGCCGCGCCGCCTGCAGGTCGAGTTCAGCAGTGCCGTGCAGCGGCTCACCGATCAGACCGGCGAAGAAGTCAGTGCCGAGCAGTTGTGGAACCTGTTCAAGGAAGAGTACCTGGGCGCCGAGCATCCGGTGCGCTACCAGCGCCATTCCTTGTCGGAAGAAAACGGCCGGCAGACCATCCGCCTGCAAGCGCGCGTGGCCGGCGACGACATGGTGTTCGAGGGCGAAGGCAACGGCCCGATCGATGCCCTGTCGCACGCGTTGGCCGTGCCGGTCACCGTGCTGCACTACGAAGAGCGCGCGCTGGGGCAGGGGGCCGACGCCAAGGCCTGCGCCTTCGTCGAGCTGTCAGCGCCCGGCGTGGCCGGCAGCCGCTTCGGCGTAGGCATTCATGAGAACCTGACCACCGCGTCGATCCTGGCCGTGTTGAGCGCGCTGAACCGCCTGATCGGCCGTGCCGATGCCGCGGCGCGCCCGGCGCTGCTGCCGCAGCCCGCGGCCCAGCGCGGCAAGCGTGCCGCTGTGGTGGATTGATCGATAGACCGGGCCGGGCAGCGTGCTGCGGCACGCTGCCGTCACGGACGATGCGGGTGCTTGCGCTGCGGCACGAAGGTGATGCGCACGATCAGCCCGCGGCCCGCCGCGGGCGTGTGCATGCTCAGGCGTGCATCGTGAATGGCGGCGATGTCGCTGACGATGGCCAGCCCCAGCCCGCTACCATGGCCGCCGGCGCCGCGGCCGCGCACGAAACGGCGCAGCATGCGCGGGCGTTCCTCTTCGACGATGCCAGGGCCGTCGTCTTCTACCTCCAGCGTCGGCAACTCGCCGTCGACGAAAGTCTTGACCGTGACGGTGGCGCCGCGGCCGGCGTATTCGAGCGCGTTGTGCACCAGGTTCGACAGCAGCTCGCGCAGCAGCGTTTCGTCGCCGTCGACGATCGCCGATTCCAGCGCAAAGCCCAGGTCGATGCCGCCGGCGATCGCTTGTGCCGACCATTCGCGTGCCGTGTCCGCCGCAACATCTTTCAGATCGACCGGTGCCGGTGCCCCGGCGCCGCGCGCATCGGGATCGAGCCGGGCCAGCGCCAGCAACTGCACCGCCAGTCGCGCGGCGCGGCTGGCCGAGCGATGGATGCGCTCCAGTGCCGGGTGCGTGGATTCGGGATGGGGTTCGAGCAGCGCCAGTTCGGCCTCGGTCTTGAGCGCGGCCAGCGGCGTGCGCAACTGATGCGCGGCGTCGGTGATGAACGCCTTCTGCGCCGCCGAGGCATCGCGCAGCCGCGCGAACAACTGGTTCATCGCTGATACCAGCGGCCGCACCTCGCGCGGCGCTGCGCCGGCGTCGAGCGGCCGCAGGTCATGCAGCGAACGTTCGGCGAGCTGGTGGCGCAGATCGCTCAACGGCCGCAGCCCGCGCGTCACGGCGAACACCGCGGCCAGTACCGTCAACACGCCCAGCGCGATGACGATCGCCAGCGTCGTGATCAGCGCCTGATCGCGCACCTGGCGCTGCTTGACCTGCGTTTCGGCAACCCGGATCTGGCAGGAATGATCGTCGCCGCACGGCATCTCGAACACGCCAATGCGCACGTCCTGCGGGCCCAGCCGCGCCACGGTGAAGCCGCGCCAGCCCGGCGGCTTGCCGATGTTGACGGTGGCCAGCGACTGGTCGCCGGCGATGACCTCGCCATCGGGGCCGATGACGACGAAATAGACCGCGTCGAACTGGTCGGTGCGCAGCGAACGCTCGGTCTGCGCGTTCATTTCCAGCCGCAGCCGGCCGTGATCCAGGCGCAGCAACTGCGACAAGGCCACGGCGATGTCGCCCAATTGCTGGTCGAGCTCGAGCTTGGCGGGTTTGACGATGAACCAGTATTGCAGCGTGCCGAGCAGCGGCACGATGACCAGCATCGGCACCAGCAGCCAGATCAGCAACTGGCGTCGCAGGCTCGATTCTGCGCGCCAGCCGCCGTGCGCGGTGTCGTGGCCATCGCCGCCTGCGCCATTGCGTGCCGCTCCCTCGGCGATGGGCCGGGCATCGAACGTGTCGCGCCGGTCCGCTTCAGGCATTGCCGGATTCGTCTTCGACCAGGTATCCAAAGCCGCGGATCGAGCGGATCGTGACGCCGGCTTCGCCGATCTTGGCGCGCAGGCGCGAAACGTAGACCTCGATCGCATTGCTCGACGGCCCTTCGTCCCAGCCGACCAGGGCCGACAGGATCTGCTCCTTGCTGACCACCTTGCCGGCCTGGCTCAGCAGATAGGCGAGCACGCCCCATTCGCGCGCCGAAAGTTGCAGCGGCGCATCGCCGATGAAGGCGCGCTTGGCGCCCAGGTCCATGCGCAGGCTGCCGAGTTTCAGCTCGTTGCTGGCGTGCGCCAGCGCGCGCCGCGACAGTGCGCGCACGCGTGCGATCAACTCGGGCATCGCGAAGGGCTTGACCAGATAGTCGTCGGCGCCGGTTTCCAAGCCGCGCACGCGGTCTTCCACCGAGTCGCGTGCCGTCAGCATCAACACCGGCACGCTGATCTGCAAGGCGCGCAGCCGGCGCAGCGCCTCGAAGCCGTCGATGCCCGACAAGCCCACGTCGAGCACGATCAGATCGTATTGCTCGTGCCGTGCCGCGGGCACCAGAGCCTCGCCCTGTTCGATCCAGTCGACGGCCCAGCCTTGCGAGCGCAGCGCGCGTCGCGTCGCTTCGCCCATCGACGTGTCGTCTTCGGTCAGCAGAATGCGCATGCCAGCAGCGCCGGCGGTACCGGCGCCCGTGTTGGTCGTTACTGCGCCATTCTAGTCCGGTGCCGGCCGGGGGGGGCGGCGGCCCGGCGGCGATTCAGCTTGGCGAAAGGATGGCTCCATCTTCACGCAAGGCTGCCTCGCTAGACTGCTCTGCGTCGCCATCCGCGGTCTTTGTTCCACTGGAGCTGCATCATCTTGAGTCCGTCGTTCGCTGCCCGCGCCGTCGTCGCCGGGTTCGCCGTTTCGGGTCTTTTTCTATTGTCTTCCTGTAGCGAGCACGTGCCGTCGCTGGCGCCGGTTCGCGATGACAGCAGCAAGATCATCGTGCAGGACGACGCCCTGAAGGTCGGCGACCGCGTGCTCGCCCATCTGAAGGTGGTCGAGGTGCAGCCGGTCACCGAAGGCGGTGAAGTGCGCGCGCCGGCGCGCAGTGCCTTTGAAGACAACGCCTTGATCGGCGTGCTGCCGCCGGCAGCCGGCCGCGTGCAGCAGGTGCTGGTGCGCGAAGGCGATACCGTCAAGGCGGGCGCGCCGCTGCTGGTTCTGCGCAGCACCGAGGCGGCGCGGCTGCGCAGCGACGAGGCGCAGGCCGACGAGGCGCTGCGCCTGGCGCGCATCGAGGCCGGCCGGCAACGCACCATGCTCGAACGCGGCGTCGGCATCGAATCCGAAAAGATCGCCGCCGAAGCGCGCGAGCGCGAAGCGGCGCGCGCGCTGGCGCGTGTGCGCTACGACCTGTCGTTCATGGGCGTGGGCAGCGTCGACGAGATCACGGTGCGCGCGCCGAGCGCAGGCGTGGTCGTCTCGCGGCGGGTCACGCCGGGCGCAATGGTGCGCGCCGATGACGAGGCGCTGCTCGAACTGGGGGTGGCCAACCGCTTGTGGATCGTCGCCGAGGTCTTCGAGGAAGACCTGCCGCTGGTGCATCCGGGCGCCACTGCCAAGGTGACGATCGGCTCGGGCGCGCGGCCGCTGTCGGGCAAGGTCGTGCGCGTATCGCCGATCGTCGATCCGAAAGTGCGGCGCGCCGTCGTGCCGATCGCGCTCGATGCAGTGCCGCCTGACCTGCGGGTCGGTGCCTTCGCCACCGCGAAAATCTCGACGCAAGCCTCCGGCGGCGTCATCGTGCCGGCCTCGGCGGTGATCATCAAGGATGGCGCGCGCTCGGTGGTCTACGTCGAGCGCGAGGCCGGCGTGTTCGAGCGCCGCAAAGTGCATGTCGGAGATCCAAGCAACGGTTTCGTCAATATTCTCGATGGCTTGCGCCACGGCGAACGCATCGTCGCCAAGGGCGCGATCCTGCTTGATGGCGCGGGCGATCAGCTCCTCTGAACGACGGCGGAACCTCTTCCATGCTGGAATCCATGATCCGCACGGCGGTCTACCGCCGGTTCGCTGCCGTCGTCATCACGCTGCTGGTGGCCATCTATGGCTACTGGGCCTATAGCAATACGCCGATCGAAGCCTATCCCGACGTCACCAATCTGCAGGTCGGCATCATCGCCGTGGCGCCCGGGCTGGCGCCCGAGGAAATCGAACGGCAGATCACCTATCCGCTCGAGCGCGCGCTGAACGGCACCCCGGGCATGATTGCGATGCGCTCGGAAAGCCATTTCGGCTTGTCGCTGGTCTGGCTGATCTTCGAAGACAATGCCGACAGCTTCCGCTCGCGCGCACTGGTGGCCGAGCGTCTGACCTCGGTTGATTTGCCGCCCGGCGTCACCGCCGAGATGGCGCCGAACTATACGCCGCTAGGCAAGGTGTTCTACTACCAGTTGACCAGCGACCGCCATGCGCTGCCCGATGTTCGCGCCGAGCAGGAGTGGAACGTGACGCGGGTGATGCGCCAGGTCAGCGGCGTTGCCGACGTGGTCAGCATCGGCGGCTTCCTGAAGGAGATCCACGTCGAGGTCGATCCGGCGCGCCTGGTAGCGCTCGACATCGATCTCGATGAAGTCGCCACCGCGCTGCAGAACGCCAACCTGAACGTAGGCGGCGGCATCCTGCGCCGCAACGAGCAAGCCTTGATCGTGCGCGGCATTGGCCTGATGCGCTCGCCGCGTGACATCGAAGACGTCGTACTGCGCAACGTGAACGGGGTGCCGATCCGCGTCGGCCAGGTCGCGCGCGTGGTGCAGTCGCACGCGCCGCGGCAGGGCGCCGTAGGCGTCGACGAGGTCGACGACGTGGTGGTCGGCGTGGTGCTGCTGCGGCGCGGAGCCAATCCGTCGCAGGTGCTCGACGCCATCCACAGCAAGGTCGACGAGCTCAATACGCGCATCCTGCCCGCCGGCATGAAGATCGAGCCGATCTACGATCGCAGCGAGCTGATCGGCAAGACGCTGAAGACCGTGCATTCGAACCTGATGTTCGGCGCGGCCCTGATCGTCGGCGTGGTCTGGCTGTTTTTGCGCAGCCTGCGCGGTTCGCTGGTGGTGGCGGCGGTGATTCCGCTGTCGCTGCTGGTGGCCTTCATCGGCTTGTCGCTGCTGGGCATGCCAGCCAACCTGATCTCGATGGGCGCGATCGACTTCGGCATCATCGTCGATGGCGCCATCGTGCTTAGCGAAACGGTGATCCACCATATCCGCATGCAGCGACCTCAGACGCGGCGCGAGGTGTTCGAGATCATCGTGCATTCGGCGCAGTCGGTGGCGCGGCCGATCGTCTATGCGATGGCGATCGTCATCGCCGCGCTGATCCCGGTGTTCACGCTGGAAAGCGTCGAAGGCCGCATCTTCCGGCCGCTGGCGCTGACCTATTCATTCGCGCTGATCGGCGCGCTGGTGTTCTCGCTGACCATCGTGCCGGCGCTGTGCGCGTTCGCGTTCCGGCCCAATTCGCGCATCGGTGCCGAGCCGGCGCTGTTCGAGCGGATGCGGGCGCGCTACCAGCGCGGCGTCGAGCGCTTGATCACGCTGCGCAGCGCGCGGATGGTGCCGATGGTCGTCGGGGCCGTGATGCTGGTCATCGGTGGGGTGGCTGCCAGCCGGCTCGGTACCGAGTTCCTGCCCGAGCTCGACGAAGGCGACATCTACGTGCTGGTGCAGATGCCATCCAGCATTTCGCTGGAAACCGGCCAGCAGGTGCTGGCTCAGGTCAGGCAGCGGCTGGGCGCTTTCCCCGAGGTGATCCGCGTGGTCAGCGAGCAAGGCCGGCCCGAGCAGGGTACCGACAACGAGACCATCAATATCGCCAAGGTGCTGGTGCGGATGAAGTCGCGCGATCAATGGCGCCCTGGCTTCGATCGCAAGCAGATGGTCGGGGCGATGCGCGTGGCCATGTCCGACATTCCCGGCGTGTTGTTCAACTTCGCCCAGCCGATCCGCGACAGCGTCGAAGAGGCGTCGAGTGGCGCGCGAGGCCACGTCGTCGTCAAGGTGTTCGGCAGTGACCTGGAGAAGATGCGCGCCACGCTGCGCGAAGTGATCGAACAGGTGCGGCCGATTGCCGGCGTCGTCGATCTCGATCTGTATCGCGACGCGGTGGCGCCGCAACTGCACGTGAACTTCGATCGCGACAAGCTGGCGCGCCATGGTCTGAGCATCAAGGACGCCGCCACCGCGCTGGAAACCTCGCTGGCCGGTCAGGTCGTCACCACCTATTGGGAAGGCGAACGGATGGTGCCGGTGCGCGTGAGCTTCCCCTACGTCGACCGGATGGACGAGCGCCGCGTGCGCGAGATTCCGCTGGCCACCAAGGTGGCCGGCCACGTGCCGGTGGGCGCGGTGGCTGAAGTGTCGATCCGCAACGGCAACGCGTCGATTTTCCGCGAGTCCAATACGCGCTTCATGGCCCTGAAGTTCAATATCGAAGGGCGCGACATGGGCTCGGTGATCAACGAGGCGATGCAGCGGGTCAACGGCGCCGTGAAGGTGCCCGACGGCTATTTCCTCGAATGGGGCGGCGCGTTCGAGAACCAGCAGCGCGCGGTGGCACGGCTGCGCGTCGTCATCCCGCTGTCGCTGCTGGTGGTGTTCGGGCTGTTGTATGGGGCGCTCGATTCCGCGCGCAGCGCCTTGTCGATCCTGCTGGTGGCGCCGTTCGCGATGACCGGCGGCATCGTGGCGCTGTACCTGACCGGCATCGCCTTGTCGGTGAGCGCGGCGATCGGCTTCATCGCCTTGCTCGGTCAGGTGGCGCTGGCCGGGCTCTTGATTCTCAGCGCCATCGAAGAGCGCCGCAAGGCCGGTATCGCGCTCGATCGCGCAATCACCGAAGGCAGCGTCGACCGGCTGCGCTCGGTGCTGCTGGTCAGCCTGCTGGCCATGCTCGGCCTGCTGCCGATGGCGTTCTCCACCGGCGTGGGCAGCGAGACGCAGCGGCCGTTCGCCACGGTGATCGTCGGCGGCATGGCAGTGATGCCCTTCGTCATTCTGTTCCTGTTGCCGCTGGTGCACCGCTGGGTCGGTTCACGTCGGAAGATTCTCGACAATGACGCGCCCGATGCGTCCGAAACGGTCGAGGCGGAGGCGCCCCGCCATGGTTGAGATGCAGCGGATCACTTCGAAGCAAAGGCGGCGTCAGCAGCCGCAATCCTTGCAAGGCTTGCGAGGGCAGTTGCGCCAGCGCGCGCTGCAGATGGCGGCAAGCAGTGTCGCCGCGCTGATGGCGGTGCCGCCGGCCGTGCAGGCGCAGTTGGCTGCGCAGGTGCCGCCGGCCGTGCAGGCACAGTCGGCCGCGCCAGCGCCCGCAGCCGTGCGCAGGCCGCCGGTGGTGCTGGCGCAGTCGGCCGCCGATGCACCCGGTTCGGGCCGGCAGGTCATGCCGGTCGTGGTTCCAGACAGCTCGCGTCCCGACACTGCCGGTGCTGTCGATATCACTGTGCTGCCCGAACGCATCGACCGCGACGGCCTGCTGCGGCTGCTGCGCGAGCGCAGCCCGGCGCTGGCCACCGAACGGCGGCAGATCGACGTGGCGCGCGCCGACGAAATCACCGCGCGTGCCTGGCCGAATCCGGCAGTGTCCTTCGATACGCGTCGCGGCGAGCGCAATGTGCTGCTGTCGCAGCCGCTGCTGTTGTCCGGCCAGCGGCAGGCGCGCGAGGCGGCCGCGCGCAGCGGCACGACAGCGGCGCAGGAAACCGTGCGTGCCGGCTATGCCGAGCTGGCCAGCGAAGCGGTTTCGCTGTTGCTGCAACTGCAGGCCAACCAGCATCGCCGGCAAGCCTGGGGTGAGGCCTTGAATGATCTCGATCGCCTGTACGCGATCGTAGTCGGCCAGGTCGAGGCCGGTGCGCGCAGTCGTTTCGATTTGCATCGGATGTCGGTGGAGCGCGCCGCACTGGCGGCACAGCTCGGTACGCTGGCCAGCGCGGCCGCCGATCTCGGCGGGCGCCTGGGCGTGCTGATCGGCGTGCCCGATTGGCGGCCCGGCGTGGCCGGCGAGTTTCGCCCGACCACGCCGCCGGAGACCTGGGAGGCGGCTTGGCTGGATAGCCGCGACCGTCTGCCGGCGCTACGTGCCGCGCAGGCGCAGGAACTGGCCGCGCGCAGCCGCATCGACGCGGTGCGCAAGGATTTCGTGCCGGTGCCGTCATTGAATCTGGGCCAGCAGTGGGTCGCGCAGGAACATCGCAACACCGTGATCGGCGTATCGGTGAACCTGCCGCTGTTTGATCGCGGCGAAGGTCCGATCGCCCGCGCACGCGCCGAGGCGCAGCTCGCCGCCTTGCGCCGCGAACAGGTCGAGCGACAGGCGCAGGTCGAGCTGCGCCGCAGCCATGAAGTGCTGCGGCTGCGCATCGATGCGCTGAACGCCTACGAACGCGACGTGCTGTCGCAGTTGCCGCGCCTGCGCGAAATGGCCGAAGACGCCTATCGCTTCGGCCGCGGCTCGGTGCTGGAACTGATCGACGTGGCGCGCTCGGTGGCCGAGCGGCGCATCGAGCACATCGATGCCATCGAACAGGCGATGCTGGCCGAGAACGACTTCGCCGCCGCCAGAGGCGTCTATCAGGTCGGGCTGGCCGACCTGGGGGGGTTGGGGGCGCCGAGCGCGCCGGCGGTCGGCACGCCAGCCGCCGTCGGCGGTCCGCTGGTTCGGCCGTAGTCGGCGCGCTGGTCTGGCGTAGCCGGCGCAAGCCGCAGTCGCGATCTGCGACAATCTGCGTCAGACCCGGCCGCGCTGGCCCGCGCGGCGCCGCCGTTCCCACAGGAGACACCCGATGCTCGAACTGTATTACGCCTCAGGCGCCTGCTCGTTCATTCCGCACGTGACCCTCGAGATCATCAAGACGGCCACCGGCACCGAGTACACGCCGAAACCGGTCAAGCTGCACCGGGGCGAGCACAAGACCCCCGAATTCCTGGCGATCAACCCGAACGGCCAGGTGCCGGTGCTGGTCGTCGACGGGCAGCCGTTGTCGCAGATCGTTGCCATCTGCGATTACCTCGACCGGCGCTTCCCCCAGGTCGGCCTGCTGCCGACCGAGCCGTGGGCGCGCGCCAAGGTGATGTCGCAGTTCGCCTGGATGAACAACACCGTGCACCCGACCTTCACGCACGTGTTCATGCCGCAGAAGTTCGCCGACGGCGAGGCGGCGCAGGCTGAGCTTCGGCGTTTCAACAGCCTGCAATACCGCGCCTGCCTGGAGCGCATCCAGGAATGGATCGGTGAAGCCAAGCCGTTCTGGCTCGGCGAGCGCGTCGGTATTCTCGACGCCTATGCGCTGACACTGCTGCGCTGGGGCGGTTTCGCTGGCATCGATCCCGATTCGCTGCCGGCCTACAAAGCCTTCGTGGCGCGCGTGGCCGCTACCGAGCCGGTGGCGACGATCATCGCGCGCGAACGCATCGACCTGAACACGTTCAAGAAGGCCTGAGCGCAGGGAGAGCGGCGCCGGCTACGGCTGGCGCTGCCGGCCGGCGCACCCCAGGCGCTTACGGTCTCATAGCGCCGTGTAACCGCCGTCGACCAGGTGGTAGCTGCCGGTGATGAAGCTCGCCCTCGGTGACAGCAGGAAGGCAGTCAGTTCGGCGACCTCTTCGGAACGCCCGAGCCGGCCGAGCGGATGCAGGCCGATCAGATGCTGCTTGGTGGCATCGTCGAGCGCGGTCAGCAGCGGCGTATCGATATAGCCCGGCCCTACCGAATTGATGCGGATGCCGCGCGCCGCGTATTCGGCAGCGCTTGTCTTGGTCATGCCGACCACGCCGTGCTTGGCGGCCACGTAGCCGACCGCGTTGGCGGTACCCACCGAACCCAGGATCGATGCCATGTTCACGATCGCGCCGCCGCCGGCGGCCAGCATCGCGGCGATCTCGTACTTCATCGAATAGAAGACACCGTTCAGGTTGACGCCGATCACGCGTTGCCAGTCTTCGATCGTCTGGTCGGCGGTGGGCGCCAGCGTGCCGCCGATGCCGGCGTTGTTCACCGCCAGATGCAGCGCGCCGAACTGCCGCACTGTCTGGGCCACCATCTTCTCGACGGCCGCGGCGTCGGCCACGTCGACCTGCACGCCGATCGCCTTGCCGCCGGCCGCGCTGATCTCGGCGGCTACCGCATCGGCTCCTTTTGCATCGTAGTCGGCCACGGCCACCGCGGCACCACGCTGCGCCAGCAGCCGCGCGATGGCCGCGCCGATGCCCGAGGCCGCGCCGGTCACCAGCGCGACGCGTCCGTCGAATTCGTTGTCGATTGCTTGGTTCATGTTGCTTATATGGACGCCTCCCGTGTGGCAAGCGAGTTCTTGAAGTTCTGACTGAGCGGTAAACGGCTGCGGTCTTATATCCGGCCTGTTTGTGCGGATCGGACCGAAGCCCGCCCGCTGGCCTTGATGGTCATGCGCGGGGCCGGTGCTCAT
>JAFKGG010000282.1 GCA_017307915.1 Burkholderiales bacterium | reverse complement strand
TCTTGTCGGACCTCACGCGGATGAAGTGATCAATCTGTTTGCCCTGGCGATCCGCCACGACCTGTCGGCCGACAATCTGAGGACGACGATGTTCGCGTACCCCACCGGCGCCTCAGATATCGGCTACATGCTCTGAATGCCGGTATGCGAACCAACTTCAAGCCGCCTCACGTTTGGCAGCACGATAGCGGCCATAGCCGACTTTGATGAGCAGACCCTCGTCGCACATGCGGGCCAAGTAGCAACGGGGAACACCAATATCCGCGAGATCACGGGTCCGCACCATGCCCCGCTCCAGGGCCAAGGCAACCGCGCGGTCTCTCAACGACGGTTTTGGTCCCCCGGCAAGGCGTAGTGCTTCCGCGCGGTCCCGGTCACGTTTACGGATTTTTGGCGCTGACGGCGTGGCGTTGGGTCGGGGGATCGAGTATTCGTAGTTCGCGTCTTGGCCGACCCCGGGGAGCCAAACAATTCAACGGCTTACGTTCAGAAATGGACGTAGGCCGTTTGTCTTTTTGGACAGTTTTATTGGACTGTCTAATATCCAGTGGTCTGGACGCGCCACTCCACTACCCGCCTCGCCGCGGCTCGAGTTCGCGCTCAATGATGACCGGTTCGTTCCCGAGCAAGCGCTTCATCTGTTCGAGCGCGACGAGCCGGTCGCCGGCGCCGCCAGCTCGGCGCCCATGCCCAACAGCGTGGACAGCGCCGCGCCGGCCAGGACGCGATCCCGGTGCCAATCGACGCCATCTTCCAGCCCGGCGTAGCCGGCCGGATCGATGCCGGGCAGGCGGTCCAGCGCTACCGGGGACGTGTCCGGCAGGATCAGCCGCGTCCACACCAGCGGCACGCGCCGCCGCCCGAACGCCACCTGGCTGTCGTAGCGCCCCACCAGCCGCGAGCCCTGGGGAATCAGTAGATACCGCCCGGCAGGTCGGAGTTGATGCCTGTGACCAACGCGGCCGGGATAACGGCTGCTGGATGGCCGGCACGGCATCAGCCGCAGGCGCTGCGGTCGCAGGCCGGCCCCCTGGCCGCCGGCCGAACGGAAGAACACCGGGGAACGAGCCGCCTCCTCGGCGGCCAGTTTCTCGGCCTGTATTGGATCGCCCCCCATCCGCACGTTCCGAGAGTCCGGCTTGGGGCAGATGGTGCTGACCGGCTGGGTGGCGCTGTTCGCCGCCAACGGAATTCCGTCGGACGGGCTAGCCGAGCTGGAGCGTCAGCTTATGAAAGCGCTCTCCGACGCGTCGGTGGTCGAGTCGCTCAAGAAGCGGGGCGTCGGCCCTGTCGCCTGGGGACGGGCCAAGACGGAGGAGTTTCTGCGCGCCGAAGATCGACGTTGGGGACAACTGATCCGAGAGCGCAACATCCGCTCGGATTGATCGGGGCTAGCTGCACCTGGAGACGCGGGCGACACTACTCAGATCGGCGCGGTATTGGCGTCATAGCTGTAGAGCCAATCGTAGCGCTCGAAGATCGGCTCGGCACTCCACTCGCGCTGCAGATACAGCTCGGCCGACGCCTCGGTGGCCAGCTCGCGGCTGTGGAAGCGGTCGGTGTTGGCGGTGGCGCCGCGCACCATGCGGCTGGTGCGCTCGATGCGGACCGCCTCGTAGCGCGCCAGGGCGGCGGGAACCCCGCTGGCCGATGCCGCCTCCAGGCAGCGCGAGAGCACCATGCCGTCCTCGATGGAATGCACCGCGCCCTGCGCCAGAAAGGGCAAGGTGGCGTGGGCGGCATCACCCAGCAGGGAGATGCGCCCCTGCGTCCAGCGCGCAATGGGCTCGCGCTGCATCAACGCCCACTTGATCAGGCGCGGGCTGCGGCGGATCGTCAGAGCGATCCGGTGATGAGGGCCGCTGACCAGGTCATGCAAGAGCTGTCGCTGCAAACGGGCAAGGAAGTGGTTCTTGCGGCACTGATCAATCGCTGGCAGATCATCGACACCCACCATGTGCATGCGCTCAAGCCGATCACTGTATGGGTGGCTCGCAGTCGCGGCCGGCAACGGCCCCTGTTCCAGGGGGGCGCCTCCAAGATCTTGCTGGCTTGGCTGCCCAGACACCAGCAGCGGCAGATCTATCAACAGCACGCTCAGCAAATCATGGCCCAAGGCATGGGGGAATCCTGGGAGGCTTTCCGTGCAAATCTTGATCAGATCAAGAAAGCAGGCTTTTACATGTCCTGGGGCGAAATTGAACCCAATGTGGGGGCAGCGGTCGTGCCCGTCTTTGACCCGAATGGCGAGAATGTCGCCGCCCTAAACCTGCTGGACACACCAGAGAATATCGACCGTGCGGATCGTGCGTGGGTGAAGGCGGTACTGGAAGACGCGGCATGGAAAATCCGCCAGCGGCAGGCTTTTCCGCAGGAACGGCCGGCGGAACTTTGAAAGAGCATTTGAAGGCCTGCGCGCCGGCGGCCGCGCCTTCGAACCGAGAGCCTTCGGCATGCGACAAAGCGAGTGACGGCAATGGGTAGTTCAGCTACGCTTGCGTAGATCTCATGGCAACGACCAGAACCGTGCGTGTCTCGCAACAGGTGTTTCGAGCTCACATCGTTTTGAACGCTAACGGAGAGCAACCGTGAACATTCGCCAGTTGAAACACTTCGTTGCCGTTGCCCAGCACGGCTGTCTGATGAAGGCCGCCGATGCGATTCACATCACGCAATCTGGCTTGAGCCGCAGCATTAGCGGCCTTGAGTCTCACTTCGGCGTGCCGCTGCTGATTCGCAGCGCCAAAGGTGTCGAACTGACCTCCTATGGCAATGCGGTGCTCGAAAGAGCTCGATGCATCGTCAGTGAAGTCGACCGCTCCGTCGATGATGTCCGGGCACTGGAAAGCGGCGAGCTAGGCTCGGTGACGCTGGGCATTACACAGAACTACGCGCACTACGTCATTCCGGAGCTGCTTACCGAGCTGGAGAACAGTCGACGAGGCTTGCGCTTCGATGTAAAGACCGGAGGGTTTCTGGATCTGGTAGACATGATCCTGGACGGATCGATCGACATCGGATTCGGTCTGCTGGGGACCTTCGATCGACCGAACGAGGTATTGATCGAAAATCTCAAGGAGCATCGGTCGCGCATCATCTGTCATCGCCGCCACCCCTTGGCGAAGGCGAAGTCCATAGATGTCCGCGATCTGGCCGCGGCGCGGTGGGCCAACCTTCGTGGAGAAGGATTCCAGCGCAATTTCATCCGATTCTTCGAGATGCGCGGATTCCAGATTCCGGTTCAAGTACTGAAATCCGATTCTATCGACCTGATCAAGAGCTTCGTTTGCCAAACGGACGTGTTGACCGTTCTACCTCTCGACGCGGTGCGCGACCGCATTGAAGACGGGTCCCTGTCCACGCTGAATTGCGAAGCCCCCAATGAAATCACCCAACTCGGCCTGCTAACGCGCGCCGGCAGCTTCATGCCGACCTCGGTGCGTCTGATCGCCGATGCCATCCGCAGGGTCATGCTGCACCCTGCGGCGGCGGCTTGAGCTCAGGCGAGAAAATCGCGAATCAGAGCCGAAGCCTGTTCCGGCTGCTCGAGGACCAGATAGTGGCCGCAATCTTCCAGAACGTGCATTGACGTCTCGGGGCGCTGCTTCCGGATGTCGGAGAAACCGAATCCGCTGGACGCTGGGCGAAACGGCGTCATATTGTCCTCGCTGCCCGCCAGTAGCAACATCGGGGCCCTGACTTTGCCGACGAGGCCGCTGAGATCGGTCCGTTCGATCACTTCCGTACTGGCAACGAACGCCTGCGGCAGGTTCCTCTCGAAGGCTTCGTACATGGATTCGAGCTGCGCCTGGGCATCCTCTCGTTCGTAGAAACTGCGCGAAAAACCGGCGACAGCGGTCAGGTCGGCGACGGCGGCCATGCCGCTGTCCATCGCAGCCCGCTTCCACGTCCTTCGCATCAAACGAGCGGCACGGTCATAACGGGCCAGAAAGCAGCTAAGGACCAGTCGATCGACGGCTTCGGGATGTCGGGCGGCCAGCGCGAGAGCGATCATCGCGCCAAACGAGGTGCCGTGAACATTGATCGGAGCAGCCCCGAAGTGCTGCGCGAACTCGAACACCATATCGGCCAGCGCCTCAAAACTGGCTTTAGGAACTGGCGAGCGGCTTTCACCGTAACCCGGAAGATCGAAATCGATGACCTGGCAGTACTGGCTGACGATCGGCGTGAGCTTCTCGAAGTTGCGGTGACCGAATGCAGACCCATGGATATGCAGCATCAACTTTCCGGAGCCCTGCCGCTGGTACCAGAGGCTTGTGCCGTCACTGAGCGTCGTCGTAGTCATCTGCGTTACTCCACCGGCCTCGCGCCGGCCTTGTCACTGAAAGTCAACAGGGAAGTGAAGGCGCTCACGTCCGGGATCTGTTCCAGCCGCCATGCGGCATCGAGAATCGCTGCGATCCGCTCAGACGGCAGAAGGCCGTCGGCGGCACTAGCGAACAGCGCAGAGAGCTGCGGGTCGCTCAACGGATTGCCCGGTGTGCCCAGAAAGCGGTCGACGTTCGCGTGTTCCGTGCTTCCGTCCGAGAAAACCGCTTCGAGCGAAGCGCCTTCGAAAGTCGGGTAGCGCTCGTCCGGAATCAGATCGACGAGCGCGCGCAACGCAAGAATCTCGGGATCTTCATAGGCCTCGGGCGTCATCTCGGCAAGCGTGAAACGACCCCGATGCCACGCTGCAGCAGCGCAGTAGCGCAAATCGAAGCGCGCCGTCAGTTCACTCGATGGCCGCCCAAAGCGGGTTCGGCGCTCGTCGGCGATCTCGACCACGATCGGTGAAACCCGGAACCGCAGCCGCACCAAGCTTCGACTTCGCCTGCGTGCGAGCAAGGCCAGCACGAGCTCTATCGGCGCATGCGTGATCGTCTCGGTGGGAACGGTCTTGTAGCTCTGTTGATGAATTTCCCAGGTAGAACCGAGCGAACCGAGAACAGGTCCAATCTTGTCGGCGGATTCGTCCGAGCAGGCGGCCAGCAAACCTTTTTCGCCCTCGAAGGCCGTCGGCGGCGCATCGAGCCCGTGGGCGGCAAGTTCGAATGCGGTAAGCCCGGATCGAGCGGTCGCGCCTACGATATAGGGCAGCCCCATGCTGCCGACGGATTCGTAGGTTCCGAAGGCCGACAGCATCGCGATCCCGATCGCGTTGCGTGTGTGTGTCCGATCCAAGCCGGCCAGCGCGGCGCAAGCAGCGGCCGCACCGATACCGCCGACCAACCCGCCAGGCAGAAAGCCGCGATAGTAGCCGCTAGGCATCAATATCCTGGCGCAGGCCAGTTCGACCTCGATACCCAGGGCCAAGGCGTTGAGCATGCGTGCGCCGCCGTCACACCGCGACTCGGCAACGGCGAGCAATGCCGCCAGCACGCCCGAGGTCGCATGCATGAAGGTCTGGATATACGTATCGTTGAAATCGAGAACCTCGAATAGCGCGCCGTTCACCATCGCTGCATGTTCAGGAGTCGCTACCTTGCCCAGCCACAGCACCGTCGATCGGCGGTCAGATCCGGCACCGCTTTCATCGATCCATCG
>JAFKGG010000385.1 GCA_017307915.1 Burkholderiales bacterium | reverse complement strand
CGGGCGAATGCAGCGAGCCTTCGCCGGCTCCGGGCTGAAAGAACATCTCGGGATAGAAGGCGGCGAAATCCATCTCGATGCGCTGGTACGGCAGATCCGACCAGACGCCGTGGTCACGCACGTATTCCATATGGCGGCGCGAGCGCGCGTCGAACTGCTGGAAGATCGCGTCGCTGTGGCCGTCGAACTCGGTCGGCAGCACGTCGAAGCGCCGGCACATCTCGATGTTGAACGCGGGCGCCGCTTTCAGCCAGCGGCCATCCAGATACATCACCGCATAGCCGTGATGCACGAACAGGTCGCGGCCGCCCATGCGTTGCTGCAGCTTGGGCGTGGTCAGGTGGTTGCGCACGTCGGAAAGGCCGATCGCGCAGGGGATGCCGGCGGCGCGCGCGCACGCCACCAGCAGCGATGCCTTCGGAATGCAGAACGCGCTGCCGGCGGCCAGCACTGAACTGGCCTGATAGAGCTGCGGCTTCAGCTCGACCTTGAACGGGTCATAGCGGATGCGGTCGCGCACCGCGTAGTAGAGCTTCACCGCCTTGGCGACCTCATCGCGCTCGCCGGCCAGCGTCTCGTCGACGAAGGCGCGCACGCTCGGCGTATCGAAATCGAAGAAGCGGGTGGGCGCCAGATAGGCGGGGCCGGGCTCGGGAAAGCCCTCGGGCGTGAAAATGAGCTTGCTATTCATGGGCGTCGAATGGCGGTGGTACGGCCGGCGCGGCGGCATGCGCGCCCGCAGTGGATTTCATCATATCGGAATCATTTTGGTGATGCCGGAAACATTGCTCGCGACTTGCATGCTGGCATGGACAATCAAGCAAGATTTTCCATCTTTGCACGAACGAGCGCCGACGCTTCCGCCATGCCTGTTCCTTTCGATATGCGGCTACCGGTGATTGCCGCGCCGATGTTTCTCGTTTCCGGCCCGGAACTGGTGCTGGCCGCTTGCCGGGCCGGCATCGGCGGCGCGTTCCCGACGCCGAACGCGCGGCCGATCGACGTGCTCGAGCAGTGGATGCGGCAGATCACCGAAGGGCTGGCGGCGATCCGCCGCGACGAGCCCGGCGTCAGGCTGGGCCCGTGGGCGGCCAACCTGGTCACGCATTCGTCGAATCAGCGGCTGCCGCAGGATCTGGAGTTGATCGCACGCTACCAGCCGCCGCTGGTCATCACCGCGCTGGGCAGCCCCAAGCCGGCGATCGACGTGGTGCACGGCTACGGCGGCCGCGTCATCGCCGACGTCGTCAACCTGACGCTGGCCCGCAAGGCGGTGGCCGCCGGCGCCGACGGTCTGGCTTGCGTCAGCGCCGGCGCGGGCGGGCACACCGGGCACTTGTCGCCGTTCGCTTTCGTCAGCGCCGTGCGCCAGTTCTTCGACGGACTGGTGATCATCGGCGGCGGTATCGCCGACGGCGCCGGCGTGGCCGGCGCGATCGCCTGCGGCGCCGACCTGGTCTACATGGGCACGCGCTTCATCGCCACTGCCGAGAGCATGGCGCCGCCTGCCTACAAGCAGATGCTGGTCGATGCCGGCACCGAAGACGTGGTGATCAGCGACCGCATCACCGGCACGCCGGCGAGCTGGCTGGTGCCGTCGCTGCGTGCCGCGGGCATCGACCTGAACGCGCTGCCCGAGAAGGTCGAGCGCAACTACAACAGCAACCGCTCGATCGAAGAATCGAGGCGCTGGAAGGATCTGTGGGCGGCCGGGCAGGGCGTGGGCCTGATCTCGGCGGTCGAGCCGGTGCAGGCCGTGGTGGCCCGGCTGGAAGATGAATATCTGGCGGCGGCTCGCCGTTTCGCGGCGCAGGCCGACGCGGCGCCGCGCCGATAGAGCGGCTGCGCGGCAAGTGTGCAGCCGTTGCGCTGCCGGCGCGCAGCGGCTGGGCCGTACAGCGCATGATCTGTGCGGCCGATGGCTTGCGCAGCCGGCCTGCGCGGCGGGTTGATGACGACATTCAGCGAAGGAGACCTCTCGATGCGACGCGACGAACTCCCGGTTCATGACATTCCGGCCCTGGACGGCAACAATGGTCCGGTGACCGACGAAAGCTGTTTCGACGAGCTGCAGGTGATCGGCGAAGTGCCCACCGATCTGAACGGCCTGTACGTGCGCAACGGTCCGAACGCCTACTTCGAACCGAGCTGGCGCTATCACGTCTATGACGGCGACGGCATGTTGCACGCGGTGCGCTTCGACCACGGCAAGGTCAGCTATCGCAATCGCTGGGTGCGCACGCGCGCATTCAACGAAGAGATGGCCGCCGGGCATTCGCTGTGGCAGGGCCTGAAGGAGCCGCCGCGCCGCGACCGTCCTGACGAGCCCTTGAAGAACACGGCCAATACCGACGTCAAATACCACGCCGGGCGCCTCATCGCGATGTGGTATCGCTCGGGCATGCCGTATGCGCTGGACCCCGACACGCTGGACACCCTCGGTCCGGCCGACTTCGGCGGCGCGATCGACCGGGTGTCGGCACACTCGCGGCCTGACGAGCATACCGGCGAGCTGATCTATTTCGACTACGACACCAAGCCGCCCTACATGCGCTATGGCGTGGTCGGCCCCGACCGCCGCGTGCGCCATCAGATCGACGTGCCGCTGCCGGGGCCGCGCCTGCCGCACGACATGGCGATCACCGAGCACTATTCGATCCTGCACGACTTCCCGCTGCTGCTCGATGAGGAAGCGTTCAAACTGGGCCGCTACAAGGTGCGCTTCAACCCCGAGCTGCCCACACGTTTCGGCATCGTGCCGCGCTACGGTAGCGCCGATCAGATCCGCTGGTTCGAGGCCAGGCCGACCTACATGCTGCACGTGGTCAACGCCTGGGAAGAGGGTGACGAGATCGTGATGGTCGGCACGCCCTATCGCGTGTACGAGAAGGAAGACGGCTCGATCGACGCGAAGCGGCTGGAAAGAACGATCCACAACCGGCAGCGCGACTTCCTGCTGTATCGCTGGCGCTTCAACCTGAAGACCGGCCAGACCACCGAAGGCCCGATCGATGACGTGCTGAACACCGAGTTTCCGGTGATCAACAGCGCCTACCAGGGACGGCGCAACCGCTTCACGTACAACGTGCTGTTTCCGCAGGGCGGCAAGGAAGAGCCGCGCTTTCCCGGGCTGGTCAAGTACGACCTGGAGACCGGCGGCTACGTGGCCTACAGCGCCGGGCCGCGCTACTTCTACAACGAGCCTGGCTTTGCGCCGCGCGATCATTCGACGGCCGAAGACGATGGCTACCTGGTCGGCTTCGTCTGGAATCCGGTCGATGCGCGCAGTGAAATCCAGATCTTCGATTGCAAGGGGGCCCGCTTGGCCGAAGGGCCGGTGGCGCGCATCATCATGCCGAGGCGCGTGCCCAATGGTTTTCATGCGACCTACGTCAGCGCTGCCACGATGGCGCGCTGGGGCGGAGGTGAGCGGTGATCCTGGTGCCGCGCGAGCGTATCGAGGAGTTCCGCGCCAAAGGCTGGTGGGGCAGCCGCACGATGGGCGAGCTGTTTCTGGAGAATGCCGCGCGCGCGCCGCAGCGCGAAGCGGTGGTCGATCCGCCGAACAAGCAGGCGCTGGTCGGCGTCGCGCCGCGGCGACTGACCTATGCCGAGCTGGTCGCCGAAGTCGGCCGCATGGTGGCGGTGCTGCGCGCGCAGGGGCTGCGCAAGGACGACGTGGTAGTCGTGCAGATGGCCAATGGCATCGAGCAGTATCAGGTGTACCTGGCTTGCGCCTGCCTGGGCATCATCGTGTGCCCGGTGCCGGTGCAGTATCGCGAGCATGAGCTCGACTACGTCATCGACAAGACCGAAGCGGTGCTGGCGATCACGCAGCAGCGCATCGGGCGCAGCGCGCATGCGGCGATGTGGGCGGCCCTGGCGGCGCAGCACGCATCGCTGCGCGCCGTATGGGCCTATGGCGATGAGCTGCCCGCCGGCGTGCTGCCGCTGTCTGCGCTGCTGGCGCAGGCCGAGCCGGTGCCGGCCGACGCCATGCTCGATGCGGGCGTGAGTGCCGACGACGTATTCTCGATCTGCTGGACTTCGGGCACCGAGGCCAATCCCAAGGGCGTGCCGCGCAGCCACAACGAATGGCTGATCGTCGGCCTGTCGGTGAAGGATGCCGCTGAGCTGAGCGAAGGCGCACGCGTGCTCAATCCGTTTCCGTTCGTCAACATGGCCGGTATCTCGACCGGCCTGGCAAGCTGGTTGATGCTGCGCGGCACGGTGGTGCAGCACCATCCGTTCGATCTCGACGTGTTCCTGGGCCAGCTGCGCGACGAGGCGGTCCACTACACGATCGCCGCGCCGGCGCTGCTCAATCAATTGCTGCAGCAACCGGATAAGCTGGCCGGCATCGACTTCAAGCGGCTGTCGCGCATCGGCTCGGGTTCGGCGCCCTTGTCGGAATGGCTGGTGCGTGGTTTCGCCGAGCGCCATGGCGTGCAGATCATCAATTATTTCGGCTCCAATGAAGGCGCGGCGCTGTCGAGCACGCCCGGCGAGCTGCCCGACCCGGCGCAGCGCGCGGCGTTCTTTCCGCGCATCGGTGTCGACGGTTTCAACTGGTCGGCGGTGAACGCCGGCAAGGTGCGCACGCGGCTGGTCGATCCCGACACCGGCGAAGAAATCAGCGAATCCGGTCGGCCCGGCGAGCTGCGCTTTGCCGGCGCCACCATCTTCAGCGGCTACTACCGTGCACCGGAGTTGACAGCGCGCGCGTTCGACGACCAGGGCTACTACCGCACCGGCGACCTGTTCGAGATCGCCGGCGATCGCAATCAGTTCTATCGCTTCGTCGGCCGCTCGAAAGACCTGGTGATCCGCGGCGGCATGAACATCTCGTCCGAAGAGATCGAGAACCTCGTCATCGGCCATCCGGCGGTGGCCGAGGCCGCGATGGTCGGCTGGCCCGATGAGACGATGGGCGAACGCGTCTGCGTGTTCGCCGTGCTGCGAGCAGGCCATGCCTTGACGCTGGCCGAACTGGTTGCGTATCTGCGCGAGCAATGCCGCGTCGCGGCGTTCAAGCTGCCCGAACACCTGATCCAGATCGATGCGCTGCCGCGCAATCCGGTCGGCAAGGTACTCAAGCGCGAACTGCGCGAAGAAGCCGCCAGGCGTGCCCAGGCGGCCTGACTCACTGGCAATGACTGAACCCAAAGGAGGGACTACGATGGACATTTCGATCTTGCGGCGCACGCTGCTGGGCGCCGTGGCCGCCGCTGCGTACGGTACGCTGGCCGCCCCCGCGCTGGCCGATGACTATCCTTCGCGGCCGGTGCGCGTGGTCGTGCCGTTTGCCGCCGGCAATACGCTCGACCAGGCGCTGCGGCTGGTGGGCGAAGAGTTTCGCAAGGAAAGCGGGCAGAACCTGATCATCGAAGCCAAGCCGGGTGGCGGCGGCATCGTCGCGGCCCAGACGGTGCAGACCGCCAAGCCCGACGGTTACACGGTGCTGCTCGGTTCGGTCAGCATGATGGCGGCCAATCCGCACCTGTATCCGAACCTGCCCTACAAGCCGCTCGTCGATTTCCGGCCGGTCAGCAACTTCCTTGGTGCGCGGCTGGTGCTGGCCGTGAACACGTCGGCGGTGAAGGCCAAGACGCTGCCCGAGTTCGTATCGTGGGTGAAAGCCAACCCGGGCAAGGTCAGCTTTGCCTCGTTCACCGCGGGCAACAGTTCGCACCTGTCGGGCTTGCTGCTCAATGAACGCGCCGGCATCGACATGACGCACGTGCCGCACAATGGCACGCCGCCGGCCGTGCAGAACCTGCTCGGCGGCCATGTGCAGGCCGCATTCCTGCCGCTGTTGGCGGTGAAGCCGCAGGTGGCCACCGGCAAGGTGCACGTGCTGGCCAACACCGGCGCCGAGCGCTCGGCGCAGATGCCCGACGTGCCGACCTTCAAGGAGCTGGGCTATCCCGATCTGGAGATCTACATCTGGTCGACGCTGATGGTGCCGGCCGGCACGCCCGATGCGATCGTCAATCGCCTGCACGAGCTGATGGTGAAGGCGCTGCGCAGCAAGTCGGTGACCGAGAAGTTCGCCGAATGGGATTTCGTCGCCATGCCGTCGACGCCCGGCGAAACGGCCAAGTACATCGCCGACGAATCGAGGGTGTGGGGCAAGTGGGCCAAGCTGATGCTGACCGACTTGAAACCGCAGACGAACTGAGCGCAGTCGGGTGGGGGCGATGGATCAGCGGCGCGGTGCCGGCAAAGCGGATGGCCGAAAGCGGCATTCGGCCGCTGCGTCCGCTGCGGCGGCCGCGCGCGCTGGGGCAGCGGCAGCGGCAGCCGGCGGCGTTGCCCGAGCCTTCGTTCGCCTAGGCCAGCCGGCGCGCCAGCGCCAGCAGCTTGGGCGCCACCGACTTGATCAGCCACTGCTCGTCGATCGGGATGCCGACGAACGCGCAGTTGATCGCCGCCAACTGCCCTTCGCGCAGGCGGCCCAGCGGCGTGGCCACCGCCTGCACGTCGGGATAAACCTCGCCAAGCGAGGTGCACACGCCGTGCTGCGGATAATTCTTCAGGTTGCGCTGCACCGCCTTGCCCCAGCGTTGCCACTGGTCGGGCGCCTTGACGCGAATCTGGTTGATGATGCTTTGCTGCGTCTGCGTGTCGCAGGCGGCCAGGTACGCGCGGCCGATCGCGGTGCCGGCGATCGTGTGCACGGTGCCGGTGTCGACGGTATGCACCGAGCGGTTGTCGGCGCGCGCCACCTCGATGTAGACGATGTCGAGCCGATCGCGGATGCCCAGCGACACGGCGCCGCCGATCTCGGCGGCCAGCTCGATCATCAACGGCTTGGCGATGCGCCGCACGCCGAAGCTGGCCAGCAGCGGATAGCCCAGCGACAGCACCGCCGGGCCAAGCCGGTATTTGCCGTAGGACTCGGCCTCGGCCAGGTAGCCCAGGCTGACCAGCGTGTAGGCCAGGCGTGTGACGGTGGAAGGCGGCAGCCCGCAGCGTTCGGCCAGGTCTTTGTTGCCGAGCACCGGCTTTTGATGCGTGAAGCAGCGCAGCAGCTCCAGGCCGCGTGCCAGCGTGGTGGCGAACTGGCGATCGTCGAGATGCTCGCTGTGCACCGGCAGCACGCGCGACGGCGGCCGGCCGTCGGGCTGGGTCGCCGCGCCGGGTGCCGCATCGGCCTGCGGCGATTTCGGGGCCAGCATGGTGTCTCCGTTCGTCTTGTGTCTCGGCAGGCGCGGGCGCCCCGCGTACACCGAATGAAATTCAGCATATCAGAAACTCAAGGAGAGCTTGCATGACCTCACCCGTCTACATCCTCGGCGGCCATCAGTCGGATTTCGCGCGCGCCTGGTCGCGCCAGGGGCAGGACATTTCCGACATGATCCGCGAGTCGGTCAACGGGGCGCTGGCCGCCAGCGGCGTGCCGGTCGGCGACGTGCAGTCGATCCACGTCGGCAACGCTTTCGCCGAGCTGCAGCGCGGCCAGGCGCACCTGGGCGCGATGGTGTCTTCGGTGGTACCCGAGTTGTGGGGCGTGCCGGCGATGCGCCACGAGGGCGCCTGCGCGTCGGCGTCGTTGGCGGTGCTGACGGCGATGGCCGAGATCGAAGCCGGCCGCTACGACTGCATCCTGGTGGTGGGCGCCGAAGAGCTGAAGAATTTGCCGGGCGACGTGTCGTCGAGCAACCAGAACGCGGCCGGCTGGCAGGGCCGCGAGGGCATCGATTGCCGCTTCCTGTGGCCGGCGGCGTTCGGCCTGGTCGGGCAGGAATACGAGCGCCGTTACGGGCTCGATCGCCGCTATCTGAACCGCATCGCCGAGATCAACTACGGCAACGCCAAGCGCAACACGCTGGCGCAGACGCGCAACTGGAAGTTCGACGAACGCAGCTTCACCGACGACGACGAAGCCAATCCGATCATCGAGCCCGGCACGCGCCGGCAGGATTGCGGTCAGATCACCGACGGCGCCTGCACGTTGCTGCTGGCGTCGGCGCGTTATGCGGCCGAGCATGCACGGCGCAACGGCAGCGCGCTCGAGCGCCTGCCGCGCATCAGCGGCTGGGGGCATCGCAATGCCGGGCTGCGCGTGATCGACAAACTCGAACGCAGTCGTGGCGAACCGTATGTGTTTCCGCATCTGCGCGCCGCCATCACCGATGCCTATCGGCGCGCCGGCATCGACGGCCCGGCGCAGCTCGACGCCATCGAAACGCATGACTGCTTCACCACCACCGAATACACGGCGATCGACCATTTCGGCCTGACGCCGCCGGGGCAGAGCTGGCAGGCGGTGGACAGCGGCATGATCGAGATGGGCGGCAAGCTGCCGATCAATCCGTCGGGCGGGCTGATCGGTTGCGGCCATCCGGTCGGCGCCACCGGTACGCGGCTGCTGCTCGATGCCGCACGGCAGGTCAGCGGCCAGGCCGGTGAATACCAGGTGGCGGGCGCACGGCGCGTGGCCACCTTGAACATCGGCGGGTCGTGCGCCACCGTGGTCAGTTTCGTCGTGGAGTGTTGAACCCATGAAAGTCGAAACCTACGAACGCTTCCAGGGCAATCTAGACGCCACTGATCATCCTTACATGAGCGGGCCCTTCACGCCGGTGCATGAAGAGCTGACCGCGTTCTATGAAAACGGCGACGCCGAGGTGCAGGGCACGATCCCGGCCGATCTCGATGGCGTGTATCTGCGCAATACGCAGAACCCGCTGTTCAAGCCGCTGGGCACCTATCACGTGTTCGACGGTGCCGGCATGGTTCACGCGCTGCGCTTCAATCGTGGCCGGGCTGAATACCGCAATCGCTTCCTGCGCACCACGGCGTTCGAGATGGAACTGGCCGCGGGGCAGTCGGTGTTCGGCGGGCTGATCGATCCGCCCAGCGTGTCGCGCTTTGCCGGCTGGGGTGCGCGCGGCGGGCTGCGCGATGCGGCGTCGACCGACGTGGTGGTGCACGCCGGCTCGGCGCTGGCCACCTTCTATCAGTGCGGCGTGCCGTATCGCTTCGACGCGTTCACGCTGGAACCTGCGGGCCACGAAACCTTTGGCGGACGCCTGCCGGTGACCGACGGCGCCGGCCGCTTCGATCACGGCATGTCGGCGCATTGCAAGGTCGATGAGCATAACGGCGAGCTGCTGTTCTTCAACTATTCGAAGCGCGCGCCGTACATGCACTATGGCGTGGTCGACGCCAATAACGTGCTGGTGCATTACACGCCGATTCCGCTGCCCGGGCCGCGGCTGCCGCACGACATGTCATTCACCGAGAACTACGCGATTCTCGACGACTTTCCGCTGTACTGGGATCCTCAGGCGCTGCGCGAGGGCAAGCATGCGGTGCGCTTCTTTCGGGAGCAAGCCTCGCGCATGGCGGTGATCCCGCGCCGCGGCAGCGCCGACGACATCATCTGGTTCGAAGCTTCGCCGACCTACGTGCTGCACTGGATCAACGCCTGGGAAGAAGAAACGCCCGAAGGACTGGAGATCGTGCGCCACGGGTATTTCCAGGCCACGCCGCTGCCGTCGAACAAGGATCGCGGCGAGGGCTTCGACAACAAGGGCAGGAAGCTGGGCGCGGCGCGCTACGGTCCGCACATACACGAATGGCGGCTGAACCTGCGTACCGGCAAGGTGCGCGAGCGCGCGCTCGACGACACGGTGTGCGAGTTCGGCATGATCAACGGCCGCCATGCGGGCCGGCCGTACCGGTATTCATACAATCCGCTGCCGGTCGATGACGCATTCCTGTTCGGCGGGCTGATGAAGTTCGATCACGTCACCGGCGACAAGCAGTGGCTGACGCTGGGCGAGCGGCGCTATGCCAGCGAGTCGCCGATGGCGCCGCGGCTGAACGCGCGCGACGAGGACGACGGCTACGTGGTGTCGTTCATCACCGACGAGAAGGCGCAGTGTTCAGAGGTGGTGGTGATCGACGCCAAGCGGCTGGCCGATGGGCCGGTATGCACGATCAGGCTGCCGCACAAGATCAGCAGCGGCACGCATTCGTGCTGGGCGGCGGGCAGTGACGTCAGGCCGTTCGGGCAGGGGTGAATGGCCTGGGCGGTGGCAGGCCCTAGGCGGTGGCAGGTTCTAGGCGGCCGGAATTCTTGCGCTGCCTCGGTTTCTGGCATTTGCCGCCGGCCCCTGGTAGCCGAGCCGCGCCGAGGCGCGTGCGCCGGCCGCGCGTATCGCTTGCGCAAGCGGACTGTCGTAGTCGGGCGGAAACGCATATTCGAGGCCGACCGACGTGATCGACAGCGCGAGCGCGCCCATCGCGTCGAACACCGGCGTGCTCAGGCCGTTGATGCCGGGCACCCGCTCGCCGACGGTGCGGCCCAGGCCGTGGCGGCGCACCTCGGCGCGTAGCGCCTCGACTTCTTCCATCGTCGTGAACTGCGCTTCCTTGCGGCTGCGCCGCGTGCGCAGCTCGGCGGCCAGCACGTTGCGCACGCGCTCGGGATCTTCATAAGTCAGGAAGACGCGGCCGCTGGCCGTGGTCAGCAGCGGCGCGCGCGAGCCCGGCCGCGTGTTGACGCGCAACTGATGGCCGGCGTCGAGCCAGCGCGTCATCGTCGGCCCTTCGGGGGTCCATATCGACAGGAACACCGGCATGTCGATCTCGGTGCGCAGCTCGGCCAGCACCTCGCCGGCAAGCTCCAGGGATTCCACCCGCGACAGGGCGGCCAGCCCGAGCTGCAGCGCGAACGGGCCGAGGTCGTAACGGCCGCTGCTGCTTTCCTGGCGAACCATATCGGCGCGCGTCAAGCTGACCAGGTAGCGGTGCGTGTTGCTTGCCGTCATGCCGGCGAACGCGGCGATTTCCTTCAGGCTCATGGCACGCGAGTTTTCGGTTAGCGCGCGCAGCACGCGCAGGCTTGCCTCGACCGATTGAATTCCCTGCTGCTGCTTGGTTCCCTGCTGCTTGGCCATCGGGCTCTCTCTGACGTTCGATCGAAAACGATACCACGGGCACGGGAGGGGATTTTCCGGAGATTGCATATAAGTAAATTGATACCGTACAATGCAATCAAACGATTCGATGAGCGCCGCCACCGCGGCGCCGACAAAACCGAAGGAGCGAGAGGATGGGAATCCGAACCGGCAGCGAGTACCTGGCGGGCTTGCGCAAGCACCCGCGCGACGTCTGGCTGCGCGGCAAGCGCATCGACGACGTAACGACGCATCCGGCGTTCGCCCGGCCGCTGGCCCATACCGCCGCGCTGTTCGATTTGCAGCACGACCCGCGCTACGCCGACGTGCTCACGTTCACCGCCGAGAACGGGCAGCGCGTCTCCACCTCGTATCTGCCGTGCCGCACGCGCGAAGATCTGCTCAAGCGTGCCGCCGCCTACCGGCTGACCGCCGAACAGACGCTGGGCATGATGGGGCGCTCGCCTGATTTCCTGGGCAGCGTCATCCACGGTTTCGCCGAATCGGCTGAGCTGCTGCAGCCGCTCGGCGATCGCTTCGCGGCCAATCTGCGCGCCTATGCGAAGAAGGTGCGTGACGAAGACCTGTTCCTCACGCATGCGCTGATCACGCCGCAGATCGACCGCTCCAAGCTGTCGGGCCAGCAGGCCGATGAGTTCCTGCATCTGGGCGTGGTGCGCGAAACCGCCGACGGACTGATCGTGCGCGGTGCCCGCATGCTGGCCACCATGGGGCCTATCGTCGACGAAGTGCTGGTCTACAGCATGGCGCACCAGAAGGCCGAAGACGCCAACTACGTCTTCATCTTCGCGATGCCGATCCATGCGCCGGGCATCCGGCAGATCTGCCGCGAACCCTATGACGACGGCGACCGGCTGGTGGGCAATCATCCGCTGGGCACCAACTTCGAGGACAGCGACACGCTGATCATCTTCAACGACGTGCTGGTGCCGTGGGAGCGCGTTTTCGCCTACAACAACGTCGAAGTCATCAACCGTTTCCACGGCGGCAATACCGGGCGCAATCACTCCAGCCATCAGGCGGCGGTGCGCGGCCTGGTGAAGCTCGAGTTCGTCGTCGGGCTGCTGATGGAAGTGGTGAAGGCCAACGGCGCCGACAAGTTCCTGCACGTGCAGCAGATGGTCGGTGAATGCCTGCACTACATCGAGCTGATGAAGAGCTGCCTGTGCCGCGCGGTGGCCGAGGCCGACGTCGGTTTCCAGGGGCTGCTGCGCCCGTCGATGCTGGCCGTCAACAGCGCGCGCATGCTCACGGCGCGCTACTACTCGCGCATCGTCGAGATCATGCAGATCGTCGGCGCCGGCGGCATGCAGATGATGCCGAGCTTCGAAGATTTCGACAGTCCGATCGGCGCCGACATCGCCAAGTATTACCAGGGCGCAGCCGGCACCGATGCGGCGCGCCGTGTCGGGCTGTACAAGATGGCCTGGGATGTCTGCGGCGATGCCTTCGGTTCGCGCCAGGTGCAATACGAGCGCTATCACCTGGGCGACCCGGTGCGCAATCTTGCCAACCTGTTCCTGAACTACGACAAATCGCAGTGCCAGCGGCTGGTCGCGCACGCGATGGAAGTCGCCGCCCACGACATTCTCGAACGCCAGGCCGACCCGCTGGCGCTGTCCGCCTGAGGTGCGCCATGCAGCTTCATAGCCTGGGCTATATGGGCCTGAACGTTTCCGACCTGGCCGCCTGGCAGCGCTTTTCGCGGCGGCTGCTCGGCACGCAGAGCCGGCGCTTTGCGCTGCCCGATGGCCGCGAGGCCGTCACGCTGCGTCTGGATGAGAAGTGTCATCGTTTCATCCTGACGCAAGCCGAGGCCGACGGTGCGCACTACTTCGGTCTGGAGCTGGCCGATGCCGCAGCGCTCGAGGCGGCGCGTCGCCAGCTCGCCGATGCCGGTGTACCGTTCACCGAGGCCACCCGTGATGAACTGGCACTACGCCGCGTGCGGCAGATGATCTGGTTGCGTGATCCCGACGGCAATCGCGTCGAGCTCTATCACGGCCTGGAAGACGCCGCTGAACCCTTCGTGCCCGATCGGCCGCTGGGGGGCTTTCGCACCGGCGAGCTCGGCATGGGGCACATCGTGCTGATCGTGGCGCAGCTCGAACGGGCGCGCGATTTCTATTGCAAGCTGCTGGGTTTTCGCGTTTCCGACTATGTGCTGGAACCGAACCGGCGCGTGTTCATGCGCATCAACGGCCGCCATCATTCACTGGCGCTGGGCGAACGCGCCGGCAGCGGCATCGCGCACGTGATGGTGGAAGTCAATGAGTTTGACGACGTGGGCCGCGCCTATGACGTGGCGCAGACCGAATACGCCAGCGGCATCTTCTCGACGCTCGGCCGCCATTCGAACGACTTGATGACGTCCTTCTACGTGAAGACGCCGTCCGGCTTTCCGATCGAATACGGCTGGGGCGGGCGAGTCGTCGATGAGGCTTCGTGGCAGATCGAAGAACTGTTCGGCCCGAGCCTGTGGGGGCATGATCGGATCGGCGGCGCTGCCGAAGCGCGCTCGGCGGCCGACCAGCAGCGCGAATACGCGCTCGAGCAAGGCATTCGCGCGCCCTTGCAGTGGGTCGGCGCGACGCCGGCCGATGAATACGCTGCCGCGCCGCGAAGCGCAAGCCAGGGCACCGACCAACACCAATCGGCCAGCGCGGCCAAGGCAGACCATGTCGAATGATCCCACCCGTTTCCGCTCGTTCGAGCTCGCCGACGAACAGCTCTCGGCGCGTCAGCGCGCCTTCGTCGATCGCATCCGCAGCGGACCGCGCGGCCGCGTGCCGATCAATCTGCGCGCCTGGCTGCACAACCCCGATTTCGTCGACGTGGTCGAGCCGTTCGGGCTCTACGTGTCAGAGCTGGCGCCGATCACCAAGCGGCAGAAAGAGATCGTGGTGCTGGCCGGCGCGCGCTTCTGGGGGGCGGCGTTCGAATGGCACATGCATGAACGGCACGCGCTGAAGGCCGGCATTACGCCCGAGCAGATTCAGCGCATCAAGGCCGGCGTAGCGCCGGGCTTCGATGATCCCACCGAAGCGCTGACCTGGGAGCTGGCCGCGGCGCTGCATGGCGCGGGCAGCATCGATGCCGATCTGTATCGGCGCTGCATGGCGGTGTTCGGGCACGCCGGCGTATCGAACATCATCGGCCTGGCCGGCCTGTATTCGATGATCGCGATGACGCTGAATTTCTACGACGTGCCGCCGCCGCAGGAGCCCGCCGGCACAGCAGGCAGCGCCACGCCGGCCGCTTAGCGACGGCGATCGGCACCGTGCGCCGGCAGCTCGCGGCGCGCGGTTTTAATTGCATAATAAGGAATATATTCCCTTATGTGGAATAATCGCCGCACAACCTTGGAGAGGGGACAACGATGACGATCACTCGACGCGGCGCCCTGGCCGCCATCGGCGCCAATCTGGCCGCGGGCTGCCTGCCCGCCTGGGCGCAGCAGGACTATCCGAACAAACCCGTGCGCCTGGTCGTGCCGTTTCCGCCGGGCGGGCCAGCCGACGTGATCGGCCGCACGGCCGGGCAGGCCATCACGCAGGGTCTGGGCCAGCCTGCGCTGATCGAAAACCGTCCCGGCGCCAGCGGCAACATCGGTGCCGACGCCGTCGCCAAGGCGGCGCCGGATGGCTATACGCTGCTGGTGGGCAACATCGCCATCAACGCGATCAACTCGCACGTGTACAAGTCGGTGCCGTTCGATCCGATCAAGGATTTCACGCCGATCTGCTCGGTCGTGGCGCCGCTGATGACCTTGTCGGTGCATCCGTCGGTGCCGGCCAACACGGTGGCCGAGTTCGTCGCCTATGCCAAGCGCAATCCGGGCAAGCTCGGCTACGCGACGTCGGGCCTGGCGACGCCGCATCACCTGGCCGGCGCGCTGCTGTGCCAGATGGCCGATATCGACATGATCTCCGTGCCCTACAAGGGCGCCTCGCCGGCGGTGACCGATGTGGTCGGCGGGCAATGCCCGGTGGGCTTCCTGTCGCTGTCGGTGGCCTTGCCGTATCACCGCAGCGGCCGGCTGCGCATCCTGGGCATGGTCGAGTCGACGCGTGCGTCGGTGCTGCCCGACGTGCCGACGGTCGGCGAAACCGTCAAGGGCTTCGAGATGTCGAACTGGCAGGGCATCTTCGGGCCCGCCAAGCTGCCGATGTCGATCGCGCAGACGGTCTATCGCGAATGCGCCAAGGGTTTCAACGCCAACCGGGCCACCCTCGAATCTCAAGGCCTGGGCGTGATGCTGAACACGCCCGAGCAATTCGCCGCTTTCGTGGCCGCCGAAAACGACAAATGGGCGCGCTTCGTGAAAGCCCTGAACCTGAAACTGGAATGAACGGGCACGCAGCCATGCACCAAAGCATCTGGGCCGATCTACGCGGCACTTCGTTCTCTCAAGGCTGGCTCGATGCCGGCGGCGTGCGCACGCGCTATCTGCATGCCGGCGACGGCAGCAAGCCGCCGCTGATCTTCCTGCATGGCGTAGGCGGTCACGCCGAGGCCTATGTGCGCAACCTGAAGGCACATGCCGAGCACTTCGACACCTGGTCGATCGACATGATCGGCCATGGTTGGAGCGACAAGCCCGATCGGCCGCTGGAGATCGCCGACTACGTGCGCCACCTGCTCGGCTTCATGGATGCTGCCGGCATGCAACGCGCCAGCCTCAGCGGCGAATCGCTCGGCGGCTGGGTGGCATCGCGGCTGGCCGCCGATCATGCGCAGCGCGTGACCCGGCTGGTGCTGAACACGGCGGGCGGCTCGCAGGCCGACCCGCAGGTGATGGCGCGGATCAAGTCGCTGTCGATGCAGGCGGCCACCGATCCGTCGTGGGCTTTCATCAAGGCGCGCGTCGAGTGGCTGATGGCCGACAAGTCGAAGGCGCACGATGACCTGATCGCCACGCGCCAGGCCATCTACAGCCAGCCCGGCATGCAGCAGGCGATGGCCAACAGCATGGTGCTGCAGGACATGGAGATCCGGCAGCGCAATCTGATGACGGCGCGCGACTATGCCGCCATCCAGGCGCCGACGCTGGTGCTGTGGACTTCGCACGATCCCACCGCCGATGTCTCGGAAGGCCGGCGCATCGCGTCGATGATTCCGGGGGCGCTGTTCACCGTGATGCAGGGCTGCGGCCATTGGCCGCAGTTCGAGGATGCGCCGGTGTTCAATGAGATTCACCTGAACTTCCTGCGCGGCTTGCCGGTCGCGCAGGCAGCGCCGGTGGCGGGCTGACCTCATACGAACTCGCGTTGCGCCATCGCCCGAAAGCGCTCGGCCGCCGCGTTTTCAATCTCGGGCCGCCAAGCCAGCGCCAGGCCGATGGCGGCCGATGGCGGCATGTCGGTCAGGCGCCGATAGACGAAGCCGGGGCGCACGAAGCTCTGCATCACCGACGGCACCAGCGCCACGCCCAACCCGCTTTCGACCAGCGCCAGCACGGTCTGGATCTGCGCGGCCTGCTGCGTGGTGCGCGGCAGGAAGCCGCGCTGCTGACAGGCGAGCATGGCCGCACTGTGCAGGCCGGCGCCCTCGGCCGGCGAATACATGACGAAGGCTTCGTCGGCCAGATCGGCCAGCGCCAGTTTCCTGCGCTTGGCCAGCCGGTGGCCCAGCGGCAATGCGGCGACGAATTGGTCGGTCTCCAGCGGCAATAGCTCGATCAGCGAGCCGTGCAGCAGCGGCGTGCGCACCAGGCCGATGTCGAGCGTTTCGTTTTCGATCTGCTCGATGATGCGGGTCGAAGTGGCTTCGCGCAGCACCAGCTCGACGCCGGGCTGCTCGGCCCGGTAGCGGGTGAGCAGCCGCTGCAGCAGGCCGTGGATGGTCGAGCCGACGAAACCGATCCGCAGCACGCCGCCGGTGCCGTCGAAGGCGCGCTGCGCAGCGGTCTCGAACTGCGTACCGTGAAACAGCAGGCGCCTGGCTTCGGCCAGAGCGGCGTGGCCGCTGGGAGTCAGCAAGACGCCGGTGGGCGTGCGCTCGAACAGGCGCACGCCGAGCGCTTCTTCGAGCTTGCGGATCGACACCGACAGCGGCGGCTGCGTCATGTGCAGCCGCTCGGCCGCTTTGCGGAAGCTCAGCGTCTCGGCCAGTACGACGAAGTGGCGAATGCGTTTCAGGTCCATCGGTATGGCGGGCGGCGGGGTGGGCGCGGCGCTGGCCGGCAGCGACCCGATCGGTGATACATACATTGTATCGGGAGCGTGGACATCGATATTGGACCTGAAGAGCCATCGATCGTATGCTGATTGGCTTTCGAACGCTGCCCGGCGGCTTGCGCCACCGGCAACATCCAGGCCGATGAACAGCGACCTTGCCTCACGTTTTCGCCAAGCCCGCCTGCCCGAGCACGCGCAGGCCTTTCGCGCCGAGGTGCGCGCCTTCCTCGACGAACATCAGCCGCCGGCGCCCTGGCACGTGCGTGCGCGTTCGTGGATGGGCTTCGATGCAGCGTTCAGCCGCGCCCTGGCGCAGCGCGGCTGGGTCGGCGTCACGCTGCCCGCCGAGTATGGCGGCGCGCGGCTCGATGCCTTCTGCCGCTTCGTGCTGGTCGAGGAACTGCTCACGCGCGGCGCGCCGGTGGCGGCGCACTGGATCGCCGACCGGCAGAGCGGACCGCTGATCCTGAAGTTCGGCAGTCCGGCGCAGCGGGCGTTCTATCTGCCGCGCATCTGCGCCGGCGAAGCATTCTTCTGCATCGGCATGAGCGAGCCGAATGCCGGTTCCGACCTGGCCAGCGTGCGCACGCGAGCCGTGCGCTGCGACGGCGGTTGGCGCCTGAACGGGCGCAAGATCTGGACCACCTACGCGCATCACTGCCAGTACATGATCGCGCTGGTGCGCACCTCGGGCGGCCCTGAAGACCGGCAGCGCGGACTGTCGCAGTTCATCGTCGACCTGTCGCTGCCCGGCGTGACGGTGCGGCCGATCCACGACCTGAACGGCGAGGCGCATTTCAACGAAGTGGCTTTCGACGACGTGCTGCTGGCTGACGACACCTTGGTCGGCAACGAGGGCGACGGCTGGCTGCAAGTCAACGCCGAGCTGGCTTTCGAGCGCAGCGGGCCCGAGCGCATCTATTCGAGCATCGTGCTGCTCGAGCACTGGATCGATGCGTTGCGGCGCGCCGGGCCCGAGGCCGATCAGGTGGCGACGATCGGCCGGCTGGCCACGCATCTGGCCACCTTGCGGCGCATGTCGATCGCGGTGACGGCCCGCTTGGTCAACGGCGAAAGCCCGCTGGTCGAAGCTGCGCTGGTCAAGGATCTGGGCACCGGCATGGAGCAGGAAATCGCCGGCGTGATCGAAGGCGAGCTGGGCCGCGCGCCGCTGGCGGCGCTGCCCGACGAAACACTGCTGCGCACGGCCAGCTACGTGGCGCACGTCGCGCCGGCGTTCTCGCTGCGCGGCGGCACGCGCGAGATTCTGCGCGGCATGATCGCGCGCGGCCTGGGCTTGCGCTGAGGACGACCACCATGATCGAGCAGGCAATCCAGAAGTTGTTGCAGGAACGGTGCACACCGGCCGTGGTGCGCGCCATCGAGCAGGGCGGCGATGCGGCGCCCTTGTGGGCCGAGATCGAGGCGTCAGGCTTTCTCGACCTGCTGGTGAGCGAGGAGGCGGGCGGCGCCGGTCTGCCGCTGGCGGAACTGTTTCCCATCCTCTGCGCGTTCGGCGCGCATGCCGTGCCGCTGCCGATGGCGCAGACCATCGTCGCACGTGCGCTGATCGGCCCGGCCGCGCAGGGCCGGGTAACGATCGCGCCGGCGCTGTTGCGCGGCGCCGGCGGTGCGCTGCAATGCCCGCTGGTGCCGATGGGCCTGGTGGCCGATCGCGTGCTGGCTGCCGAGGGCCGGCGGCTCTGGCTGCTGCCGGCCGAGCGGGCGCAGCGCCGGCCGACCGGCGTGCATGGCTCGCTGACGGCAAGTCTGGATTGGTCCGATGCCGGCGCTGCCGTCGAGGTGCCGGGCGATGGCTCGGTGCTGCAGGCCTATGGGGCAGCCGTGCACGCAGCTTTGCTTGCCGGCGCGATGTCGCGCGTGCTGCAGATGTCGTTGACCTATTGCAATGATCGCGAGCAGTTCGGCCGGCCGATCGGCAAGTTCCAGGCCGTGCAGCATCAGCTTGCCGTGATGGCCGAACAGGTGGTGGCGGCCAGCGTGGCGGCTGAAGTGGCGTTTGCCGGTGACGGTGAGCGAGGCGACATTGCACATGCGCCAACGCTGCTGACTGCCGCCATCGCCAAGGCGCGCACCAGCGAGGCCGCGACGCAGGTGGCGGCGAGCGCGCATGCGGTGCACGGGGCGATCGGCATCACCGACGAATACGACTTGCAGCTCTTCACGCGGCGGCTGCACGAGTGGCGCATCGCGCACGGCTCGGAGCTGTACTGGCAGCGCATCGTGGGCGATGCGTTCTTCGCGCAGAATGGCTCGTTGGCGGAGTTTGTGCGACTGGGTTGAAGCGCAGCGGCGTACTTGCTGGGCGGCGTACTGGGGAAGTGCGCCGCACTATTGGCGATCCGGCGTTTCGTCCGCCGGCGCCGCCCCGGTCAGCTCGGCGAGCCGGTTGGCGATCTCGACGGTGCGCGGCTTGAGCAGCGCCGCCAGCCCGTCGATGTTGATCAGCGCTTGCCGCTGGGCCGAGAACACCAGCGAGATCGCCGCGATCGTGCCCACGCCCGGCACGTCGATCGGCGCCGCCAGACCGCAGGTGCCGGCGTCCAGCTCTTCGCACGACAGGTAATGACCCACTTGCCTGATCCGTGAGAAATAGGCCTTGAAGCTCGGCCAGTCGGCCGCGATCGCCAGCAGGTCGGGATTGTCGCGATGCCGCTCATAGACCTTGCGTAGCCGCGCCGCCGGCATGAAGGCCAGCATCACCTTCGACACCGAGCCCCTGAACAAGGGCATAGGCCGGCCGCGCCCGAAGCCGACGCCGGAGAGGGCATAGCCGCCGGCTTCGTGGTGCATGTTGATGACTTCGTCGTTGTAGATGCGGCACAGGATCGCGCTGCACGCCGTTTCGGCGGCCAGCCGGCGCATCACCTCCGTCGATGCCTTCAATAAGGGATCGGATTCGCGGATGCGGTAATCGAGCGTGATGATGCGCGCGCCCAGCGAATAGTGGCCCGAGTAATTGGCCAGGAAACCGACGCGGCACAGCTCGCGCACGTAGCGAAATGCGGTCGGCCTGGATATCTGCAAACGGGCGGCGATCTCTTCGGCGCTCAGCAAGGTATCGCTTTCCGAGAAGAGATCGAGCACGTCGATCATGCGCGCGAACTTGTTCATGGGGCGATTTATAGCAGGCTGGCAGCATTAGAAAGTATCTAATATTGACACTATTGAATCGATGGGCCAGAATGCGCGCAATTTCATGGAGGAGCGCTGTTCATGTCGAGTCGTTTCGAACCCGTCCTGCGCTTGCACCATTTCGCCTGGCGCTGCAAAGACGCCGAGCAGACGCGTGCCTTCTACGAAGACCTGCTGGGGCTGCCGCTGGTCCACATCATTCGCGCCGACAACGTGCCCAGCACCGGCGAATACTGTCCCTACGTGCATCTGTTCTTTGCACTGGAAGACGGCTCGTCGATCGCGTTCTTCGACCTGGGCGATGATCAGGCGGCACTGCCGTCGCCGAATACGCCGGCCTGGGTCAACCATCTGGCGCTGAAGGTCGGTTCGCTGGAAAAGCTCGATAGCGCCAAGGCGCGGCTCGAAGCCGCCGGTATCGACGTGATCGGCGTCACCGACCACGGCTTCCTGCGTTCGATCTATTTCTTCGACCCGAACGGCCTGCGCCTGGAACTGACCGTCGATATGACTGACGGAAAAGTATCTGAATCTGATATGAAGCGTGCGCGTGTCCAGCTCGACGCCTGGACCAAGGAGAAGGCGGCAGCCTGATCCGCCGAGCCTAGGCCGTCCGGCTAGTGCGGCCGCGGGCTCGGCCGCCGGTTGGTCGATGCAACAGCCGGCCTGAAGCGCCGGCCTGATGTGCCGGCCCGCCGCGCGGCAGGGCGCCGGATGGCGCCCCCGAATGCCGGACGTATCAGCGACCTACCCACCGCCAGATAATCGCCATGCATCAACCGAAGCTGCAGCCGCAATCGTCGAGCTACTTCCGTTACGAGATCTATCCGTTCGAACGGCCGGCCGACATGGATGCCGCACCGCCGCGCCGCCATCCGGTCGTGATCATCGGCGCTGGGCCGATCGGTATGGTGCTGGCGATCCAGTTGGCGGCGCACGGCGTCAAGCCGGTGCTGATCGAATCCGAGGCTCAGGTCAGCGGCGGCAGCCGCGCGCTGGCGCTGACGCGGCGTTCGATGGAAATCGTCGAGCAGTGCGGCGTGGCGCCGCAGTTTCTCGAACAGGCGATCGTCTGGAACAAGGGACACAGCTTCTATCGCAACCGGGTCGTGCACGAGCTGGACATCCCGTTTTCGGAAGACGACAAGTTTGCGCCGATGACCAACCTGGGCCAGTGCGTGATGGAGAAGGTGCTGGTCGATCGGGCGCGCCAGGTCGGCGTCGATCTGCGCTTCCAGACGCGCTTGCAGGACATGTCGGTGGGCGATGATGGCGTGACGCTGACGCTCGACACGCCGCAAGGCGAATACCGATTGCAGGCTGATTGGCTGGTGGCCTGCGACGGCGCCCGCTCGACGGTGCGGCGCCTGCAGAACCTGCGCTTCGAAGGGCGTTCGTATGAAACGCGCTTCGTGATTTCGGATTTCAACATCGACCTGGACGAACCGCCGGGCCGGCGCTGCTATTTCGAGCCGCCGTGGTTGCCCGGGCAGAGCGTGCTGATGCACAAGGCGCCCGCCGGCGTGTGGCGGCTCGACTATCAGGTGCCCGAGGGCATGAGCGATGAACAGGCGCTCGACCCGCAGCGCATTCACGACAACATCCAGGCGCATCTCGACTACATCGGCGTGCAGCAGCCTTGGCAGGTCGAATGGACGACGCTGTACAAGCCCAACGCGCTGACGCTGGCGCGCTACCGTCACGGCCGCGTGCTGTATTGCGGCGATGCGGCGCACCTGCTGCCGGTGTTCGGCGTGCGCGGCATGAACACGGGCGTGCAGGATTCGATCAATCTGGCCTGGAAGCTGACTGCGGTGGCGCAGGGCCGGGGTGCGCAGTCGCTGCTCGATTCCTATAGCGACGAACGCGTTGCCGATGCGCGCCACATCTGCGTCGATGCCGGCCGCAGCACGCGGATGATGGCGCCGCCCACGCGCGGCTTTCGCATCATGCAGCAGGCGGTGCTGTCGCTGTCGCTGGATCACGAGTTTCCGCGAGGCCTGCTGCACTGGCGCACTTCGCATCCGATCGACTATGCCGATAGCCCGCTGAGCTTCGTCGATGCCACCGAGGCGAACTTCGAGCGCGGGCCGCGCCCCGGCGCGCCGGCGCGCAACGCGCGGCTCGATCCGGCCGATGCCGGCAAGGGCTGGCTGCTCGATGCGTTCGAGCCGATGTTCCAGGTGTTCGTGTTCGGCCACGACGAGGCGCTGTGGCGCGCAGCGCACGAAGACGTGCTGGCGCTGCGTCGGCGCGGGTTGCGGCTGAAGCTGGTGGCGGTGCGCAGCGATGCCGCGCAGCCGGCCGGCGCTGATCTCGTGCTGCACGATCCACAGGCCCACGTGCAGGCCTTGTGGGGCGCGCGCGACGGCGCGGTTTACGTCGTGCGGCCCGATCAGCACGTCTGCACGCGCTGGCAGGCCGGCAGCGCCTCGCGCGTGGCCGCCGTGATCGAACGGCTGCTTGCCGCAGCGCCTTCCCAAGCGTAATCGGAAACCCCAGCCATGCCTTTGAGCTTCAACGAACTGGAAATCGTCTACGACGAGTTGGCCGTGGCCATCGACGAGGCCGGTCCGCAACGCGAAAGCGTGTTCCTGGCCAAGCTTGCATTGAGCCTGGCGCAGGAGCTGGGCGATGCGGCGCGCGTATCGGCATTGATCCGCGATTGCCTGAACGAGCCGGCCGATCAGTTGCCAGCCGGCCAGCGCCTGGTCTGAGCGTCAAGCGCACAAGAGGAGACATCTCGATGACGCAGGAATTGCAGCACCAGTGGGTGCACGTCAGCTATCTGGAAACCAGCCAGATGACTGAAACCTATGGCTTCGTCGGCAGCCAGGGCACGGTCAATCTCGAAGGGCTGCTGATCCAGCCCAGGCAGCCGGTGTCGCGCACCGTGTTCCTGATGATGCATCCGGCTTCGACGCTGCAACTGCTGCCGCTGCCGACGGCGCTGGCGCAGGCCGGCCATGCGGTGCTGTGCATGGGCAGCCGCTATGCGAAGAACGATACGGCGTTGATCTACGAGAAAGTGGCGCTCGATCTGAACGCCTGCGTGCGGCATGCGAAAGAACGACTCGGCTTCGAGCGCGTGGTGCTGCTCGGCTGGTCGGGCGGCGGCTCGTTGTCGCTGTTCTATCAGTCGCAGGCGCAGCAGCCGACGATCGCTGCCACGCCGGCGGGCGACGCGATCGACTTGAAGGCGGCGCAGCTTTGGCCGGCCGACGGCGTGGTGCTGGAAGCCGCACATCGATCGCGCGCTCGCTGCCTGACCGATTGGATCGATCCGTCGGTGCGCAACGAACACGACCCCGACGATCGCGATCCGCAGTTCGATCTGTATTCGCCGCAACTGCCGGTGCGCCCGCCTTACCCGAAAGACTGGCTGGCCGCCTATCGAGCTGCCCAGCTTGCGCGCATGCGCCGCATCACGGCCGGCGTGCTGGAAACGCTTGACAAGCTCAAGCGTCGCGGCGGCGCCGAGGTCGAGCGCGGCCTGCTCACGCATCGCACGATGGCCGAACCGCGCTTTCTCGATGCCAGCATCGATCCGAACGAGCGCACGATCGGCCAGTGCTACCTGGGAGTGCCCGAAACGGTGAACACCGGCCCGGTGGGCCTGGCGCGTTTCTCGATGCTGCGTTCGTGGCTGTCGCAATGGTCGCTCGACCATTCGCGCGCCGACGGCGAAACCTGCGCACGTGCGATCACGGTGCCGCTGCTGGCGATCGAGCACGGCGCCGACGACGCGGTGCCGCAGCCCGACATCGGGTTGATGTATCGCGCCTGCGGCAGCGCCGACAAGGAAATGCACTGCATCGCCGGCGCCTCGCACTATTTCAAGGGACAGCCCGAGCAGCTCGCGCAATCGGTGCGGCTGATCGCCGGGTGGATCGAGCGTCACGGCTGGTAAGCGATTGCCGGCGGCCGATTCGCAGCGGTACGCACTCATTCATCGATGAGGATTCAGAAGACAGCATGATGATCCGTTCGATTCATACGCCCGTCGTCGACCGCACAGACGGGCCCGGGGCTGCGCCTGCCGATGGATTTGCCGCCGGCCGCCGACGCTGGCTGGCCGGGGCCGCCGGTCTGGCCGGCAGCCTCGCCGGCGGCGCGGCGCTGCCGGCATGGGCCCAGTCGCCGCCATATCCGAGCAAGCCGATCCGCTGGCTGGTGCCCTACAACCCGGGGGGTGCCGGCGACATCGTCGCGCGGCTGATCGGCGATGGGCTGGCCAAGGCGCTGGGCCAGCGGGTGCTGGTGGACAACCGTCCGGGCGGCGGCGGCACGGTGGCCGCGCAGGCGCTGGCCTCGGCGCCGGCTGACGGCTATACGCTGGCCACTGCCGACAACGGAACGCTGTTCAACAACTGGCACTTGTTCGACAAGCTGCCCTATCAGCCGAGCAGTTTCGAGTACGTGGCGATGATGGGGCGCTTTCCGCTCGTGCTGGCCGTGCACCAGTCGGTGCCGGTGCGCAATTTCGCGCAATGGCAGCAGTGGGCCAAGCAGAACGGCAGCCGCATCAGCTTCGCCACGCCCGGCGTCGGCTCGCCGCATCACATCGCGATGGCCACGCTCGACGACATGCTCGGCCTGCAGATGCAGCACATTCCGTACAAAGGCGATTCGGCGGCGGTCGTCGATCTGGCCAGCGGCCAGGTGCAGACGATGTTGATGGGCGTGGCCACCGCGCGCCAGTACATGAAGGATGACCGACTGCGCTTCCTAGCCGTGACCTGGCCGTCGCGGCTATCGAGCATGCCCGAAGTGCCGACTTTCGGCGAAGTCGGCATCAAGGATTTCGAGGTGGCCGCCGAGCAGGGCATTCTGATGCCGGCCGGCACGCCGGCCGAGATCGTGCGGCGCGTCAACCGTGAAGTGGCCTTGATCCTGAACTTGCCCGAGGTGCGCGACAAGCTGGAAACGCTGGGCATGTATCCGGTGCTGAAGAGCCCGGAAGAGTTCAAGGCCTACGTGACCAAACAGGCCGCGGCGGCCGGCGAGATCATCCGGCGCAAGGGCATCACGATCAACTGAGTCGGCTGCGGCACGGCCTGCGCTTCGGCTGAGGCGGCAGTGTGAGCATGGCCGCGTGCGGAGCACGGCAGGCCAGGGCGGGAGGGCAAGGCGGCGGGGTGCGGCGCGAACCCGCAGCGCGGGCCGCATAATGCCCTCCATTTGAGCGCCGCGCCCCCTATGCCCATGCCCGCCCTTTTCACGCTACTCGACCTGGCCGGTGTATTCGCGTTCGCCGTCAGCGGCGCCGTGGCGGCCCGCAATCGCGGATTGGACGGCTTCGGCATTGCCGCGCTGGCCTTCACGGTAGCCTGCGGCGGCGGGGTGATGCGCGACCTGTGCATCGGCGCGGTGCCGCCGGTGGGATTGTCGGACTGGCGCTATCTGGCCGTGTCGATGGTGGCCACGCTGATCGTGGTCGGCGCGCATTCGCTGGTCGAACGCATGGCGCAGCCGGTGCTGCTGTTCGACTCGATCGGTCTGGGTCTGTTCGCGGTGGCCGGCGCGCAGAAGGCGCTGGCCTTCGGCCACAACGCCGAAGTGGCGGTGCTGGTGGGCACGCTTACCGGCGTGGGCGGCGGCGTGCTGCGCGACGTGCTGCTCAACCGCGTGCCGGTGATCCTGCGGCGCGAAATCTATGCGTCGGCGGCCTTGCTGGCGGCCGGCATCGAAGTGCTTGGCGAATGGCTGCAATGGGGCGATGGCTGGCGCAGCTGGGGCGCCGTGCTGGCGTGCTTCGCGCTGCGCCATCTGTCGCTGCGATATCACTGGCATCTGCCGAGATTCGACCGTCGCGCCGGGGTCGGCGGCGATCGCGGCAGCGACTGAGGGTGATCGTTTCCTCCCGACCTCAGGGGCTGCCGGGCGCGAGCTTCAGGGCCGGGCACCGACCAGCGTGCAGCCTGGGCAGCGAAATCGATATTTCGTTACCGTTTGAAAGTGCTGTGGTATCGTTTTCGGGAGAAAATCGAAAATCAGTATCGAATTTTCGAGTCGAGTAAAGGAGTCGTGCGGGTTTCCTGTATGAATGGTTGACGGGTCAGCGCCTGGATGTACCCGATATCGACAACGGGCGTTACGTCGATGCCATCTCCGGCGAGGACTACCTCGTCAGGGTCCAAGCGCTGCGCGAGCGGCGGTGGCGGGTCAACGACAATCTGCCGGGGTCCGCTGCCTACTGCCCATTGATTCGCCGCACGGCGCGCGTCCAAGAGCGTTTGCGCTTCGACCCGGCGGCCGCCCTGGCCGAGCTCGGGCGAACTTTCGGGGCATCGCGCAACGCGTCGTGCAGGCCGTTCAGTCAGCCTTCGAGAATCGCGATGCCTCGCCCCCTATATGCTGACGCCGCGGCTCAAGCCGCGCTTTTCAGCCACTCGCCCAGCGTGTGAATTGCCTCGCGCTTGGCCGACACGCGCGGCGATAGAAGGGCGTAGGTCGGCAGCATGCGGCCTTCGGGCTGGGACAGCGCATGCAGCCGGCCGCGGCTGACCTCGGCGGCGACCAGCGCAGCCGGCACCAGCGCCACGCCGAGCGAATCCAGCGCAGCCTGCACGGCGAAATACAACTGCTCGAATTCGAGCACCGTGGCCAGCGGCTCGCGCCTGACGTGGTGCAGCCTTAGCCAGTCATCCCAGGCCAGCGGCTCGGAACGCGTCATGACCAGCGTGGCGCGTGCCAGGTCGCTCACCGAGCGCAGCCGCTGCTCGCGCCGATAGGCCGGACTGCAGACCGGAATCGAGCGGCCGTCGAGAAATCGCTCGGCCACCAGGCCCTTGGGCACGCCGGCGATGCGGCGGATGGCCGCATCGTATGGGTCGCCCTCGAAGTCGGCCGGCGCTGTGCCAGTCGACAGCTCGATGCGCAACTGCGGGTGCGCGTGATGCAGGGCAATCATGCGCGGGATCAGCCACCACATCGACAAGGTGGGCGGTGCGCTGACGCGCAGCACCGAGTCGGGCTGCGGCGTGATCTGCGCGGCGGCCGTGCGCAGCGTGTCGAAGGCGGCGCTGACGGCGCGCTCCAGGCGGCGCCCATCGGTGGTGAGCTGCAGGCTGCGCGAGCCGCGCTTGAACAGCGGCGCCTGCAGATGCTCTTCGAGCGCAGTGATCTGCCGGCTGACGGCGCCGTGCGTGACGTGCAGCTCGGCGGCAGCGCGGGTGAAGCTCAGGTGGCGGGCGGCGACCTCGAAGACGCGCAGCGCGTTCAGCGGGGGCAGGCGGGTCATGGCGTGCAGGCGGAATGCCGGTGGATGCGGCCGATGGAGTGCGTGATGTGAGTTTATCTCACGTTATGAACTGAAAAATCGATTGTATAAGTCGTTTGGCGTATTCACCATCACGCTTCCCTGAGGAGACATTCATGCGCAGAAAAAATCACACCAGTACAGGTGCTGCCTCACGTCGCCGGCTGCTGACCGCGGCGCTTGGCCTGACCACCTGTCGCGCGTTCGCGCAACCGCGCCCGGCCGCCGCCGATGCGCGCATCGAGGGCCCATTGAAAATCGTGCTGCCGTTCGGCCCCGGCAGCGGTACCGACGTCTATGCGCGGATGGTGGCCCAGCACCTGGGCACCGCATTGGGCGTGACCGCGTTGATCGAGAACCGGCCCGGCGCCAATGGCGTGCTGGCCGCCGAAATGGTGGCGCGCGCCAAGCCTGACGGCAACACGCTGCTGTTTACGACCAACACCACGCACGCGGCCAATCCGCATCTGATCAAGGAGCTGCGCTACGACCCGGTGCGCGATTTCGCCCCGATCAGCAAGATGGGCAACCTGACCTTCTTCGTGCTGGTGCCGTCGAGCAGCCCCTATCACAGCCTGGAAGAGCTGACAGCAGCCGCGCGCAAGGCGCCCAAGACGATCAGCTACGGCGCGGCCAACAGCTTCGCGATCGTTTCCGGTAGCAAGCTCGGCAAGGCCGCATCGACCGAATTCGTGCGCGTTTACTACAAGAGTTCGCCGCAGATCATCAGCGATCTGATCGGTGGGCAGATCCAGTTCGGCTTCATCGACCTGGCCTCGTCGGCGCCGCTGGTCAAGGCGGGCAGCATGCGCGCGCTGGCGGTGCTGGCCGACAAGCGTTTTCCGTCGCTGCCGAACGTGCCGACGATGCGCGAGGCGGGCTTTCCCGATTTCGACGTGGTCGCCTGGTTCGGCATGTTCGCGCCGGCCGGCACGCCGGCGCCGGTGGTGGCGCGCATCAATCGCGAGCTGGTGGCGGTGCTCAATCGCCCCGACCTGCGCGAGCGCGGCGCCGAACTCGGCATCGACATCTTCGGCAGCTCGCCGCAGGAGCTGGAGGATTACGTGAAGTCGCAGATCGCGCTGTGGAAGCGCTTGACCGCCGACGCGGGCCTGAAGCCGGAATGAGGTGAGTGCGGCCATGAGCCTGCAAACGATCAATCCGTTCAAGCAAAAGCTGCTGCGTGGGCATCCGCAATTCGGCCTGTTCAGCATGTCGCTGACCGCGCAGACGGCCGATGCGCTGGTGCCCGCCGGCTTCGACTTCCTGATGTTCGACGCCGAGCACACGCCGACCAGTCTGCCGACGCTGTATTCGCAGGTGCTGGCGCTGGCCGGTACTGAGACGCAATGCCTGGTGCGCATGCCATCGGCCGATCCGGTGCTGTTCAAGCCGGTGCTCGACATGGGCATCGACACGGTGATGGTGCCGAACATCCGTGACGCCGACGAAGCGGCGGCCGTGGTGCGCGCGGTGCGTTATCCGCCGCTGGGCATGCGCGGCGTGGGCGGCAGCGTGCGCGCCACTGGCTTCGGCCGCTATGCCGGCTATTACGAGGCGGCGGCGCAGCGCATCTGCCTGCTGCTGCAGATCGAAAGCGCGGCCGGGCTGGCGAACCTGGAATCGATCTGCGCCGTCGACGGCGTCGACGGCTTGTTCATCGGCCCGGTCGATCTGGCCACCGATATGGGGCACCTGGCGCAGCCGCTGCATCCCGAAGTGGAACAGGCGGCGCTCGACGGCGTGCGCCGCATCCGCGCCGCCGGCCGTGCCGCCGGCATCCTGGCCGGCGAGGCGCAGGCGCAAAGCTATCTCGATGCCGGCGCGACGATGGTCTGCCTGGGCTCGGATCTGGGCCTGCTGGTGAAAACCGCCGATGCCCTGGCGGCGCGCTGGGTGCGACCGCCGGTGCAATAGCGAGGAAGATGATGCTCAGTGACGAAGACAACCGCATGTTGACCCGTACCGGCCCCGGCACGCCGATGGGCGATCTGTTTCGCAGCTACTGGCTGCCGGTGCTGCTGTCGGAACAGGTGCAGCGCGACGGCGCGCCGGTGCGCCTGAAGCTGCTCGGCGAAGAGCTGCTCGCGTTTCGCGACAGCACGGGCGCGGTGGGATTGATCGATCCGCGCTGTTCGCATCGCGGCGCGCATCTGTTTTTCGGCCGCAATGAAGAAGGCGGCATTCGCTGCGCCTATCACGGCTGGAAGTTCGACGCGCAAGGCCGCTGTGTCGACATGCCGACGATGCCGCCCGAGCTGGTGTCCAAGGTCAGCGACAAGGCGCAGATCAAGGCGTATCCGACGCGCGAATGGGGCGACTACGTGTGGGCCTACCTGGGGCCGCAGCGGCCGCTGCCCGAGCTGCCGCAGATGGAATTCGCGCTCGTGCCGCCGTCGCACCGGCACGTCTCGAAGAAATACCAGGAGTGCAATTGGGCGCAGGCGGCCGAAGGCGGCGTCGATACGGCGCACTTCTCGTTCCTGCATCAGCCGGTGGTGTCTTCGGAAGGGCAGCTTGCCGAGAAGGCCGCGCGTGCCACGCGCGGTTATTCGCAGCAGACGATGAATCAGAACCACGTACGCTGGATGCGCGACGATGCGCGGCCGCGCTACGAGGTGCGCAAGCACGGCGCCGGGCTGGTGCTGGGCGCATCGCGCCAGGCCGAACCGGGGCAGTTGTATTGGCGCATCGCGCAGTACCTGATGCCCTGTCACGGCTACACGCCGAGCGCCACCGACGGCCAGACTTATCACGGCCAGACCTGGGTGCCGATCGACGACGAATCCTGCTGGATCTACATCTATTCGTGGAACCCGCAGCGACCGCTGACCGAAGAAGAACGCAAGGGCTATCGCAGCGGCGGCGCGGTCTATCCGGAGATGGGCGAAAACTGGATGCCGCTGCGCAATCGATCGAACGACTATCTGATCGATCGCGAGGTGCAGAAAAGCGAGAACTACACCGGCATCGTCGGCGTGTCGGAACAGGACGCGGCGATCCAGGACAGCCAGGGTCGCATCGCCGACCGTACGCGCGAGCTACTCGGCCCGACCGACATCGGCGTGATGCAGTTCCGCAAGCTGATGCTGGAGTCTGCCAGGGGATTGGCGCAGGGCGTCGTGCCATTGGGCGTCGACAGCCCCGGTGACTATCGGGTGCGTGCCGGCGGCGTGGTGGTGCCGGACCCGACCAACATCGACGAGGCGATGCGTCTGCGCTTCGGCGATCCGATCGGGCGCGTGCTCGATCGCTGAAAAACCTCAAACGAGAACGAAGAGACCCAAGATGAAACGCGCATCGATGAATCTGTTCTTGAGCCGCCGCATGCTGCTGGCCGGTGCTGCAGTATTGACCGCGGGTGTGTTGTCGGGGCAAGCCAATGCGCAGCAGCCAAGCTGGCCGAGCAAGCCGGTGCGCATCATCGTGCCGTATCCGGCGGGCGGCGTCGGCGACCTCGGCACGCGTGCTTTCGCCACGCGGCTGTCGGCGCGCATCGGTCAGCCGGTGATGGTGGAGAACATGCCGGGCGGCACGCAGATCATCGGCATGCAGGCGCTGATCAAGGCGCCGCCCGACGGGCATACCTTGATCCTGGCCAGTCCGACCAGTCTGGTGCTGAATCCGGCGCTGCGCGTTTCGCTGCCGTATGCGCCGGAAAAGCTCACCGTGATCTCGAAGCTGTTCAACTCGCCATTGTTCGTCATCGCCAGCAACAAGCTGCAGGCCAACACGATCAGTGAGCTGGTCGCGTACGCCAAGGCCAATCCGGAAGCGGTTCACTATGCATCGACCGGCGAAGGCTCGGCTACCCACCTGGCCAGCGCGCTGTTCGCGCAGATGGCTGGCGTGCAGATGAAGCACGTGCCGTACAAGGGCAGTGCCGACGCCAATGTCGACCTGATGAACGGGCAGATCCAGCTGCACTTCGACCCCGGTGCCGGCACGCTGGCGCTGGTCAGGGATGGCCGCCTGAAGGCGATCGCGGTCAGCGGCTTGCAGCGTTCGCGTTCGCTGCCGAACGTGCCCACCGTCATCGAGGCCGGCCTGCCCGGCTATGACGTGCATTCCTGGTGGGCGCTGGCGGCGCCGGAAGGAACGCCGCCGGCAGTGGCCGAGCAGATCGCCGCCGCAGTCAAGCAGATCGTGGCCGATCCCAGCCTGGCTGAGCAAGGGCTGAAGCTGGCGATCGACTACGGCGCCACGACGCCGACCGAGTCTGCCGCCTTCGTGGAAAGCGAGCGGCGGCGCTGGGGACAGGTGATCCAGACGCTGGGATTGAAGCGGCAGTGAGCCGGGGGCGCCATGCAAGATACGATCTTCGGGGCTGAAGACGAGCGCATCGACCGGGCGATCGACGCCGAGCGTTACAACCGGGCCAGCGTCTATAACCATCCGGGCTTTCAGCCGGTGCGCACCGAGCACCAGCATGTGCCGGTGCAGGTGGTCGGCCGGCTGCCTGCCGACCTGCGTGGCGTCTATCTGCGCAACGGCACCAACGTGCAGTTCGACCGCGTCACGACGCGCGCGCACTGTTTCAACGGCGCCGGCATGCTGCACCAGGTGCAGATCGGCGAGGGTAGCGCTACCTATTCGAACACGTACATTCGCACGCCGCGTTTCGAGTTCGAGCAGAGCGCCGGCCGCGAGGTGTTTCCCAGCTATGGCGACATGTGCGCCAGCGGCCCGATGGGGCTGGAGCGAATCAAGCTCGTCGCGCGCAAGCAGGCCGCCGGGCTGATTCCGAACTGGTCGGCGCTGGAAGCCAACCCGGCGTCGACCAGCGTGCAGTATCACCATGGCAAGCTGTATTGCCTGCAAGGCAGTGGGTTGCCGTTCGTGCTCGATGCACGCCGCGAAGACGGCCGGCTGGTGCTCGACGGCGGCGGCCGGCTCGAAGACTGGGGCGGCGCGCTGCGCGTGCCGTTCTCGGCGCATCCGCGCATCGATCCGGAAAACGGCGATTTCTACAACGTGGCGATCGACAACCGCGGGCGCGCGATCTGGATGGCGCACGTGCACGAAGGGCGGCTCGTCAACTGCCTGAAGATCGACGAGATCGGCTCCGGCCAGAGCCTGCCGGGCACCATTCATGATTATTTCCTCACCGAGCGATATCTGGTGATTCCCGATGTGTCGCTACGTTTCTCGGAGCAGAATCTGCACGACACCGGACAGAGCTTCTGGCGCTTCGATCCTTCCTACAAGCTGCGCTGGGGCATCGTGCCGCGCGATGCCAAACTCGGCGAGCGCATTCGTTGGTTCGAAACGGCGCAGCCGGGCATGATCTGGCACGTGATCAATGCCTGGGAAGAAACCGACGAGCACGGCCGCGAGCGCATCGTGCTGTACGCGCCTGCGTTCGACGAGTATCCGGCCAATGTGCCGATTCATACGCCCGAGGAACCGCCGGCCAAGCTGGGCAAGTGGGTGATCGACCTGGGCAGCGGCGAGGTACAGTACAAGCGCTTGCTGGAGCACGGCTACGAGCGGCCCAGTCTGAATCTGCGCCATGTCGGCCGGCGCAGCCGCTACGGCTGGCTGATCGATGAGCAGGCCGATGGCTACATGGGCCGTGGCGTGCTCAAGTACGACCTGATCGACGAGCGGGAGTTGGCCTATTTCAGCTACGGCGAATTCCACGGCGGCGAAGCGCTGTTCGTGCCTCGTGCCGGGGCCGTGCGCGAAGACGATGGTTATCTGCTCGATCTGCTGATGGCCGATGATCGTGCCGAACTATTGGTGCTCGACGCGACCTCGATGACCGAGCTGGCGCGGCTGAAGCTGCCGGCGCGCGTGCCGTTCGGCGTGCACGCCTGTTGGCTGGATGAGGCGCAACTGGCCCGGATGTAGAGCGTTCGCCCACACGTAGCGGTGGCGATGCCGACGCTGGCGGCGCCAGCGTCGTATACTTGCGCCATGCCGATATCGATTCATTCGCGCAGCCTTCGCGTTTCATGCGCCGCCCGCCGGGCCGGTGCAGGCCGCGTTGCGCTCATCGGTATTGCGCCGGCCTTGCCGGCGCCGCGCCAGCCGGCCGCAGATTCCTAAGCCCGGCGATCCCCCACCTTCCTAGTTTCAGCGCAAACCATCGATCGCCGGGCACCCGCCCCGCGCAGTAGTGGCCGTTCGCACAGCGGCGGCCGCGCATCGACTGGAGTGCGTCATGCATGCAGCGATCCACGGCGGGCATTGGCTTGCCGCGGGCCGGCTCACCCGGCCCATCGAATTGCGAATCGACGTCGGCGAGCCGGCCTCTGAGCGGCTGCGCGACGAGCTCGACGCGATGCACCAGCGTCTGTATACGCCCGGCGATCGCCTGCACGGGCTGGCCGGCCGCCGCATCGACGCGTCGCCGTTTCTGGTGCACTACCGCCAGGCCGACGGCGAGTTCTACTTCTACGTCGAAGATCTGGCGCAGCAGCGGCTGGCCGGCTATACGGTGTTCAACCGCCTGATCGAAGTCGGCCGCCGCGCCGATCGCTGCCTGCGCTCGCCGCATTCGAAATACGACGAACCGTATCAGCGGCGCGGGCTGGCCTCGACGATCTATGACTGGGGGCTGGAGGCCGGCATCTGCCTGCTGAGCGGGGCGCGGCAATCGCCGGGGGCGGACGCGCTATGGCAGTCGCTGGCGCGGCGTTATGAGCACGGCTATCTGCGGCTGCAAGAGAAGACGCTGCACTACCTCGGGCAGGAAGTGAGCTCCGAGGTGCTGGGTGAGTTGCAGACGCGCAGATTGCTGCTGGGCCGCGGCTGGACGCTGGATCGCTTGCGCAGAGCGGCTGACATGCGCTGAAGCCGCGCGCCGCGTCTACAGGCGCAGCAGCAGTCGCGCGTTGTTTTCGATGATCGATTGACGGTCGCCGTCGGACAGAAACGGGTTGGCCAGCACGTCGTTGACCGGTTGTTCGCAGGCGATCGGGAAGCAATAGTCGCTGCCCATCAGCACGCGGTCGGCGCCGATGTGGCGCACCAGGTGATCGACCACCGCGTCGGAGTAGCCGATCGTGTCGTAATGGAAGCGGCGCAGGTATTCGAGCGGCCCGCGCTCGATGTGCTGCAGGTCGCCGCGCTTTTCCCAGCCGCGATGCAAGCGCCCGGCCAGCCACGGAAACGCGCCGCCGGCGTGCGGCAGCACGATGTCGAGCTTGGGGAAGCGGTCGAGCACGCCACCGAAGATCAGGTGCGCGGCCGCGATCGCGCTTTCGAACGGATTGCCCAGCAGGTTGGTCAGATAGTGCGCGCTCAAGCGATGGTGATCGATGACGAACACCGGGTGCAGGAAGATCGGCAGTCGCAGCGCTTCGATTGCCTCGTAGACCGGAAAGAACGCCGGATCCGACAGCTCGCGATCGAGCACGCGCGTAGCCATGTAAAAGCCGCGCACGCCGGGCAGGCGCGCGGCGCGTTCCACTTCGCGCAGCGCCAGATCGGGCGCCTGCATCGGTAGCGTGGCCAACCCGATCAGCCGTTGCGGATGCGCTTCGTGCGCGGCGGCGAGCTGGTCGTTGAATACGCAGGCCAGCCGCAGTCCCAGTTCGCGGCCGGCCCAGTACAGCATCGGCTGCGACAGCGACAGCGCATGCACGGCCACGCCTTGCTGGTCCATCGCCTGCAAGCGCGTGTCTAGATCGACGTAGCGCGGCCCGGTCGGGCCGGTGACGACGTGGCCGACGCGAAACTGCGGCCCCTGGCCCGGCAGCTCGCGCCACTCGACGCCGTGCTCGGCACCGTGCTGCGCGACCAGATCGAGCCAGGGCTGCGGATACCAGTGGGCGTGCACGTCGACGGGAGCGACGGGGGCGCCGTGCGCGTGGGCATGCGTATGCGCATGGGCGTGCGCGTGCGAAGAATCGTGCTGGCCGGAAGAATGTTTGGATTGACTCATCGCGAATCGCAATGTCGATAAAAGCCGAAAAGAAGGAAGCTACCAAAGCGGCGCTTGCATAGAATAAACGATAAGTTGCATTTTGATCGTTGAGCTGGATAAAATCGATTACGTGCGGCGGCCATTCTTCCGTGCCCGCTTTGCCCGGCCGCTGTGGCCATTCCCGTGGCGCGCACGGCCTCGGGGGCAATGGACGTGATCTATGTCAGCCACGCAGTTCGAGTCGAAACAGGTACCGGGCGGCGAGGCGTTGCGGCTGCAGCAGATCCGCAAGACCTACGGCGCCGCGGATGCCGGTGGCGTAGTCGCACTGCAGGACATCACCTTGTCGGTGGCGGCCGGTGAGTTCCTTACTGTGATCGGTCCGTCGGGCTGCGGCAAGTCCACTTTTCTGCAGATCGTTGCCGGCCTGATGCCCGCCACCTCGGGCCGCATCGAAGTTGGCACGCGCGAAGTCAACGGCCCGCCCGAGGGCCTGGTCTATCTATTCCAGCAATACACCAAGTCGCTGCTGCCTTGGCGCCGCGTCATCGACAACGTCGCGTTCGCGGTCGAGCACCGCGGCGACCTGTCGCCGCGCGAGCGGCGCCGCTACTGCGAACACTATCTGGAACTGGTCGGGTTGGCCGATGCAGCGCAGCGCTTTCCGCGCGAGTTGTCGGGCGGCATGCAGCAGCGGGTGGCGATCGCGCGAGCGCTGGCCGCGCAGCCGCGCGTGCTGCTGCTCGACGAACCGTTCAGCTCGGTCGATGCGCTGACGCGGCTGGAATTGCATCGGTTGATGCTCAGGCTGTGGGAACAGCAGCGCTTCACTGCGGTGCTGGTAACGCACGACGTCGATGAAGCGGTGTTCCTGTCGGATCGCATCGCCGTGCTGAGCGCGCGGCCGTCGACGATCGGCGAAGTGGTCGAGACCGGCCTGCCGCGGCCGCGTGACCGGATCATCACGCCCGAGCAGCCGCGCTTTCTGGAATTGCGCCACTATCTGCTCGAACGGCTGCTGAGCGGGGCCGCGCATGAACATTAGCCTGCGCATCAATCCGCCTGGCCGCTGGATCGGCGTGCTGCTGATCGCCGTGGCGCTGGCCGTGCTGGAAATCGCCGGCGTCGTGGGTGCGGTAAATACCGCGTTGATTCCGCCGCCGAGCCAGGTGGCCTTGCGCATCGGCGCGATCATCGCCGGCGGCGAGTTTGCGGCGCCGCTAGGCACCACGCTGTATCTGCTGTTCGTCGCCTATGCGCTGGCATCGCTGTCGGGCGTGATCGTCGGCGTGCTGACCGGCCGTTCGCGGCTCTTGTACAAGGTGCTCGAACCGCTGCTCGAAATGCTGCGGCCGCTGCCCAAGGTGGCGCTGCTGCCGCCGCTGATGCTGTTCCTGGGCATCGGCGATACGATGAAGATCGTCATCGTCTGGCTGGCCGCGTTCTTTCCGGTGCTGATCAACACGGTGCAAGGGGTGCGCGGCGTCGACCCGGTGCTGATCGATACCGGCCGCACCTTCGGCTATCGCGGCTGGCGGCTCATACGCTGCATCGTGCTGCCGGCCGCCGCGCCGCTGATTCTCACCGGCATGCGGGTAGCGCTGGGGCTGGCGCTGATCGTGGTGGTGATCGCCGAGATGCTGGCCGGCACCGGCGGGCTGGGCTTTCTGGTCATCGACATGCAGCGCACGTTCCGCGTGCGCGACATGTACGCCTGGGTGGTGATCCTGGCCGTGCTCGGCTATGGTTTGAATGCGCTGTTCGTCGCCATCGAGCGGCGCGTCATCGGCTGGTCGCATGCACCGGCCGAGGCGCATTGAACGGGCAAGGGCATGAGGCACCGGAAAGCCGTATGAACACCATCGCTTCATTGCACGCCCATGCCTCGCCGGCCGCGCGCCTGGCGCGGTGGCTGCGAGCGGCCGCCGAGCGCGTCGGCGGCGTGTCGCTGCTGGTGTTGCTGCTGGTGCTGTGGGAAATCTCGGCGCGCTACTGGACCAGCAGCGCCAACTGGCCGCCGCTGTCGGCCGTGCTGTCGGCGCTGGTGCGCGGGCTGGCCGCCGACGAGCTGGCGCAGGCCTATGCATCGAGCATGTGGCGCATGCTGGCCGGCTATCTGATCGGCGGTATTGCCGGCGTGCTGATCGGCGTGGCGATGGCGCGCAGCCGGCTGGCGTATGCCGCGCTGGAACCGTCGGTGGAACTGCTGCGCCCGATTCCGGCGCCGGCGATCGTGCCGCCGCTGATCCTGATCCTGGGCATCGACGATGCGCTGAAGATCTTCCTGGTCGCGTTCGCCACCGCGTTTCCGGTGCTGATCAACACGATGCAGGGCGTGCGCGCCGTCGATCCGACGCTGCTGGCGGTGGCGCGCACCTTTCGCGTCGGGCGCCGCCGCACGCTGCAGCAGATCGTGCTGCCGGCCAGCCTGCCGTACGTGTTCGCCGGCCTGCGCGTGAGTCTGGCGCTGGCGCTGATCGTGACCATCGTGGCCGAGATGATCGCCGGCTCGGCCGGCATCGGCTATTACCTGATCAGCATGCAATACGCGATGCGCGCCGCCGACATGTACGCCGGCGTGTTGCTGATCGCCGTCACCGGTTATCTGTTGAACACCATTTTCATCGCGATCGAGCGGCGCGTGCTGCCCTGGTACAGCGCCGATTCGACCTGATCGCAGCCGCCGAGCTGCCCTTCCTCGGAATCGACCACAAGGAACCCATCATGGAAAAGATGCCGATCGTCAATCTGCTCGACACCGCGCGCGGGCTGGCCGACAGCGGCCGGCGTGTCGACGTGCTGTGGCAACACCCCGAATCACTGGTGTTCGTCGCGCGCGGCCGCGAGTACCGCAGCGAGTTCCACATCAATCCCAGCGACGAGACGATGTACCAGATCAAGGGCGTGATGCACCTGCATTACCGCACGCCCGAGGGCAAGGAAGAGGTGGCGGTGATCCCCGAAGGCTCGATCATCTACACGCCGGCCGGCATCCCGCATTCACCGCGTTTTCCGCCCGATGCGTTTGCGTTGATCGCGGAACGCAAGCGCCGCCCCGGCGAGGTCGACCGCTTCCAGTGGTATTGCCCGAAGTGCGACAACTTGCTGCACGAAGAAAGCTGCGTCGTCGAAGACTACAAGAGCGACCCGGTGTCGCAGGCCTACAAGCGGTTCTTCGACAGCGAAGAATTCCGCACCTGCAAGAACTGTGGCGAGGTGATGCCGGCGCCCTGAGCGGCCGGCCGGCACGGCG
>JAFKGG010000384.1 GCA_017307915.1 Burkholderiales bacterium | reverse complement strand
AGCGTGTCGCTGCGTTGCGGGCCGCCCGCGATCACTTGCGCCGACTCGCCCAGCAGCCTCTGGGCGCGCGCCACGTCGGCGGCCGGCACCGCCACGGTCACCTGGCTGGCCACCGCCCGCATCGCCGCCACGGCGCGTTCCAGCAGCGTGCGCCCATCCAATACCCGGAATGCCTTGGGCCCCAGCCCCAATCGCGAGCCTTGGCCGCCTGCCTGGATCAGCGCCTGGACGTCGTTGGCAGGCGCCGTGTCAGCCTCAAATGCGTCGCTGCTCACATCGGCTCCCTCGGAATTGGACTTCGATGGTCCGCTGGATTATGCTACTCGGCTTATCCCCGGGCGCTCTTTTAATTTCTGTCTGTTGTAGACAAGATTTTGCAGGAGCGCTGTCTTTGCATTGCCTGGCGAACCGCCATTGTTTTGCACAAGACGCGCAGTGCGCCAAGCGCCTTCACAAGAGGCATGCAGGCGCCTCCGATCATTTTTGCAGGCCCCGTACCGAGGCCTGCGTCGTGGCGTACCCCTTCACGCGCGGTTTCACGCCGTGCGAACGGGGCCAGCCATGGCGCCGGCGGGCGGGCTCCCTGGACTTGAAAGGAACATTCAAATGGAACTCACAGGCGCGGAAATCGTCGTTCGTTGTTTGCAGGAAGAAGGCGTCGAGCACGTCTTCGGCTACCCGGGCGGCGCGGTTCTCTACCTCTACGACGCAATCTTCACCCAGGACAAGCTCAAGCACATTCTCGTGCGCCATGAGCAGGCCGCCGTGCACGCGGCCGACGCCTATTCGCGCTCGACGCAGAAGGTCGGCGTGTGCCTGGTCACCAGCGGCCCGGGCGTGACCAATGCCGTCACCGGCATCGCCACCGCCTACATGGATTCGATCCCGATGGTGATCATCACCGGCAACGTGCCCACGCACGCGATCGGTGAAGACGCCTTCCAGGAGTGCGACGCAGTCGGCATCACGCGGCCTTGCGTCAAGCACAACTTCCTGGTCAAGGACGTGAAAGACCTGGCCGCGACGATGAAGAAGGCCTTCCACATCGCCGCTACCGGCCGGCCGGGCCCGGTGCTGGTCGACATTCCGAAAGACATCTCGCGCAACAAGTGCCGCTTCGACTACCCGTCATCGGTGTCGATGCGCTCGTACAACCCGGTCACCAAGGGTCATCAGGGCCAGATCAAGAAGGCGCTGAACCTGATCCTGGGCGCGCAGCGCCCGATGATCTATACCGGCGGCGGCGTGATCCTGGCCAATGCGGCGGCCGAGCTGAATCGCTTCGTCGATCTGCTGGGCTTTCCCTGCACCAATACGCTGATGGGCCTGGGCGGCTATCGCGCCAGCGACGAGAAATTCGTCGGCATGCCCGGCATGCACGGCACTTACGAAGCCAACATGGCGATGCAGCACTGCGACGTGCTGATCGCGATCGGTGCGCGCTTCGACGACCGCGTCATCGGCAACCCGAAGCACTTCGCGCAGACCCCGCACAAGATCGTCCACATCGACATCGACCCGTCGTCGATCTCCAAGCGCGTGAAGGTCGACGTGCCGATCGTCGGCGACGTGCGCGAAACGCTGGGCGACCTGATGGCGCTGCTGCAGGAAGCCTTCGCCGCCGGCCAGCGCACCGACGCGCAGGCGCTGCAGGCCTGGTGGCGCCAGATCGGCGAGTGGCGCGGCCGCGAGTGCATGAAGTACAAGAACAGCGACACGCTGATCAAGCCGCAGTCGGTGATCGAAAAGCTCTGGGAAGTGACGAAGGGCGACGCGTTCATCACCTCCGACGTCGGCCAGCACCAGATGTGGGCCGCGCAGTACTACAAGTTCGACAAGCCGCGCCGCTGGATCAATTCCGGCGGCCTGGGCACGATGGGTGTGGGCCTGCCGTACGCGATGGGCGTGGCGCTGGCGCACCCGGGCGCACCGGTGGCCTGCGTCACCGGCGAAGGCTCGATCCAGATGTGCATCCAGGAACTGTCGACCTGCAAGCAGTACAACTTGCCGGTCAAGATCATCAACCTGAACAACCGCTACCTGGGCATGGTGCGGCAGTGGCAGCAGATCGAATACGGCAGCCGCTATTCGCAGTCGTACATGGACGCGCTGCCCGACTTCGTCGCGCTGGCGCACGCCTACGGCCACGTCGGCATGCGCATCGAGCGGCCGGCCGACGTCGAGCCGGCGCTGCGCGACGCGTTCGGCAAGTACAAGGATCGCCTGGTATTCCTCGACATCATCACCGACCAGACCGAAAACGTCTGGCCGATGGTGCAGGGGGGTAAAGGACTGACCGAGATGCTCCTCGGTTCCGAGGATCTCTGAAGGAGCAGGCGATGAGGCACATCATTTCGATCCTGATGGAAAACGAACCCGGCGCGCTGTCGCGCGTCGTTGGCCTGTTTTCGGCGCGCGGCTACAATATCGAGACGCTGACGGTCGCGCCGACCGAAGACAAGTCGCTGTCGCGGATGACCATCGTCACCACCGGCTCCGACGACGTCATCGAGCAGATCACCAAGCAGCTGAACCGGCTGATCGACGTGGTGAAGGTCGTCGATCTCACCGAAAGCCCGTACATCGAACGCGAGCTGATGCTGATCAAGGTACGTGCGGTCGGCAAGGAACGCGAAGAGATGAAGCGCATGGCCGACATCTTCCGCGGCCGCATCATCGACGTCACCGACAAGACCTACACCATCGAGCTCACGGGGGACGGCGTCAAGCTCGACGCGTTCATCGACGCGCTCGATCGCGTCGCCATCCTCGAGACGGTGCGCACGGGGGCATCGGGTATCGCCCGCGGCGAGCGGGTGCTGAAAGTTTGAAAAGACACACCAAGGAGCGATCAATGAAGGTTTTCTACGACAAGGATTGCGACGTCAAGCTCATCAAGGGCCGCAAAGTCGCGATCATCGGTTATGGCTCGCAGGGTCATGCGCACGCGCAGAACCTGGCTGATTCGGGCGGCAACGTCGTCGTCGGCGTGCGCAAGAGCGGCTCGTCGTGGGACAAGGTCAAGAAGGCGAACCTGAACGTCGCCGAGATCAAGGACGCGGTTGCGGGCGCTGATTTCGTCATGCTGCTGATGCCTGACGAGCACATCGCGCAGGTCTACCGCGAAGAGATCGAGCCGAACATCAAGCAGGGCGCCGCCATCGCCTTCGCGCACGGCTTCAACATCCACTACGGTCAGGTCATGCCGCGCGCCGACCTCGACGTCGTCATGATTGCGCCGAAGGCGCCGGGCCACACCGTGCGCGGCACCTACGCCGCCGGCGGCGGCGTGCCGATGCTGGTCGCCGTGCATCAAGACAAATCGGGCATGGCGCGTGATCTGGCGCTGTCCTATGCCTGCGCGATCGGCGGCGGCCGTGCCGGCATCATCGAGACCAACTTCCGCGAAGAAACCGAAACCGACCTGTTCGGCGAGCAGACCGTGCTGTGTGGCGGCACCGTCGATCTGATCAAGGCCGGCTTCGAGACGCTGGTCGAGGCCGGCTATGCGCCCGAAATGGCTTATTTCGAGTGCCTGCACGAACTCAAGCTGATCGTCGACCTGATCTACGAAGGCGGCATCGCCAACATGAACTACTCGATCTCGAACAATGCCGAGTTCGGCGAGTACGTCACCGGCCCGACCATCGTCACGGCCGAGACCAAGAAGGCGATGAAGGTCGCGCTCGAGCGTATCCAGAGCGGCGAGTACGCCAAGCAGTTCATCCTGGAAAATCGCGCTGGTGCGCCGACGCTGCTGTCGCGCCGCCGCATGATGGAAGAGCACCCGATCGAAGTGGTCGGCGAGAAGCTGCGCGCGATGATGCCCTGGATCAAGGCCAACAAACTGGTCGACAAGAGCCGCAACTGAGGCCGGCCTGCGGCACGGGCCTTGCGCCCGCTGCCGGATGGCCGGGCCGCCCGCCACGGCGGGCGGCCGAAGGGGGAAGGGTGAGCACCGGCGCCGGATAATTCCGCGCTGCCGGGGCAGGCCCTTCCCCCTCGTCGTTGTCGCGTTCTCTATACTAGCGCCATGAACGTCTCCCCCGCTCCAGCTCCGCTCGTGCGCCTGTCGCCCGAATGGCAGGACTGGCTGGCCAGCAACCTCGTGCGCGGCTGCGTCGATGCCGACCTGCAGCGCATGATGGTCGACGGTGGTTTCGATGCGCAGTTCGCCCGCGTGGCGATCTCGGTGGTGCGTTCGATGACCGAGCGCGTGCAGCAACAGGCGCCGGCGCTGCTGGCCGAGTCGGCCGGCGCGCGATACAAGGCCGACCCGATCCGGCTGCCGGCCGGCGCGCGCGCACGCGCGCACGATCGGGATATCGACATCGGCTTCACGCTGTCCGATCCGAACGTAGCTCTGCTGATCAACGTGCTGTCCGATGACGAGTGCAAGCGGCTGATCGAGCTGTCGGCCGGCAAGCTGCAGCGTTCCGAGGTGGTCGATCGCGCCACCGGCCGCGTCGAGATCAGCGGCGTGCGCACCAGCGAGGGCACGCACTTCGCGATCGGCGAGAACGAGATCGTCGCGCGGCTCGAACGGCGGCTGGCCGCGATCACCGGCATTCCGATGGAAAACGGCGAGCCCTTGCAGATCCTGCATTACCGCCCCGGCGGCGAATATCTGCCGCATCACGATTATTTCGATCCGCTCGATTCCGGCAGTGCCGAGCATCTGCGCGTCGGCGGCCAGCGCATCGCCACCGTCGTCGTCTATCTCGATGACGTCGCGGCGGGCGGCGCCACCACGTTTCCGACGCTGAGCCTGTCAGTGCGGCCGCGGCGCGGCTCGGCCGTGTATTTCGAGTATTTCAACCGCAGCGGCGACGTCGATCCGCGCTGCCTGCATGCCGGCGCGCCGGTGCAGGCCGGCGAAAAGTGGATCGCGACCAAATGGCTGCGGCAATCCGCCTATCGGCAAGCCGCGTAAAGGCGCGAGTCCCCAGGTACCGTTCGCGAATGTCCCACTATCCTCATCCGATCATCGCCCGCGAGGGCTGGCCCTTTCTTGCGCTGGCCGTGGTCGTGGCCGCGCTGGTCACCTACTTCGCCGGCGGCTGGTGGTCGCTGCCGTTCTGGCTGATCGCCGTGTTCGTGCTGCAATTCTTCCGCGATCCGGCGCGCCGGGTGCCGGTGGGCGATGCGCTGGTGCTGTCGCCGGCCGATGGCCGCGTCATCGTGGTCGGCAAGGCGCGCGACCCCTATGCCGATCGCGATGCGCTGAAGATCTCGGTGTTCATGAACGTGTTCAACGTGCATTCGAACCGTGCGCCGGTCGATGGCCGCATCGAGCGCGTCGACTACTTCCCGGGCAAGTTCGTCAACGCCGATCTGGACAAGGCCTCGGAACACAACGAGCGCAACGCGCTGCAGATCCGCACGCCGTCGGGTGCGCTGGTCGGCTGCGTGCAGGTGGCCGGCCTGGTGGCGCGGCGCATCCTGTGCTACGTGAAAGCCGGCGACGGGCTGGCGCGCGGGCAGCGCTTTGGCTTCATCCGTTTCGGTTCGCGCGTCGACCTGTACCTGCCGCTCGATGCGCGCCCCCGCGTCGGCGTCGGCGAGAAGGTCTATGCCACCGAAACGGTTCTGGCAGAACTGGGGGCGTCCCCCGGCGAGGCACGGCATGGATGACGAGCATCATCGCGAAGGGCTGGCGCCGCGGCGTTCGCGGCGTATCTATCTGCTACCCAACGCGTTCACCACCGCGTCGCTGTTCTGCGGCTTCTATGCCATCGTGCAGGCGATGAACGGCCGCTTCGAGGCGGCGGCGATCGCGATCTTCCTGGCGATGGTGCTCGACAGCCTCGACGGCCGCGTGGCGCGCATGACGAACACGCAAAGCGCGTTCGGCGAGCAGTACGACAGCCTGTCCGACATGGTTTCGTTCGGCGCGGCGCCGGCCTTGATCATCTATGAATGGTCGCTGCGCGGGCTGGGCAAGTGGGGCTGGCTGGCGGCGTTCATCTACGTGGCCGGTGCGGCTTTGCGGCTGGCGCGCTTCAACACCAACCTGGGTGTGGTCGACAAGCGTTATTTCCAGGGTTTGCCCAGCCCGGCCGCCGCGGCGCTGATCGCCGGTCTGGTCTGGATCGCAACCGACCTGCGGCAGACACGCTGGATCTCGGCCACCGGCGAAGACCTGATGTGGCCTTCGTTCATCCTCACCGTCTACGCCGGCATCACGATGGTGTCGAACGTGCCGTTCTACAGCTTCAAGGACATCAACCTGAAGAAGAGCGTGCCCTTCGCGTTCGTCATCGGCATGGTGCTGCTGTTCGTGCTGGTGTCTTCCGATCCGCCGCTGGTGCTGTTCTCGCTGTTTCTGCTGTACGGCATGTCGGGCTACGTGCTGTGGTTCTGGCACTGGCGGCAGGGCAAGCCGCTGCCGTGGCAGGCGGGCGCGGCCGCTTCAGCGGCAGGCGGAGCCGCGTCGGCGGACGAACAGGACGACGACTAGCTCGTCGGGGGCGCCCGGCTTAGGGGCGCCCGGCTTAGGGGCGCCCTGCGCCGGGCGTCAAATTGACCCACTGCCGCCCGAAATCGTAGAATCACAGGTTTTTCCAATTCGGCAAGCTGCGTTTTGAGCGGGCCGGCCGGATTACACAGATACAGCGCCAGCCTCACGGCAGCGCGAACCTGACAGCGAACATGACAGCGCCTTCTTCCTCTTCCGCTCCCAGCGGCGCGCCTGCGGCCAACAAGGGCACGCCCGCGCGTCGGCCCATGGTGGCCGGCAACTGGAAGATGAACGGCGACATCGTGTCCAACGAGCGGCTGCTCAACGCCGTGCGCCACGGTCTGGAGGGCGCGCCGCTGCCCGGGGTCGACGTGCTCGTTTGTCCGCCGTTCCCGTACCTGTCGCAGGCGGCTTCGTGGCTGGGCAATACGGCCGTGGCCTGGGGTGCGCAGAACGTGTCGGCGTTTCCGAACGGCGCCTATACCGGTGAAGTGTCGGCGACCATGCTGGCCGATCTCGGCTGCCGCTGGGTGATCGTCGGCCATTCCGAGCGGCGCCAGCTGTCGGGTGAAACCGATCAGGTGGTCGCGGCCAAGGTCGAGATGGCGCTGGCGCAAAATCTGGGTGTCATCGTCTGCGTCGGCGAAACCCTGCAGGAACGCGAAGCCGGCCAGGCCGAGGCGGTGCTGGGCCGGCAGGTTGACGCGGTCGTACCGGTAGTGGCCAAGCTGGCGCCCGAGCGGCTGGTCATCGCCTATGAGCCGGTGTGGGCGATCGGCACCGGTCGCACGGCGTCGCCTGAAATGGCGCAAGACGCACACAGCTTCATCCGCGGGCGGCTGGCCGCCGGCGGTTATGCGGCGGCCGGGTCGGTGCGCATCCTGTATGGCGGCAGCGTCAAGTCGGCCAATGCGGCCAGCTTGTTCGCGATGCCCGACATCGACGGCGGACTGATCGGTGGCGCCGCCCTGGTGGCGGAAGATTTTCTCGGCATCTGCCGCGCGGCGGCGGTGCGCTAGCGGTTGGCCTGACGGCTGAACCCAACGGAGTTCTCTCGATGAGCTGGTTGAACAATCTCTTGACGATCATCCAGGTGCTGTCGGCGCTGGGCGTGATCATCCTGGTGCTGCTGCAGCATGGCAAGGGCGCCGACATGGGGGCGGCCTTCGGCGGCGGCGCCTCGGGCAGCCTGTTCGGCGCCACGGGCTCGGCCAACTTCCTGAGCCGCTTCACGGCCGGCCTGGCGGCGCTCTTCTTCCTGAGCACGTTGGGGCTGGCAATGGTCTCGCATCAGCGCCCACAGGCGCCGACCAGCATCATGGATGCCGCGCCCGCCACGGCCCCCGACGCACCGAAGCAGCCTTCCGACGTGCCCTCGGCTGGCTCGAACGCGCCCGCTGCACCGGCTGCGGCGGCTTCCGACGTGCCGCCGGCCGGTGCCGCGACGACCGGTGCCGCAGCCGCCGGAGCTGCGGCGGCCGGTGCCGCGCCGGCTGCTGGCGATGCCGCAGTGCCGAAAAATGAAGCGGCAGACTCCAATCCGAAGTAAAATAGCGGGCTAAGTATGGAAGAAGTGCTCCACCATTGTGCATGGGCGGAGCAGCTTCAAAAGCGGCGGGGCAACCTGCCGCCGACTCGGCAGGGCGGCCTCGGCCCGGCTGAGCAGATAGCAGGCAGTCAGTGTTTACGCAGTGCCGACGTGGTGAAATTGGTAGACACGCTATCTTGAGGGGGTAGTGGCGAAAGCTGTGCGAGTTCGAGTCTCGCCGTCGGCACCAACGAAAACGACATCCGCCCTGTCGTCCAGCGGGCTACCGCGAGAGCGGCGAAACCGCGACGTAGCGCGGCAACACCGCAAAGGAGGTCCGCTGGGGCGCAAGTCCGAGCGGACTTTTTTTGCCCGAATGGGCTGTTGGGCCGTGCGGCCAACGGCTTGGCGGCCTGGGCCGGCGGGCGGGATGTCGACGGAAGCGGCGCACGCCACGGGTCGTGCGCAACAAGGTGTCGAGCGACGTGATGCTGGAAAACTACCTCCCTGTCCTGTTGTTCATCCTGGTGGGCACGCTGGTCGGAGCCGGGCCCATGTTGATCGGCAAGCTGATGGGGCCCAGCCGTCCCGATCCCGAAAAACTTTCCCCCTACGAATGCGGCTTCGAAGCTTTCGAAGACGCGCGGATGAAATTCGACGTCCGCTACTACCTGGTCGCGATCCTGTTCATCCTGTTCGACCTGGAAATCGCATTTCTGTTCCCGTGGGCCGTATCGCTCGATGCGATCGGCTTTTTCGGTTTCGTGTCGATGATGATCTTCCTGACGGTGCTGGTCGTCGGGTTCGTTTACGAATGGATGAAGGGCGCGCTCGATTGGGAATGATCGTGGCGGCGCAATTCTGTCAGTGGCTCGGAGCAGTACGATGAGCATCGAAGGTGTTTTGAATCAGGGCTTCGTCACCACGCAGCTCGACAAGCTGGTGAACTGGACGCGCACGGGTTCGATGTGGCCGGTGACCTTCGGCCTGGCCTGCTGTGCGGTCGAGATGATGCATGCCGGCGCGGCGCGCTACGACCTAGACCGCTTCGGCGTCATGTTCCGCCCCAGCCCGCGGCAATCCGACGTGATGATCGTGGCCGGCACGCTGTGCAACAAGATGGCCCCGGCCTTGCGCAAGGTCTACGACCAGATGGCCGAGCCGCGTTGGGTGATCTCGATGGGTTCGTGCGCCAACGGCGGCGGCTACTACCACTATTCGTATTCGGTGGTGCGCGGCTGCGACCGCATCGTGCCGGTCGACATCTACGTGCCGGGCTGTCCGCCGACCGCCGAGGCGCTGATCTACGGTATCTTGCAGCTGCAGGCCAAGATCAAGCGTACCAACACGATCGCCCGCCAGGCATGAGTGAATCCGCATCCATGGCCGACACCACTCCGCTGGAAACCCTCAAGGCCGCGCTGCAGACGGCGCTCGGCGATTCGATCGGCTCGCTCACCGAGCGCCTGGGCGAGCTGACGCTGGTCGTGGCCGCCGCCGATTACGCCAAGGTCGCGCTGCGTCTGCGCGACGATCCGGCGCTGCGCTTCGATACGATGATCGACCTGTGCGGCGTCGATTACCGCGACTATGGCGACGGCGCCTGGAGCGGCCAGCGCTTCGCGGCCGTCGTGCATCTGCTGTCGGTCGAACGCAACTGGCGCCTGCGGTTGCGCAGCTTCTGTCCTGATGACGATTTTCCGGTGATTGAGTCGCTCACCGGCATCTGGCCGTCGGCCGGTTGGTTCGAGCGCGAGGCCTTCGACCTGTTCGGCATCGTGTTCGAAGGTCACGCCGACCTGCGCCGCATCCTCACCGATTATGGTTTCGTCGGCCATCCGTTCCGCAAGGATTTCCCGGTTTCGGGTTACGTCGAGATGCGCTACGACCCGGAGCAGAAACGCGTCATCTACCAGCCGGTGACGATCGAGCCGCGCGAGATCACGCCGCGCGTGATTCGCGAGGAAGGCTACGGAGTGGGCCGGTAAGGCGGACATATGGCTGAGATCAAAAATTACACGCTGAACTTTGGCCCCCAGCACCCGGCTGCGCACGGCGTGCTGCGGCTGGTGCTCGAGCTCGACGGCGAGGTCGTGCAGCGCGCCGACCCGCACATCGGCCTGTTGCATCGCGCCACCGAAAAGCTCGCCGAAACGCGCACCTACATCCAGAGCGTGCCGTACATGGATCGTCTCGACTACGTGTCGATGATGAGCAATGAGCACGCCTACGTGATGGCGATCGAGAAGCTGCTCGGCGTCGAAGTGCCGCTGCGCGCGCAATACATCCGCGTGATGTTCGACGAGATCACGCGCATCCTGAACCACCTGCTGTGGATCGGTGCGCACGGGCTCGACGTGGGCGCGATGGCCGTGTTCCTGTACGCGTTTCGCGAGCGCGAAGACCTGATGGACGTCTACGAGGCGGTGTCGGGTGCGCGCATGCACGCGGCCTACTACCGACCGGGCGGCGTGTATCGCGACCTGCCCGACACGATGCCGAAATACAAGGCATCGAAACTGCGTAATGAAAACGCGATGCGCGAGCTGAACCGCGACCGCGAGGGTTCGTTGCTCGATTTCATCGAGGCCTTCACCAACCGTTTCCCCGGCTACGTCGACGAGTACGAAACGCTGCTCACCGACAACCGCATCTGGAAGCAGCGGCTGGTCGGCATCGGCGTTATCGATCCCGATCGTGCCAAGGCGCTGGGTTTCACCGGGCCGATGCTGCGTGGTTCGGGCGTGGCCTGGGATCTGCGCAAGACGCAGCCGTACGAGGTCTACGATCTGGTCGATTTCGACATTCCGGTCGGCAAGAACGGCGACAGCTACGACCGCTACCTGGTGCGCGTCGAGGAAATGCGGCAGAGCAACCGCATCATCAAGCAGTGCATCGAGTGGCTGCGCAACCACCCGGGCCCGGTGATGAGCGATAGCCACAAGGTGGCGCCGCCGTCGCGCGTGGCGATGAAATCGAACATGGAAGAGCTGATCCACCATTTCAAGCTCTTCACCGAAGGTATTCACGTACCCGAGGGCGAGGCCTACGCGGCGGTCGAGCACCCGAAGGGCGAGTTCGGCATCTATCTGATCTCGGATGGCGCCAACAAACCCTACCGGTTGAAGATCCGCGCGCCCGGCTTCGCGCACCTGCAAGCGCTCGACGAGATGTCGCGCGGCCACATGATCGCCGACGTGGTGACGATCATCGGCACGCAAGACATCGTGTTCGGCGAGATCGACCGTTAAGGCGCCGCGATCGGCCCCGCACCGCAACCACTGATCCGCACAGCCCACGAGCGACGCCCGCCTTCGCAGAGACCCAGAATCATGAGTGCCGTTCCCGCCCCGAAACGCCTGCTGTCCGATGCCGCCTATGCGCGCATCGACCGCGAAGTCGCCAAGTACCCGGCCGACCAGAAGCAGTCGGCCGTGATGGCCGCGCTGGCGATCGCGCAAGACGAAACGGAATGGGTGTCGCCCCCGGTGATCGAAGACGTGGCTGCCTATCTGGGCATGCCGCCGATCGCCGTGTACGAAGTGGCCTCCTTCTACAACATGTACGACACGCAGCCGGTGGGCAAGTTCAAGCTCGCCGTCTGCACCTGCCTGCCGTGTGCGCTGCGCGACGGCACCAAGGCGGGCGAATACCTGAAGAGCAAGCTCGGCATCGACTACGGCGAAACCACGCCCGACGGCCTGTTCACGCTGAAAGAAAGCGAGTGCCTGGGCTCCTGTGGCGATGCGCCGGTGCTGCTGGTGAACAACAAGCGCATGTGCAGCTTCATGAGCAACGAGCGGCTCGATGCGCTGCTGGCCGAACTGAAGGCGTCGAAATGACGGCGCCGGCAAAGGTGTGACATGGGTGCGAACGACCTGCTGATCGACGCCAAAGTCCAGGAAACCTGTTTCCACGGGCGGCACATCGCCCCGCAGATCTACGCGGGGCTGGCGTCGCCCGACGGCTGGCGCCTGAAAGACTACGAGGCGCGCGACGGCTACCAGGCGCTGCGCAGGATCCTGACCGAAGGCTTGACCCCCGAGCAGGTGATCGCCGAGGTCAAGGCCTCGGGGCTGCGCGGCCGCGGCGGCGCGGGTTTTCCCACCGGCTTGAAGTGGAGCTTCATGCCGCGGCAGTTTCCCGGCCAGAAGTATCTGGTGTGCAACTCCGACGAAGGCGAGCCCGGCACCTTCAAGGATCGCGACATCCTGCGCTACAACCCGCACATCGTCATCGAAGGCATGGCGATCGCGGCGTATGCGATGGGCATCACGGTCGGCTACAACTACATCCACGGCGAGATCTGGGACACCTACGCGCGCTTCGAGGAAGCGCTCGAGGAAGCCCGCGCCGCCGGCTACCTGGGCGAGAACATCCTCGGCTCGGGCTTCTCGTTCCAATTGCACGCGCACCATGGCTGGGGTGCCTACATCTGCGGCGAGGAAACCGCGCTGCTCGAATCGCTGGAAGGCAAGAAAGGCCAGCCGCGCTTCAAGCCGCCGTTCCCGGCCAGCTTCGGCCTGTACGGCAAGCCGACTACGATCAACAACACCGAGACCTTCGCCGCGGTGCCGTGGATCATCCGCAACGGCGGCCAGAAATACCTGGAAGTCGGCAAGCCGAACAACGGCGGCACCAAGATCTTCTCGATATCGGGCGACGTCGAGCTGCCCGGCAACTACGAGATCCCGATGGGCACGCCCTTCGCCAAGCTGCTGGAGCTGGCCGGCGGCGTGCGCGGCGGGCGCAAGCTGAAGATGGTGATTCCCGGCGGTTCGTCGATGCCGGTGCTGCCGGCCGACATCATGATGGCCACCGACATGGATTACGACTCGATCGCCAAGGCCGGGTCGATGCTGGGCTCGGGCGCCATCATCGTGATGGACGAGACGCGCTGCGCGGTCAAATCGCTGCTGCGCTTGTCGTACTTCTATTTCGAAGAAAGCTGCGGCCAGTGCACGCCGTGCCGTGAAGGCACCGGCTGGCTGTATCGGCTGGTCAAGCGCATCGAGCAGGGCGAGGGCCGGATGAGCGACCTCGACGAGCTGAACCGCATTGCCGACAACATCCAGGGCCGCACCATCTGCGCTCTGGGCGATGCTGCCGCGATGCCGGTGCGCGCGTTCCTGAAGCATTACTGGGACGAGTTCGCGCACCACGTCGAACACAAGACATGCCTGGTTCCGGCCTACGTTTGAGCCGGCACCCCTGAAACGAACGAACCGACGGATACGAGATGGTCAAGCTGGAGATCGACGGCAGGGAAGTCGAGGTAGCCGAAGGCAGCATGCTGATGCATGCGGCGAACAAGCTCGACATCTACGTGCCGCATTTCTGCTACCACAAGAAACTTTCGATCGCGGCCAACTGCCGGATGTGCCTGGTCGACGTGGAAAAAGCGCCCAAGCCGCTGCCGGCCTGCGCCACGCCGGTCACCAACGGCATGAAGGTCTACACGCGCTCCGAGAAAGCGGTGCGCGCGCAGAAGGGCGTGATGGAGTTTCTGCTGATCAACCATCCGCTCGACTGCCCGATCTGTGATCAGGGCGGCGAATGCCAGTTGCAGGATCTGGCCGTTGGCTATGGCGCGTCGTCCTCGCGTTACACCGAAGAAAAGCGCGTCGTCTTCCACAAGCCGATGGGGCCGCTGATCTCGGCCGAAGAGATGACGCGCTGCATCCATTGCACGCGCTGCGTTCGCTTCGGCCAGGAAATCGGCGGCATCATGGAACTGGGCATGGGCGGCCGCGGCGAGCACTCCGAGATCATGAGCTTCGTCGGGCGTTCGGTCGATTCCGAACTGTCGGGCAACATGATCGACGTGTGCCCGGTGGGCGCGCTCACCAGCAAGCCGTTCCGCTATTCGGCGCGCACCTGGGAACTGTCGCGGCGCAAGTCGATCGCGGCGCACGATTCGCTGGGTTCGAACCTGGTCGTGCAGATCAAGGGCGGCCAGGTGATGCGCGTGGTGCCGCTGGAAAACGAAGCGGTCAACGAATGCTGGTTGTCCGACCGCGACCGCTTCTCGTATGAGGGGCTGAACAGCGACGAGCGGCTGCTGGCGCCGATGATCAAGCAGGACGGCCAGTGGCGCGAAACCGACTGGCAGACGGCGCTGAACTATGCCGCGCATGCGCTGCGCACGGTGCGCGAGCACCGCGGCGGCGCGGCGCTGGGCGCGCTGGGTTCGGGCCAGAGCACGGTCGAAGAGCTGTACCTGCTCGGCAAGCTGATGCGCGGGCTGGGCAGCGGCAACGTCGACTTCCGGCTGCGGCAGAGCGATTTCTCGGCCGATGCGGCGCGCGCGGGCGCGCCCTGGCTGGGCATGAAGATCGAAGACATCAACACGCTCGATCGGCTGTTGCTGGTCGGTTCGTTCCTGCGCAAGGATCATCCGCTGCTGGCCGCGCGCGTACGCCAGGCCGTCAAGCGCGGCACGCAGGTATCGGTGCTGCACGCGGCTGACGATGATTTGCTGATGCCGGTGGCGCACAAGGCGCTCGCCGCGCCTTCGCAATGGGCGGTGCTGCTGGCGCAAGTGCTGGTGGCGGTGCTGCAGGCCAAGGGCGCGCAGGTGCCGGCCGAGTTCGCCGATGTAACGCCCGGTGAAGCCGCCAAGGGCATTGCCTCGGGCCTGGCCTCGGGCAGCCAGACGGCGGTGCTGTTGGGCAACGCTGCCGTTCAGCATCCGGCCTATGCGCAACTGGCGCGGCTGGCGCAGGCGATTGCCGCGGCGGCGGGCGGGCGCTTCGGCGTGCTCGGCGAGGCGGCCAACAGCGTTGGCGGCTATCTGGCGCAGGCGGTGCCGGCCGAAGGCGGCCTGAACGCCCGCGCGATGGTCGAGCAGCCGCGCAGCCTGTATCTGTTGATGAACGTCGAGCCCGAGCTCGACCATGCGCTGCCGGCGGCCGCGCGCGCGGCACTGGCCGGCGCCGAGTCGGTGGTTGCGCTCACCGCCTATCGCAGCGATGAACTGCTGGAAAGCGCGGACTGCCTGCTGCCGATCACGCCGTTCACCGAAACCGCCGGCACCTTCGTCAACGCCGAGGGCCGCGCGCAGAGCTTCAACGGCGTGGTGCGCCCGGCCGGCGATGCACGGCCGGCGTGGAAGGTGCTGCGCGTGCTGGGCAACCTGCTGGAACTGCCGGGCTTCGATCAAGAGACGGCCGAGGCGGTGCGTGCCGAGGCGCTGCCCGGCGATGTGGCCGGCAAGCTGAACAATGCGCTGGCGGGTGCCGGCGCTGCGGGAAGCGTCGCGAACGCTGCCGGTGCTGCTGCCCCCGCCGGCGCAGGCGCCGGCATCGCCCTCGAACGCCTGGCCGACGTGCCGATCTACGCCGTCGACCCGATCGTGCGCCGCGCCGCCAGCCTGCAGCAGACGCGCGACGCGCGGCCGCCGCGCGCCCGCGTCAATGCCGCCACGCTGCAGCAACTCGGCCTGCCGGCCGGCGCCAAGGTGGCGCTGACCCAGCCCGGCGGCGATGGCGAAGCCTTGCTTGAACTCGAGCTCGACGAGCGGCTGGCCGATGGCGTGGTGCGCGTCGCGGCTGCACAGCCCGCCACCGCGCGGCTGGCATCGATGTTCGGTCCGATCTCGCTCAGGAAAGTCTGACATGGAGAACCTGCTGAACGGTCTGACGACCTGGGGCGAGGGCACGCTGGGCGGTGTCTGGCCGGTCGTCTGGAACCTGGTGAAGATCTTTGCGCTGGTGCTGCCGCTGCTTGGCTGCGTTGCCTATCTGACGCTGTGGGAGCGCAAGATGATCGGCTACATGCACCTGCGGCTGGGCCCGAACCGGGTCGGCCCCAAGGGGCTGCTGCAGCCGATCGCCGATGCCTTCAAGTTGATCTTCAAGGAACTGATCGTGCCGACGCAGGCCAGCCGCGCGCTGTACCTGCTGGGCCCGGTGATGACGATCATGCCGGCGATGGCGGCCTGGGCGGTGATTCCGTTCGGCCCCGAGCTGGCGCTGGCCAACATCAATGCCGGCCTGCTGCTGCTGCTGGCGATCACCTCGCTCGAGGTCTACGGCGTGATCATCGCCGGCTGGGCGTCGAACTCGAAATACGCGTTCCTGGGCGCGATGCGCGCGTCGGCGCAGATGGTGTCGTATGAGCTGGCGATCGGCTTCGCGCTGGTCGTCGTGCTGATGGTTTCGGGCAGCCTGAACATGACCGACATCGTGCTGCAGCAAGGGCGTGGCTGGTTCGCCGAGCGCGGCATCACCTTCCTGTCGTGGAACTGGCTGCCGCTGCTGCCGATCTTCGTCGTCTACGTGATCTCGGCGGTGGCCGAGACCAACCGCCATCCGTTCGACGTCGTCGAGGGCGAATCCGAGATCGTCGCCGGCCACATGGTCGAGTACTCGGGCATGGGCTTCGCGGTGTTCTTCCTGGCCGAATACGCCAACATGATCCTGCTGTCGGCGCTGGCCTCGATCATGTTCCTGGGTGGCTGGTACCCACCGCTCGACTGGCCGGTGCTGAACTGGATCCCGGGTTGGATCTGGCTCGGCATGAAGACCTTCGTCGTGGTGTCGATGTTCATCTGGTTCCGCGCCTCGTTCCCGCGCTATCGCTATGACCAGATCATGCGCCTGGGCTGGAAGATCTTCATTCCGGTGACGCTGGTCTGGCTGGTGGTGGTCGCTGCCTGGATGCAGACGCCGTGGAACATCTGGAAGTAATGGCCGTCGATAGGAATTGCAAATGACAGCGGTCAAGGATTTCTTCTCGAGCTTCATGCTCACCGAGCTGCTGAAGGGCTTGAAGCTCACCGGCAGGTATTTCTTCGCGCGCAAGATCACGATCCAGTTCCCGGAAGAAAAGACGCCGATGTCGCCGCGCTTTCGCGGGCTGCACGCGCTGCGCCGCTATCCGAACGGCGAAGAGCGCTGCATTGCCTGCAAGCTGTGTGAGGCGGTGTGCCCGGCGCTGGCGATCACCATCGAATCCGACGTGCGCGAAGACGGCACGCGCCGCACCACGCGCTACGACATCGATCTGGTCAAGTGCATCTTCTGCGGTTTCTGTGAAGAAAGCTGTCCGGTCGATTCGATCGTCGAGACGCACATCCACGAATACCATGGCGAGAAACGCGGCGACCTGCATTTCACCAAAGAGATGCTGCTGGCCGTCGGCGACCGCTACGAAAAAGAAATCGCTGCCAATCGGGAGGCCGACGCCCGCTACCGCTGATACCGCCGGCCACGGCGGCCTGGCCGCGCAGCCCGCAACGGCGGCGCGGTGGGATCGGGTGTGAAAGAAACACATGGAAGCCACCACCTTCTTCTTCTATCTGTTCGCGGCGGTCGTCGTGTTCGCGGCGTTGCGCGTGATCACCGCGCGCAACCCGGTGCACTCGGCGCTGTTCCTGGTGCTCACGTTCTGCTCGGCGGCCGGCATCTGGATGCTGCTGCGCGCCGAGTTCCTGGCGATCACGCTGGTGCTGGTCTACGTGGGCGCGGTGATGGTGCTGTTCCTGTTCGTCGTGATGATGCTCGACATCAACCTCGACAAGGTGCGGCAGGGTTTCTGGAAGAACCTGCCGGTGGCCTTGTTCGTCGGCACCGTGGTGGTGCTCGAACTGGCCGTGGTGCTGATGATGAACTTCCGCGTGCGGCAGTCCGACGTGCCGCCGCTGCCGGCCAACTACAGCAACACCAAGGCGCTGGGCGCGCTGCTGTACACCGATTACGTCTATGCCTTCGAGATCGCCGCGGTGATCCTGCTGGTGGCGATGGTGGCGGCGATCGGTTTGACGCTGCGCCGCCGTAAAGACAGTCGTTACAACGATCCGTCGAAAGCGGTGCGCACGCGCGCCGCCGACCGCGTACGGCTGGTCAAGATGCCGGCGCAGCCGCGCCCCGGCGCCGCGGACGCGAGCGCCGCGCAAGCGGGCGCCGTGCAAGCGGGCGCCGTGCAAACGGGCGCGGACACCAACCGGAGCGCGTCATGACTCTCACGCTGGCCCACTATCTGGTGCTGGGTGCCATCCTGTTCGCGATCAGCGTCGTCGGCATCTTCCTGAACCGGCGCAACGTGATCATCGTGCTGATGGCGATCGAGCTGATGCTGCTGGCGGTGAACCTGAACTTCGTCGCGTTCTCGCATTTCCTGGGCGACGCGGCCGGGCAGATCTTCGTGTTCTTCATCCTCACCGTTGCCGCGGCCGAAGCGGCCATCGGCCTGGCGATCCTGGTCGTGCTGTTCCGCAACTTCGACACGATCGACGTCGAAGATCTGGACAGCCTGAAGGGTTGAACTTGCAGGTAAACACGACGAGCTCCGATTCGCGAATCAATCCGACATGAAAACAGCCTACCTGCTCGCCGCCTTCGCCCCCCTGGTCGGCGCTCTCATTGCCGGCCTGTTCGGCAAGAGCATCGGCCGGCGCGGAGCGCATATCGTCACCATCCTCGGCGTGGCCGTGTCGCTGGCCGCGTCGCTGTGGACGCTGTTCGACGTCTTGCAGGGCCACGTCTTCAACGGCACGCTGTATTCGTGGGCCATGGTCGGCGGCGTCAACTTCCAGGTCGGCTTCCTGATCGACACGTTGACGGCCACCATGATGTGCGTCGTCACCTCGGTGTCGCTGATGGTGCACATCTACACGATCGGCTACATGGCCGACGACCCCGGTTACCAGCGCTTCTTCTCGTACATCTCGCTGTTCACCTTCTCGATGATGATGCTGGTGATGGCGAACAACTTCCTGCAGCTGTTCTTCGGCTGGGAAGCGGTGGGCCTGGTCTCGTACCTGCTGATCGGCTTCTGGTACACGCGGCCCACGGCCATCTATGCCAACCTGAAGGCGTTCCTGGTCAACCGCGTCGGCGACTTCGGCTTCGTGCTGGGCATCGGCCTGGTGCTGGCGCACTTCGGCACGATGGATTACGCGCCGGCCTTCGCCGCCGCGCCGGGCCTGGCCGACAAGACGATCGAGCTGATTCCGGGTTCGCCGTGGTCGCTGATGACAGTGGCCTGCATCTGCCTGTTCATCGGCGCGATGGGCAAGTCGGCGCAGTTCCCGCTGCACGTCTGGCTACCCGACTCGATGGAAGGCCCCACGCCGATCTCGGCACTGATCCACGCGGCCACCATGGTCACGGCCGGCATCTTCATGGTGGCGCGCATGTCGCCGCTGTTCGAGCTGTCGGACACCGCGCTGGGCTTCGTCATCACGATCGGCGCGATCACGGCGCTGTTCATGGGGTTCCTGGGCATCATCCAGAACGACATCAAGCGCGTGGTGGCCTATTCGACGCTGTCGCAGCTTGGCTACATGACGGTGGCGCTGGGCGCCTCGGCCTACGGCGTGGCGATCTTCCATCTGGTCACGCACGCGTTCTTCAAGGCGCTGCTGTTCCTGGCGGCCGGCTCGGTGATCATCGGCATGCACCACGACCAGGACATCCGCAACATGGGTGGCCTGCGCAAATACATGCCGATCACCTGGATCACGTCGCTGCTGGGTTCGCTGGCGCTGATCGGCACGCCCTTCTTCTCGGGCTTTTACTCGAAAGACCTGATCATCGAGGCGGCCAAGTTCGCCCAGGTGCCAGGCGCCACCTTCGCGTATTACTCGGTGCTGGCCGGCGTGTTCATCACGGCCTTCTATTCGTTCCGCATGTATTTCCTGGTGTTCCACGGCAAGGAGCGCTGGGGCGGGGCGGGGCATGGGCATGATGCGCATGGCCATGGCGCCGACGACGACCATGCGGCACATGACGATGCCCATGACGAACACCATCACGGCCTGGCCGCCGGCCAGAAACCGCACGAGTCGCCGGCCGTGGTCACCGTACCGCTGATCCTGTTGGCGATTCCCTCGGTGGTGCTGGGCCTGTACGCAGTCGGGCCGATGCTGTTCGGCGACTACTTCAAGAGCGTGATCACGGTGCTCGAACGGCACCCGGCGATGGCCGAGCTGGCCCACCACTTCCATGGCTGGGCGGCGATGGGCGTGCATGCCTTCAGCACGGCACCGTTCTGGCTGGCGCTGGCCGGAGTGGTGTTCGCCTACTACTGCTACATGATCAATCCGCGGCTGCCGGCGGCGGTGCAGCGTTCGTTCGGCGGCATCTATCGCCTGCTGGAAAACAAGTACTACATGGACCGCATCAACGAGGTGGTGTTCGCCGGCGGTGCCCGGCTGCTCGGCCGCGGTCTGTGGAAGGCCGGCGACCAGGGGCTGATCGACGGGCTGGCGGTGAACGGCAGCGCGCGCGTCGTCGGCTGGTTCTCCGGCGTGCTGCGCCTGGCCCAGACCGGCCGCCTGAACAGCTACGCGATCACGATGATCATCGGGGTCGCGCTGCTGATGCTGTTCGTCGTCCTGCCGCTCATTCGCGGCTGACAAGAAACCGATTCTGCGCAAACCATGAGCTCTTTCCCGACCCTCAGCGCCGCGATCTGGATTCCGATCCTGTTCGGCGTCGTGCTGCTCGCTTTCGGCAACGATCGGCATCCGGCCATGGTGCGCGGCCTGGCACTGATCGGCGCCTTGCTCGGTCTGGCCGTCACCGTGCCGCTGTTCACCGATTTCGACCGCGCCTCGGCGGCACTTCAGTTCGTCGAGAAGGCGCCGTGGATCGAGGCGCTGTCGGTGAACTATCACCTGGGCGTAGACGGCCTGTCGGTATGGTTCGTGCTGCTGACCGCGATCATCACGGTGATCGTCGTGATCGCCGGCTGGGAGGTGATCGAGGACAAGGTCGCGCAGTACATGGCCTCGTTCCTGATCCTGTCGGGCCTGATGATCGGCGTGTTCTCGGCACTCGACGGGCTGCTGTTCTACGTGTTCTTCGAGGCCACGCTGATCCCGATGTACATCATCATCGGCGTCTGGGGCGGGCCGAACCGCGTCTACGCGGCATTCAAGTTCTTCCTGTATACGCTGCTGGGCTCGCTGCTGATGCTGGTGGCGCTGATCTATCTCTACATGCAGTCGGGTTCGTTCTCGATCCTCGACTGGCATGTGCTGCCGCTGTCGATGAACGAACAGGTGTTGATCTTTCTGGCGTTCCTGCTCGCCTTCGCGGTGAAGGTGCCGATGTGGCCGGTGCACACCTGGCTGCCCGATGCGCACGTCGAAGCGCCCACCGGCGGTTCGGTGGTGCTGGCGGCGATCATGCTGAAGCTGGGCGCCTACGGTTTCCTGCGTTTCTCGCTGCCGATCACGCCTGATGCCAGCCATGAGCTGTCCAGCATGATGATCGTGCTGTCGCTGGTAGCGGTCGTCTACATCGGGCTGGTGGCGATGGTGCAGACCGACATGAAGAAGCTGGTCGCGTATTCGTCGATCGCGCACATGGGCTTCGTCACGCTGGGCTTTTTCATCTTCAATCAGCTCGGCGTGCAGGGCGCGATCGTGCAGATGATCTCGCACGGCTTCGTGTCGGGTGCCATGTTCCTGTGCATCGGCGTCATGTACGACCGGCTGCATTCGCGCAAGATTGCCGACTACGGCGGCGTGGTCAACACGATGCCGAAGTTCGCCGCGCTGTTCATGCTGTTCTCGATGGCCAACGCGGGGCTGCCGGCCACGTCGGGCTTCATCGGCGAGTTCCTGGTCATCCTGGGTGCCGTGCAGTTCAATTTCTGGATCGGCCTGATCGCCGCTACGGCGCTGATCTGGGGTGCCGCGTATTCGTTGTGGATGTACAAGCGCGTGATTTTCGGCGCGGTGGCCAATGAAAACGTTGCCAAGATGAAAGACGTCAATCGCCGCGAATTCTGGATGCTGATGGCGATGGCCTTGCTGGTGCTGGGCATGGGCATCTTCCCCAAGCCCGTGACCGACATGACCGAGGCATCGATCGACGCGCTGCTCAAGCACGTCGCCGTGTCGAAGATCAAGTAACCGACGATGAAACTCGAATCCTTGAATCTGCTGGCGGCCCTGCCCGAGATCGTGCTGCTCGTGGCGGCCTGCGTGGTGCTGCTGATCGATGCCATCGTGCCGCAGGCCAAGCGCATCTCCACCGCCGGGCTCACGCTGCTGGCGATGATTCCGTCGGCGGCGATCATCATCGCGCAGTTCGGCCAGCCCACGCAGTACGCGTTCTCGAACATGTACGTGGCCGATTCGCTGGCGCATCTGCTCAAGCTGTGCTCGTTCATCGCGCTGGCGGTCACGCTGATCTACGCCGGGCAATACGTGCGCGACCGCGGCATGGAACGCGGCGAGTTCTACGCGCTGGCGTTGTTCTCGCTGCTCGGCCAGATGGTGATGATCTCGGCCAATCACCTGCTGATCGTCTACCTGGGCCTGGAACTGATGTCGCTGTCGCTGTATGCGCTGGCCGCGCTGCGCCGTGACGCGCCGGCTTCCAGCGAGGCGGCGATGAAGTATTTCGTGCTGGGCGCGTTGGCTTCGGGCTTCCTGCTGTACGGTATGTCGATGATCTACGGGGGCGCCGGCAGTCTCGATCTGTCGCAGATCGCCGCGCGCTTCGCCGAAGGGCAGGTCAACCGCATCGTGTTCTCGTTCGGCGTGGTGTTTATCGTCGCTGGGCTGGCGTTCAAATTCGGGGCCGTGCCGTTCCACATGTGGGTGCCCGACGTCTACCAGGGTTCGCCCACCGCCGCCACGCTGCTGATTGCCGCCGGGCCCAAACTGGCGGCCTTTGCGATCACTTTCCGCGTGCTGGTCGAGGGTTTGAGCGGCGTGGCTACCGACTGGCAGCAGATGCTGATGGTATTGGCGGTTGCCTCGCTGGCGATCGGCAACATCGTGGCGATTGCGCAGAGCAACTTCAAGCGCATGCTGGCCTATTCGACGATCTCGCAGGTCGGTTTCGTGTTCCTGGGCTTGCTGGCCGGCATCGTGGACGGCTCGGTCGAGAACGCCACCAGCGCCTACGGCTCGGCGCTGTTCTACGTCGTCACCTATGTGCTGACCACCTTGGGCACCTTCGGCATGATCCAGTTGCTGGCGCGCCAAGGCTTCGAGGCCGAGACGATCGACGACCTGAAGGGCCTGAACCGCCGCAGCCAGTGGATGGCGCTGGTGATGATGATCATGATGCTGTCGCTGGCCGGCCTGCCGCCGCTGGTGGGTTTCTATGCCAAGCTGATGGTGCTGAAGGCCGTCATCGATGCCGGCCAGGTCTGGCTGGCGGTGGTGGCGGTGCTGTTTTCGCTGGTCGGCGCGTTCTACTATCTGCGCGTGGTGAAGGCGATGTACTTCGATCCGGTCGCCGACGATTCGCCGCTGGTGCCGCAGGCCGGCGCACGCGCGACGATGGCCGTCAATGGCGCCCTGGTGCTGTTGCTGGGTATCGTGCCGGGGCCGCTGGTGGCGCTGTGTCTCCACGTGATCGGCCAGGCGCTGGCGACCTGATCCGCTGCCGTCTGCTGCCTGCCGAGCCGAATTCGCGATGAAAGACCTCAGCGAAACGCCGATCGATTCGGCGCTGGTCTATGAAGGCAGTTTCCTGCGCGTGCAGCGCGATCACGTACGGCTGCCCGACGGCTCGACCAGCACGCGCGAATTCATACTGCACCCGGGCGCCGCGGCGATGGTGCCGATCTTTCCCGATCAGCGCATCCTGATCGAGCGGCAGTTCCGTTATCCGCTGCGGCGGACTTTCATCGAGATTCCTGCCGGCAAGATCGATCCGGGTGAAACTTCGCTACAGACGGCGCAACGAGAGCTGGTCGAAGAAACCGGCTACCGTGCTGCCGAATGGGCGTTTCTCACGCAGCTGAATCCGGCCATCGGCTTCGCCGACGAAGTGATGGACGTCTACCTGTGCCGTGATCTGACCCAGACGGAGCAGAAGCTCGACGACGAAGAATTTCTCGAGCTCGAGCTGGTTACGCTGGGTTGGTTGATCGACGAATTGCGCGCTGGCCGCCTGACCGACGTGAAGACGCAGATCACCGTGTTCTGGCTCGACAAACTGTTCTCGGGGCAGTGGCCGTGGCCGGCGTTTCAGCGGGTGGGGGCGGCGGGCTGAGCCTGCTGCGTCAAGCAACCCAACCCGATCAGCGTACTGCGCACGGCCGTATCGAGCGCCGTGTGAGGCTCTTCGCCTAGTGCGCGCAACAGCCGTGCGTTGCCCATGCGCAGTGGCTGATCCCATAGATACTTCATTTCGATCAGCTCGCGAAACAGCGGCACCACCGGCGACGCCAGCCGCATCGCCGTCCATGGCAGGTGCTTGACCGGCAGCGCCGGGTCGCCGAGTGCGCGGCGGATCGCGGCAACCATCTGTTGTCCGTCGGCATCCCAATGGCCTTGCATGTGAAATGTGGCGAACGGAGCAAGATTGGAGTGTTCGAGCAGCCGCAGCATCGTTTCGGCCACGTCGGGTAGAAAGGCCCATTGGTGGCCGACGCCTGGGCGGCCAGGGTAGGTTAGCTTGCTCGGTCTTGCATCGGGCTTCACTAGAACCTGACTGAACCAGTTGCTGCGCGCCGATGGGCCGAAGAAGTCACCGGCGCGCACGATCAGCGCCTCGATGTCGCCGGCCTGGGCGGCACCTTGCAGGCGCCGTTCCATCTCGACGCGTACCTTGCCCTTTGCGGTGTGAGGGTACTGCGGCGCGTCTTCATCGAGCGACGCGAATGCGTCGGGGCCGAAGTTGTAGAGATTGCCCGGCAGCAGTACGCGGGCGCGGCCGGGGCGGGCGGCTGCGATGCTGTTGTCCAGCATCGGCAGCGCCAGGCGATCCCAATGCCGATAGCCGGGCGGGTTCACGCCATGCACGATCAGCGCGGCGCCGTCGGCTGCCTGCGCCACATCGTCGGCCGACATTGCGTCGCCGCGCAACCAGGTCAGGCCGTCGCTGCCTGGCTGTGCCGGTGGGCGGCGATGCAGGGTACGCACCTGCCAGCCGCGGCTGGCCAGCAGGCGTGCCATCTCGCCGCCGAGGCCACCGGTGGCACCCAGTACCAGGGTAGTTTTTCGTGTCATGGCTCTTCTCTTTTCGCATTCGAGTCGTCAGCATGAGCGCTGATTGATGTAAAGAAAATTGTGTAAAAATATAGGTCAGATATACGAAAATAGATGAACGCTGAGCCGAGTTGGGATCTCTACCGAACGTTTCTGGCCGTCCTTCAGGAACGTTCACTGTCGGGCGCGGCGCGCCGGCTTGGCCTGACGCAGCCGACCGTGGCCCGCCACGTCGATGCACTGGAGGCGGCGGTGGGCGCAGATCTGTTCGTGCGTTCGCAGCGCGGCCTGGCGCCGACCGAACTGGCACTGGATCTGAAACCGCATGCGCAGACGCTCGCCGCCACCTCGGCGGCCTTGCTGCGCACGGCCTCGGGGCGGGCTGGCGAGGTGCGCGGCACGGTCAGAATCAGCGCCAGCGAGATCGTTGGTGCCGAGCTGTTGCCGCCGCTGCTGGCGGATCTGCGCCGGCACCATCCGGCGTTGGTATTCGAGCTGGTGCTATCCAACGAGGTCGACGATCTGCTGAGCCGTGAGGCCGACATCGCCGTGCGCATGGTGCAGCCGGCGCAGGGCGCTCTGGTGGCGCGCCGCCTGCCGTCGATCGCATTGGGTATGCATGCGCATCGTGGCTATCTGAAACGGCGCGGCACGCCGAAATCATTCGATGAGCTGTTCGATCACGACCTGGTCGGATTCGATCGCGAGACACCGGCAATCCGCGCGGCGCTGGCCGATCTTTCCGGCGTCGATCGCTCGGTCTTCGCATTGCGTGCCGACAGCGATCTGGCGCAACTGGCGGCGCTGCGCGCAGGTTTCGGTATCGGCGTGTGCCAGGTGCCGGTCGCGCGCCGCTATTCCGAACTGGTGCGGGTGCTGGCGAGGGATTTCGCCATCGAGCTGGGGATGTGGGTAGTGATGCACGAGGATCTGAAGACGAGTCTGCGCTATCGGGTCGTGTTCGATGCCCTGGTCGCGGGCTTGAAGATGCCGGCGGCGCGGGGTGCACAGCAGGGGGCGCGGGCGCCCACGTGATGATTGAGTAGAATGCGGGCGGGCCGATCGCATTGCCACGTGCGGCGGGCCTGGTGCCTGATGCAGCAGTGCTGCTGTTCAGGTGCGGATGCCGGGGTTTCGTTCATCAAGGCGGCTGGATGAACGACCGTTTCGGTATCGATGATGCGTCAGGAGGCGTGGCAGAGTGGTCGATTGCACCGGTCTTGAAAACCGGCAACGGGCAACCGTTCGTGAGTTCGAATCTCACCGCCTCCGCCAATAAAAACAAGTAAATAACGTATTTAAACGGGTACGAAGGCAGCTTGCAGTAAGCAACGAAATGCCTTGCAGGTATTCAAGGTCGCCTGCTACCGGCATCGGCTCGCCGACTCAGGCAGCTTCCAGTATGTGCATCTCGACGCGTAGGCCAGCGGCGGCGGCCATGTTGACGAGCGTGTCCAATCCGAACAGATCGATCTTGCCGCGCATAAGATCGGAAACGCGCGGCTGCGTCACACCCAGTACCTTGGCTGCTTGCGATTGGCTCAGCCCCTCGCGGGCGATGTGATCCTTGAGCGCGATCATCAGTGCTGAGCGCAGTTTCATGTTCTCGGCTTGCGCCGCCGTGTCCTCGATGGCATCCCAGACGCTGGCGAATCGTTGCGTGCTCATGATCCCACTTCCTTCAACAAGTCGCGGTAACGACTGGCAGCCATGTTCAGATCAGTCTTGTTAGTCTTCTCGGTCTTCTTCTGGAAGCAGTGAAGCACGTAGACGGCATCGGCAAACTTGGCGACGTAGATGACCCGGAACGCGCCGGCAGCATCCCGAATCCGAATTTCCTTCACGCCCTGGCCCACGGTGTTCATGGGCTTCCAGTCGTCCGGATCACGGCCGTTCTGCACCTGGTCGAGCTGATGGCCCGCTTCACGCTTGGCCGCGAGGGGGGAAGGCACGAAGGTCATCAAGGGAGCTTCCTCGAAACTCAATCGGCTTTGAGTCGGCCATGCACAGATCATACAAAATTTTGTATGGAACTTCAAGCTAGCCTGGTTCGCCAGGATGAAATGCGATCCCACCCGGAAGAGGTGTGGCCGTTGGTTACGGCCGCACCAAGTACCGGGCTATCTCGGTGCCGCGCCGCCTCGCGTCGCACTAGGTGGCGACAGAAAAGCTGGCCGAGGCTCAAGTCTTCCCATTCAAGTCTCGGCCCGTGGCGCCAGCTCAGCCCGAATGCAACGTGAGTCAGGGCGTGTCACAGCGCTTCCCGGACCGAAGTGCTGCGCGAAGCAACTGGCAAACAGTGAGCGGCGCGGCAGGCTCACGCAGAATGCTTCGTCGGCGCAGGACGCTGACATTCAAGCAGCGATCGACAGCGGTGAGCCATCGCCCCGCTGGCACGGGCGATCTTTTGCCCCGCACGCACGGGCGGTCATACGAGGCGCCTTCATCCCGGCCAAGGCAAAATCATCGCTGCCGCTATCTCAAGCTTCCGTTGCGCTCGAAAGCGGCACAGCCGCTCACTTGAAGCCGAAACGACAGGAGAACGTCATGCCGAATACGGTTCACTTGCATCGCGTCATCGCGGCCAAGCCTGAAAAAGTCTATCGGGCATTCATCGAACCGGATGCCGTGGCCAGTTGGCTGCCGCCGTTCGGTTTCACCTGCACCGTCCATGAGTTCGATGCCAAAAAGGGCGGCAAGCACCGCATGTCGTTCCGCAACTTCACGACCGGCCACAGCCATTCCTTCGGGGGCACCTATCTCGAGCTCGTTCCGTCAGAGAAGCTCGTCTATACGGATCGCTTCGATGATCCCAACCTGCCCGGCGAGATGAAAGTGACGGTGACGCTGAAAGCTGTGTCGGTCGGAACGGAACTGAACGTCGAGCAGCAAGGCATCCCCGACGTCATTCCGCCCGAGGCGTGTTATCTCGGCTGGCAAGAGTCGCTGCGCAAGCTGGCCGCGCTGGTAGAACCCGAGATCAATCAGTAGCAGTAGCCGCCACCGAACCGGCCATCCGGAGCGCCCCGATGACCCCCACCATCACCGCCTTTGAGCGCTCACCCGACCGCGGCAGTGGACTGGCGCGTGACATGCGCGTTCGCTGGGCGCTCGAAGAAGTGGGCCAGCCTTACGACGTTTGCCTTGTTTCATTCGAGGCGATGAAGGAGCCCGCACATCTCGCGCTTCATCCTTTCGGGCAGATACCTACCTATGAAGAAGGCGATCTCGTCCTGTTCGAGTCGGGGGCGATCGTGTTGCACATCGCCGAGCGCCATGCGGGCCTCCTGCCTGATGATGCGAATGCCCGGGCGCGCGCGATCATGTGGATGTTCGCCGCGCTCAACACGATGGAGCCACCGGTCGTCGATCGTGAAATCGCCGTGCTCCTTGAACGCGACGAGACCTGGCACGAGCAGCGCCTGTCTGCCGTCGACGAACGCATCCGCAAACGGCTGGGCGAACTTTCCGCTCGCCTTGGCGATGCCGACTGGCTCGATGGGGCGTTCAGCGCGGGCGACCTGCTGATGGTGGCGGTGCTGCTCAGAGTGAAACGATCGGGCATCCTGGACGAATATCCGAACCTCTCCTCCTATGTCGCCCGCGGCGAGGCGCGGCCCGCCTACCAACGGGCCTTCGCTGCTCAATTGGCGGTTTTCAGGAGGAGGGCTTCCAACCGGCCGACGGGATAGTGTTGACCATCCACGGGACGCCGAATCTGTCCACCAACGAACCATAGCCGGGCGACCAGAAGGTCTCGCCGAACGGCATGCCCGCCTTGCCGCCTTCGGATAGCTGCTCGAACCAGCGCTGGGCCTGGGCCTTGTCTTCAGTGTGCAGCGTGACGTCGAAACCGTTCTTGGGCTTGTCGATATTGCGGGCCCATGCGACGTCCATATCGGCACCCATCAGTGCCTGGTCACCGACCTCGAGCCAGCAGTGCATCAGCCAGGCCTTGTACTTCTCATCGGTGATCGGCATGCCGGGAGGCGCGTCGCCATAGGGAATGGCGGCGGTGATCTTGCCGCCCAGGACCTTGGCATAGAACTCGAACGCCTCGCGGCACTGGCCCTGGAAGCTCAAGCTGGTCACGATCTTCATGGTTATCTCCTTGCTGAGGGGTTTTGACGCGCGTCAGGCGAGCTTGATGCCGCCTTCAGCGCCTGGCTCATCCTTGCGCCAGCGCGTGATCTCCACGATCTCGCCATCGTCGAACAACGACACATACAGGTTCATCGTCTCTTCGGCGTGGCCGCCCTGGAACATCAGGAATGGATGCATGGTGGTCATGGGCGCGTCCTGTTCTCTCGGATCCCTGTGAAGGCGGTCGTCGATGCCGATCCCTATATGCAACGCAAGCGGGATGACGGACGGATAATGCCCTTGGCACCATCGAGGGCATTGTCGTCACGAGCCGGCTGCGCCAGCATTGTTTGTCGGGCCGTCGCCACTGTCGGTCGCCGAATCACGTCACAATCGTTGCAGTCGGCTAGAGGAAACGGCAATGACCATCCTGGTCCATCATCTGGAAAACAGCCGGTCACAGCGCGTGCTGTGGCTGCTCGAAGAGCTGGCACTTCCCTATGAGCTGAAACGCTATCAGCGTGATCCGGCGACGATGCTGGCGCCGCCCGCGCTCAGGCAGGTTCATCCGTTGGGCAAGTCGCCGGTCGTCGAAGACGACGGCCGCGTGGTGGCCGAGACGGGCGCCATTGTCGAGTACCTGGTTGAGAAGGCCGGCGGCCGTCTCGGCGCTCCCGCTGATCGGGACGATGCGCTGCGCTACCGCTATTTCCTGCATTACGCCGAAGGCTCGCTGATGCCACCGCTGTTCACCAAGCTGGTGCTGGGCCGTGTGCCGCTGCTGGGCGGCGTGGCTCAGCGGCGATTCCAGCCGATGATCGACGTTCATCTGAACTACGTCGAATCGGAGCTGAGCAAACGGCCCTGGTTTGCGGGAGATCAGTTCACGGCGGCCGACGTCATGATGAGCTTTCCGATGGAAGCGGCACGCCAGCGCGCGGGGCTCGGCGCCGAGCATCATCCGAACAGCATTGCCTGGCTGCAGCGCATTCATGCGCGACCGGCCTATCAGGCGGCGTTGCAGCGCGGCGGGCCCTACGCGTATTCCTGACCGGCGTTCAAGCGCGGGCTCCGATCAGAAGTTCAGCCACTGGCGCAGCACCCGACTGGTCTCGGTGGGCGCTTCCAGGGCCGGCAGGTGGCCGCAGTCTTTGAACAGATAAAAGCGCGAGCCGGCGATACCCCAATGGATGGCCAGCGCATCGGCCACCGGCGTGAGCGCGTCGCCATCGCCGACTGCCACGAGGGTGGGAACGTCGATCTGTCGCAGCACCGGGCGCGAATCGGCGCGTTCGAGAATCGCCTGCTGCTGGCGCAGGAACGCTTCGCTGCCGACGCGCGCTGCCATGGCCTTCAGCTCGGCGCCGATTGGGCCCGCGACGTGCGCGGCGTGCACCAGTTGCGGCAGCAACCGCGTCGTGACGCCGGCGAACCGGCCGAGCTTCAGCGATGCGATGCCGGCCTTGCGCTGGGTAATGCGTTCGGCCTCATCGGGGTTGGCGCTGGTGTCGAACAATGCCAGCCGCGTGACGCGTTGCGGCGCCTGCCGCATGATCTCGAAGGCAACATAGCCGCCCATCGAAAGCCCGGCGAGCGCGAAGCGCTCCGGCGCCATCTGCAGCGTGCGCCGCGCCATCGCGGCGATGCTATCGTCTTGCGTCAAGTCGGCGATGAACGGCGCGGCGACGTCCGATAGCGCCTCGGCCTGGTCGCGCCAGAGCCGTCCATCGCACAGCAGCCCGGGCAGGAACACCAGCGGCGTACGTTGCATCGAAAGGGCGCTCCTTGCGGCTGGCAGCATGACGGCGAGCAGTATGCCAGCAAGGGGGCGCCGTGCGCCGGATGCGACCGGGGTATCGCGCTGCGCGCGCGCCTGCCGGACGGCGCCGCGCCGCGATCGGCGTCGGTTGCCTTCGTTTTCTACTGTTTCATCTCCAGCGAGATCTTTGCCTGCCGCACCGTCTTGCCCCATGAGTCATAGGCGGCATCGAAGAACCTGGTGAACTCCTGCGGGCTGCGCAGAGTGGCTTCGGGTTCGGCCGCTCTTGATCAGGGAGCTGCGCACCCGCGGATCGTTCATCACTGCCTTGATTCCCTGGTTCAGCCGGGCGACGATGTTGGGCGGCGTCTGCGCCGGCGCGAGGATGCCGATCCACGCCGCGACCTGCGGCGGCAGGCCGTTCAGCGGGAAGCCGGCCGGGTTCTGCCGCTGGATCGGCGTGACGCCCAGGATGCGCACCTTGCCGCTCTGATGCTGCGGCTCGGAAGTGGGCAGCGTCACCATCATTGCGTCGACCTGCCCGGCCATGACGGCCGTGATGGCGGGCGCTGCGCCGGTGAACGGCACGTGCAGCATGTCGAGCTTCTGTTCGAACATCAGCGTTTCCATCGCCACGTGGCTGCTGCTGCCCACGCCCCACGATGCAAAGCTGTACTTGCCGGGTTTCTCGCGCACGAGCTTGACGAACTCATCGACGTTCTTGGCCGGCAGTTGCGGATTGATGACCAGCGTCATCGGCAGGTTGCCCAGCAGCGCCACCGCGGCGAAGTCTTTCTTCGCGTCATAGCGGATGCTCGAATAGACGTGCGGATTGATCGAATGGGTATCGGCCGGCGCCAGGATCAGCGTGTAGCCGTCGGGTGCCTGCCGGGCCACGTGCTCGGCGCCGATCATGCCGCTGGCGCCGGGGCGGTTGTCGACGATGACGGGGGTCTTCAGGTGCTCTGACAGCGGCGCGGCGATCTGTCGAGCCATGACATCCATGCCGCCGCCGGGCGGGTAGCTGACCACGATGCGAATGGGCTTGTTGGGGTAATCCGATGCACCGGCGGTGCCGGGCGCTGCTAGTGCAGCCATGCCGATGATGGCGAGCGCACAGGCGATGAAGCTCCTGCTCATTTGAGTCTCCTCTCGTTATTCGAACGATGTCGTGACGACCGACCCGGTGATTGCGCTTCCAGGATCGATATAGTAAGGTTACCGGACTAATTGATTAAAAGCTATGGTCAATCATGTCAACGATCGAAACTTCCAGCAGCCTGCGGCCCGACATGTCGGCGTTCGAACAGAGCCGTGCTCCCCTCTCGCGGGCGAGCCACGCGCCGGGTTTCATCTATACGTCGCGCGACGTGTATGAGCAGGAGAAAGAACGGATCTTCATGCGCGAGTGGCTGTGCGTTGGCCGCGAAGAAGAGATTGAAAACCCTGGTGATTACATAGCTTTGCGTGTGCTCGATGAGCCGGTGCTGATCGTGCGTGATCGCAAGGGTGAGATCAACGCGTTCTCCAACATATGCCTGCACCGCGGCGTGGAAATCGCCGTCGGCACCGGCAACAAGCCTGCACTGACCTGTCCGTTCCATGGCTGGAGCTACGACTTGCAAGGCCGGCTGATCGGCGCGCCGAACATGAAAGGTGCCGAAGGGTTCGTCGCTTCGCAGAAGCGTCTGCCGCCGATCCGGTTGGCGCGCTGGAAGCGCTGGCTGTTCATCAACTTCAGCGACGATGCGCCGCCGTTCGAAGAATACGTCGCGCCGTTCGAGCAGGATTTCGACTATCTGCAGCAGGAAAACTGCCGACTCGCGGTGAAGACCGTGTCGGAGGTTGATTGCAACTGGAAGCTGGTGGTGGAAAACCTGATCGACCTGTATCACGTCAACGTGGTGCACACTACGACCAACGGCCGAACCTTCACCAAAGATGCTTTCAAGTTCGTGCCGCGCCCGCGCGGCGGCTACGTGGCCGAATACAACTCGGGGCCGTCGACGTTTTCGCGCAAACCGGTGTTCGGCAAGGCGCCGTGGCTGCAGGACCGGCCTGAGGATTTCTCCACCGCCGGCCTGTTGGCGCCGAACTTCACCTTCTTCGCCCGCGTCGACACCGTTCACCCTTACGTGACCTGGCCGCTGGGCGTCGACAGGTGCCGCATCATCGTCTACACGCTGGTGCCCGAGGTGTATCGCGATGAACCCGATTTTGCTCAGCGGGTCGAAGCCTATCGCGAGTTCCAGAAGCAGGTGGTCAAGGAAGACAGCGAGATGCTGCGTTCCACGCAGAACGGGCTGGCTTCGCGCCGCTTCACGCCCGGGCGCATGGCCGATCTCGAATCCGGCGTGCATCACGTGCTCAACGGTTATCTCGACCGCATGTCCTCTGAATCGAGGTGACATTTGCCCAGCCATGCGCTCACCCGCTTCGTCGACGTCAAAGGCGTCGCCACACGCTGTCAGATGGCTGGCGATCCGGCTGCACCTGCGCTGCTGCTGGTGCACGGCCTGAGTCTGACTTCAGACATCTGGGCTCACAACATCGATGAGCTGGCCGCCGACTTCCACGTGGTGGGCGTCGATCTGCTCGGGCACGGCTTCACCCGCCCGCGCGACGGTCAGCCGGCGGATATCGAAGCCAAGATCGAACACCTGGAAGATCTCATCGAGGCACTGGAACTCGACGACGTATCGCTGTCGGCCAGTTCCTACGGCGCGCTGGTTGCTTCGCACGTGGTGCTGAACAAGCGCCGCACGATCCGCCGTTTGATCATCAACGGCAGCGGTTCGGCGTTCAATACCGAGGAGCAGCTCAGCGCGTTCATGGAACGCATCCACGCCAGCTATCGACCGGCGCTGGCGCAATCCTCATCGCAAATGTGGCGTGACCGCATGGCCGCCGGCACGGTGCTCGATGCCGGCTGCATTCCGTGTGAGCTTCTGGCGACGCTGCCGCTGTGCTATGCGCAGCCCTGGGCAATAGCCTGTTGGGAGGAAACCGTCGCAGCCATGCGCGATCCGCAACGTTTTCGGCCGTTTCGCATTCTCGACCGGCTCGAGGAAATCGACGTGCCGACGCTGGTGGTCTGGGGCCGCGACGACAAGGGCGGTATCTACGAGAGTGCGCAGGCCGCGGTGGCGCGCATGCCCGACGCCGAGCTGGTCGCGTTCGAGCGTTGCGCGCATCTGCCGATGATGGAACACCCGCAGCGCTATGACGCGCTGGTGCGGCGCTTCCTGTCGTCTTGAAGGGGCAACGCGATGATGAGCGCAAATCGACAGGCATTGGATGCTGCCAAGGCTGCACAGGTAGTGGTGCAGGATCAGTTCTGCGTCAAACCCGGCGAGACGGTACTGGTGACGGCCGATACGCGCAGCGATCACTGCGCGGTACAGGCCGTGCTGGCCGCCGCCGCAGCCTGTTCGGCCAAGCCGTTGCTGCTGACGATGCCGCAGTTGCCTTACCAGGGAACGCTGGCCGATCCGTTCATTCCCGACGCGCTGGGCAGCGCGGCGGCGAGCGCCGACGCCTGGTTCGACATGAGCTTTCCCTACATCGCCGGGTCGGCGGTGCATGACCGGGCGATGCAGGCAGGCCGCGTGCGCTACCTGCTGCTGGGCGATGCCGATGCCGGCACGCTGGCGCGCCTGTATGGCGCGATCGGGCTCGATCAACTGTTCGAGGTTCAGTCCCGCTTCGACGAATGGATGGCCAGCCGCAGCGGCGCTTCGTGCACGGTGCGTGCGGCCAACGGCACCGAGTTCAGCTTTACGCTCGGCAAGCCGGCTGCCGCCAAGAAGCGCCATGCCGATACGCCGGGCATGTCGACGGTGCCCGGTTCGTGCATCTTCTATCCCGAGCCGGACAGCGTGCGTGGCACGATCGTGCTCGACGCCATCTTTCACGAGCACTATGCGCTGTTGCGCGAGCCGATCCGGCTGCTGGTCGATGGCGAGATCCGCAAGGTGCATCATGCGCGCGAGCACGCGCTGCTCACCGAGCGTGCATTGCGCCGCGCCGGCCGCGGCAGTTACGGCCGCGTGATCCACCTGACCTGCGGTTTTCACCCGGCGGCGTGGTTTCGCGGCCGCTCGTTCATCGAAGACATTCGCACGCTGGGCACCAATGCAATCGGGCTCGGCGTGCCATGGTGGGAACCGGGCGGCGGCGAGAATCACCCCGACGGCGTGCTGTTGCGCCAGTCGCTGTGGCTCGATGGCGAGCCGATCGTGAAAGATGGCCTTATCGTGGGGCCGCGCGAGCTTTGCGAGGCGGCGCGCGTTTTGCAGCAGGAGTTTGCGTGATGGCGGTGCTGCGCTTGCGCGGCGCGGCGCCGCGTCGCGCGTGACCGTCGGCTTGCATCGCCGCGTCTGGCGCGGGCACTGACGCAGGCGCGCGAGCCGCCGTTTGCCGGCCGGCAGCCGTGCCTTCACGCTCATCCTCATCGGCGAACGGTCCCGGCCATTCACCCAGCGTGGCCAAAGCCCGGCGCAGTCGCACCAGGCCCTTGTCGCCGAGCACCTGTTCGAGCTCGGCATCGATGCGTTCCATCACTTCCTGTTCGGCCATGATCACGGCCTCACCCAGCTTGGTGAAGGTGACGATCTTGGCGCGGCCGTCGTTCGGGTCGGCGACGGTCTTGATCAGCTTCTCGGCTTCGCAGGCCGCGAGCGCCTCACCCACCGTCTGCTTGGTCAGGCGCGCCCGCTTGGCGATCTCGCTGATGCGGGTGCCGCCCAGGTCGATGTGGCGCAGCAGGCTCATGTGGCTGGCGCGAAAGCGCTTGAATCCCATGTGCTGCAAGCCGGAAACCAGGATGTCCTGCCAGTTCAGCACGCTGGCCAGCAACAGGCGGCCGAGATTGTGGTGCCGCCAAGGGTGCTCGGGGTCGGATTTCAGACCCCGTTGGGTTCGGTCGTCTTGGATCATGGGGGGATCTTACTGCACTGTCCGACGGCGACGAGCCGGCGCCGCCCTGGCCGGAGGCGGTGCAGGCACTCGACTCTGCGACGAGCTGCGGCTGCGCGTCGATCGTCCGCTGCGCGGTTCGGCCGCGATTTCATCGTTTCTTCATCCAACGATCAAGCTGTTGTCATCGAGCTTCGGCAGCATCGAAGTCCCAGAATGCGACGAGATGACAGCCACTTCGATCCCGGGGGCGTGCCGGCGAGCCTGAATGCACCCGTTCGCCATCGCGCCATCTGGATTTCCGACCTGCATCTGGGCACGCCCGGCTGCAAGGCTGAATATCTACTCGACTTCCTTCGCTGCAACGAAAGCGACGTTCTGTATCTGGTCGGCGACATCGTCGACGGCTGGCAACTGCGCAAGGGCTGGTATTGGAACCGGTTGCATAACGACGTAGTGCAGAAGCTGTTGCGCAAGGCGCGCAAGGGCACTCGCGTGATCTTTATACCCGGCAATCACGATGAGTTTGCCCGGCAGTTCATCGGATTGGCTTTCGGCGACATCGCGGTGCATGACGAAACCATCCATCGGCTTGCCGACGGGCGCCGGCTGCTGGTCACCCACGGCGATCGCTTCGATGCGGTGATCCAGCGTGCGCGCTGGTTGGCGTTCGTCGGCGACAGTCTGTACACCTTCGCGCTGCGCCTGAATCATTGGTTCAATCGTCTGCGTAGCCGATTGGGGCTGGGCTACTGGTCGCTGTCGCAGTACCTGAAGCATCGGGTCAAGAACGCGGTGGCCTTCATCGGCGACTACGAACGGGCGCTGGCCACTGAGGCGCGCCGCCGCGGCCTCGATGGTGTGGTCTGCGGTCACATTCACAAGGCCGAGATCCGTGACATCGACGGCGTGCTCTATTGCAACGACGGCGATTGGGTCGAAAGCCTGTCGGCGCTGGTCGAAACGCAGCAGGGCGAGCTCAGGCTGGTGTTCTGGGATCGGCTGACGCGACACGATGCGCAGCGCGATGAGCATGAGCACGAGCGCGTCGGGCAGGTCAACGCTTCTCCATGAAAACCGTCGCGATCGTTACCGATGCCTGGGCGCCGCAAGTCAATGGCGTGGTGCACACCTTGCAGCGCACCTGCGCCGAGCTGCGCTCGATCGGCATCGAACCGACCATTTTCTCGCCCGACGCTTATCGCAGCGTACCGTGCCCGACCTATCCGGAGATCCGGCTGGCGCTGATGCCCGGCCGCGAGCTGGCACGCCGGCTCGATGCCGCGCGGCCGGATGCCTTGCACATCGCCACCGAAGGGCCGCTGGGCTGGGCGGCGCGGCGCCACGCACTCGATGCGCGGCTGCCGTTCACCACGGCCTATCACACGCGCTTTGCCGAGTATCTGCGTGCTCGTACCGGCGTTCCGCTGGCGATCGGCTATCGCGTTCTGCGCCGCTTCCATCAACCGTCGAGTTGCGTGATGGTGCCCACGCGGGCCGTGCAGATGGAGCTGCAGCGCCATGGCTTCGAGCGCACCGAGCTGTGGGGGCGCGGCGTCGATACCGAGCTGTTCAGCCCGGCGCCTTCCAATGTGTTCGATGGTTTGCCGCGGCCGATATTTCTGTCGGTCGGCCGGGTGGCGATCGAGAAGAATCTGGACGCATTCTTGCGCCTGCCGCTGCCCGGCAGCAAGGTGATCATCGGCGATGGGCCGCGTCGCGCGCTGCTGCAGCGGCGCTTTCCTGATGCCATTTTCCTCGGCGCGCGTGCCCATGCGGAGCTGCCGGCCTTCTACCGTGCCGCCGACGTATTCGTCTTTCCCAGCCTGACCGATACCTTCGGTCTGGTGCTGCTCGAGGCGATGGGCTGCGGCTTGCCGGTGGCGGCCTATCCGGTGGCGGGGCCGCTCGACGTCGTTGGCGATTCAGGCGCCGGCGTGTTGCGAGATGATCTGCGCGAGGCCTGCATGGCGGCGCTGGCCATCGACCGTGATCATGCGCGGCGCCACGCGATGTCGCGCACCTGGTCGCAGGCGACCGAGCGCTTCGCTGCGTTGCTGCACCCGCGATGATGCAAGCGGCCGCGGCGTAGGCAAGGCCGTGGCGTTCACCTATGCGAAGGGTTTCGGATGCCGCGAAACCAGGCGGTGCGTCCACCGCCGGGCTGCGCGGCTTATCGAAGGATCAGACCGCCTTGGGCCGGCGGCGCGCGGCCGCGCCCAGGCCGAGCAGGCCCGGTGCCATGAGCCACATGACAGAGGGCAGCGGCACCGCGGCGACAGACTCGTTGTAGCGGATGTCGTCGATCACGATCTGGTTACCTGCAAATGCATTCGGCAATGCAGGGTCCACGAAGGCCCGCGTGCCGTCGTTGGGGCTGAGCCAGGTCAACTGCACCGCGGTGACGCCGGTCCAGTCGAGCAGCAGTTGCGTCGGCGCGCTGACGCCGATCACCACATCCTGCAGATAGGACACGCCGTCGCCGCTGCCGGTGATGCGCAATGTGCGGTCGTCCCAATAGGCCGAGGTCACGAACAGGCTGTTCAGCGTGAACGCCTCTGCGCGGGTGAATTCGAAGAAGCCGGCCGACGAATACGCAACCGTGTCTCCTGATACGACGCCGTTGTGAAAGCCGCTGTTCTCGGTGCCGAAGGGCTTGTTGACGGTGGCGGGCCGCGTCGCATAGCGGTCAAAGATGTTCTGGCTCGCCCTGGGGTTCCAGGTGAAGCCGTGATAGCCGTTGGCGATTGCCTGCTGCGCGCCCGGAGCCAGGCTCTCGAAAGTGATCAGATCGGCCTGGGCGGTGCCGGCCATCAGTGCGGCGGCGCAAGCCATGCCGATGTGCGCGGCATGTTTGAAAAAAACCGGTTTCATGCAATGTCCTTGAAGTCGTCTGCCGATTGCAGCGTTGCATGATGGGCTCGCGTCTGTGACAGGACAGTGAATTTCCGGCCGATGAGAAGTCTGATTCGAGATTGAGCCGCGCGCGCAGGCCGCGGCCGGGCCGCGCGAGGCGTCGCGGCTCGGGTCGCCTATGC
>JAFKGG010000281.1 GCA_017307915.1 Burkholderiales bacterium | reverse complement strand
ACCGGCTGCTGCCGGTCGACTTCCAGCGCGTGCACCAGGTCTATTTGAGCGAAGTCGACGGCACCTTCGTGGCGCGCAGTTCCAGCGGCCTGAAGGGTGCCGGTGTCTACACCGCCAGCGCGCCGCTGGAACTGCCCGGCGTGACGCTGCTGTTGCGCGTCAACAGCCTGCAACAGCAGCCCAAACTGGTGCCCAACGTACTGGCGGCGCTGCTGGCGGCCGTGACGATGGCGCTGCTGGCCAGCGGCTTTCTGCTGTGGCGCGACACCAAGCTGCGGCTGAAGGCCGAACGCGAGCTGCGCGACCAGCACGCATTTCGCAAGGCGATGGAAGACTCGCTGATCACCGGGCTGCGGGCGCGCGACTTCGAAGGCTGCATCACCTACGTCAATCCGGCCTTCTGCCAGATGACCGGTTTCACCGCCGAAGAGCTGATCGGCCAGCCGCCGCCGATGCCGTACTGGGTGCCGGAAAACCGCGAAGCGCATGAACGGCGCAACGCGCAGGTGCTGACCGGCGGCGCCAATCGCCACGGTTACGAAACCGAATTCATGCGCAAGAACGGCGAGCGCTTTCCGGCGCTGGTGTTCGAGGCGCCGCTGATCGACGAGCACGGCGAGCAGGCCGGCTGGATGGGCTCGATCCTGGACATCAGCGAAGTGCGCCGCATCGAAGAGTTGAACCGCCGCCAGCAGGAAAAGCTGCAGGCGCACGCGCGCATGGCGATGCTGGGCGAAGTGGCCTCGGCGCTGTCGCACGAACTGAACCAGCCGCTGGCGGCGATCACCAGCTATGCCACGGCCTGCGAGAACCTGCTGCCGCCGCCGCGCAGCGGCGGCGAGGCCGGCAGCGACGCGATCGGCAGCCATCCTGGCGGCATCGGCGGCGGCGCTGGGCGCCGCTCGCGCGCTCCGGTCGGCGGCATGCCGGCGATCCGCGCCGCGCTGGCCCGCATCCGTTCGCAATCGGAACGCGCCGGGCAGGTCATCCGCAGCGTGCAGGACTTCGTGCGCCGGCGCCGCATCGAACGGCAACCTACCATGATCAGCGACGTGGTACGCGGCGTCGAACCGCTGATCCAGTTGCAGGCGCGCAAGTGGGGCGCGCGCGTGGCGCTGCGCTTCACCGAGCCGGCGATGGTGCTCGGCGATCGCACGATGCTCGAGCAGGTGGTGCTGAACCTGACCCGCAACGCCGCCGAGTCGATGGAAGAAACGCCGCGCGCCTCCCGACTGATCGAGATCGAAACCCGCGTCTGCAACGCCGATAGCCTGCCCTGGGTGCGGCTGTCGGTGAAAGACCGCGGCCGCGGCATCGATGCGCAGCTCGAGGCGCAGTTGTTCAATGCCTTCGTCACCACCAAGGCCGACGGGCTGGGCATCGGCCTGAGCCTGTGCCGCTCGGTGGTCGAATCGCATGGCGGCCACTTGAACTTCGAGCGCCGCGCCGACGGCGGCTCGATTTTCTCGTGCATGCTGCCGCTGCACGCCGAGACGGCCTACGCCGACGTGCCGGACGCCCCTCCCCCCGACGTCGACGCGTCGGCACCGCAAGCCGCCGCGCACACCAGCACCGCAACATGACCCGTTCCCGCCCTGCCCTGCCCGCCGACGCGACCGTCTTCATCATCGAAGACGACGCGGCGCTGGCCGACGCGCTGCAGTTCCTGCTCGGCTCGCGCGGCATGCGCAGCGAACATTTCGACAGCGCCGAAGCCTTCTGGTCGCATCTCAACGCGCGCCAACCGTGGCCGCAGGCGGCTGCCTGCATCGTGCTCGACGTGCGCATGAAACGCATGTCGGGCATCGAGCTGTTCGACCGGCTGTGCGCGCGCGACCCGGCACATCTGGCGCCGGTCATCTTCCTGAGCGGCCACGGCGACATCGAAATGGCCGTGGAAGCGCTGAAGAAAGGCGCGCTGGATTTCTTCGAGAAGCCGTTCAACGACAACCGGCTGGCCGACCGGCTGCTCGAAGCGCTCGAACTGTCGCACCAGCGGCTGCATCAGGCGCTCGGCGCCGCCGACGTCGACGCACGGCTGGCGCGTCTGAGCGCACGCGAACGCGACGTGATGGCGCTGGTGCTGGCCGGCAAGCTGAACAAGCTGATCGCGCACGAGCTGGGCATCAGCATGCGCACGGTGGAAGTGCACCGCGCCAGCCTGTTCGCCAAGATGCAGGTGCGCAGCGCCGTCGAGCTGGCGCATCTGGTGAGCCGCTCGACGTCGGCGCGCTGACGCGGCAACGGCGGCAACCCGCCAGATCGACATACGAGGCGCCGCGCGCGCAGCACGCAGTGCGCCGTCGCATCGCGCCGACGGGAGCGAGTATGATCCCGCCCCGAACCATCCGTGATTCGAGGAGACCGCGATGCCCCGTCTTTCGCGCCTGTCATTGCCCTTGCGGCGACGCAGCATGCAAGGCCTCGGCCTGCTGCTGGTGGGCAGCGTAGCCGCTGCGCTACCCGGCGTTGCTGCAGCGCAAGAATGGCCGACCAAACCAATCCGTTTCGTCGTTCCGTATCCGCCCGGCGGACCGCTCGACCAGGTCGCGCGCGCCCTGGCTGAAAAGCTGCGCGAGCCGCTGGGCCAGCCGGTGGTGGTCGAGAACCGCACCGGCGCCGGCGGCAACATCGGCGCCGATCTCGTCGCCAAATCCGCGCCCGACGGCTACTCCATCGTGATGGGCGCGGTGGCCACGCACGCCATCAATCCTTATCTGTTCGCCAAGATGCCTTACGACGCGAATCGCGATTTCGCGCCGGTCACGCGGGTCGCCACGGTGCCCAACGTGCTGGTGCTCAATCCCGACACCGCCGACCGGCTGGGCATCCGCAGCGTCGCCGACCTGATCCGCTATGCGCGCGCCAATCCCGGCAAACTGAATTACGCGTCAGGCGGCAACGGCAGCGCCGGCCATCTGGCGGGCGAGCTGTTCAAGGCGCAGGCCGGCGTCAGCATGGTCCACATCCCGTATGCGGGCGCGGCGCCGGCGCAGCTGGGCCTGCTGTCCGGCCAGACCGACCTGATGTTCGACAATCTGGCCTCGGCCGCGCCGCAGATCCGTGCCGGCAAGCTCAAGGGCTTCGCCGTGACCACCACCGAGCGCAGCAATTTCTTCCCCGAGCTGCCCACGGTGGCCGACAGCGGCCTGAAAGGCTTCGACATCAGCACCTGGTTCGGCATCTTCGCGCCGGCCGGCACGCCCAAGCCGATCGTCGACCGCCTGTATGGCGAGTTCGCCAAGGTGCTGGCCACTCCCGATCTGCGCGAGCGCCTGGCACGGCTGGGCGCCGATGCCACGCCGCTGCCGCCCGATGCCTTCGGCCGTTTCGTGCGCGCCGAACAGACCAAGTACGAGCGTATCGTCAAGGCCTCGGGCGCTCGGGTAGACTAGATCGAACCCGCTTTGGGATTGTGGAATTCACGCATGGTCCGGCTCGCTTGCTCAGCACTAAGATAGCGAGCCTTTGCGGTATCACGACACTTATACAGAGAACTACTGAGATTTACGGAGGCTGATTCGATGCGTATACGCAACCAGAAAGACTTCTGGGGCGGGGTCATGTTCGCGGTGCTGGGTTTGCTGTTCGTTGTGCTGTCGCAGCAATACCAGTTGGGCACCGCGGCCAAGATGGGCCCTGGCTACTTCCCCACCATGCTGGGGGGACTGATGGCGATCCTGGGCTTCATCACGATGTGGCTCTCGACAGCACGCTCCAACCCCGTCACCAAGGTCGAAAAGATCGGCTGGCGCGAGATCTTCCTGGTTCTGCTTGCCGTGACGGTGTTCGCCACCGGGCTGCAACCGCTGGGCATGATCATCTCGGTCACGCTGCTGATCGCGATCTCGGCCACCGCCAGCTACGAGTTCAACTGGAAAGAAACGCTGATCTCGATCGTGGTGCTGCTGATCGCTTCCGAACTGGTATTCGTCAAAGGCCTCGAACTGCAGTTCCCGGTCTGGCCGAAGTTCCTGACCAACTGATCCGCAGGCCCGCACAATCATGGAAATCATCAACAATCTGGGCATGGGGCTGGCCACAGCGCTCAGCCTCGACAATGTCTTCTACTGCTTCATCGGCGTGCTGCTGGGCACGCTGATCGGCGTGCTGCCGGGCCTGGGCCCGCTCGCGACTATCGCGATGCTGCTGCCGATCACCTACAAGATGACCGACCCGGTCACCGCGCTGATCATGCTGGCCGGCATCTATTACGGTGCGCAGTACGGCGGCTCGACTGCGGCCATTCTGGTCAACTTGCCCGGTGAAACCTCGTCAGTGGTCACCACACTAGACGGCTACCAGATGGCGCGCAACGGCCGGCCCGGCCCGGCGCTGGCCATCGCGGCGATCGGCTCGTTCTTCGCCGGCACCGTGGCCACCGTGCTGATCGCCGGTTTCGCGCCGCCGCTGGCCGAAGTCGCGTTCAAGTTCGGCCCCGCCGAGTACTTCTCGCTGATGGTGCTGGGCATGATCGCCGCCGTCATTCTGGCGCACGGCTCGATCATCAAGGCGCTGGCGATGGTGGTGCTGGGCCTGCTGCTGGGCATGATCGGCACCGACGTGAACTCGGGCGTGGCGCGCTTCTCGTTCGACATTCCCGAGCTGACGGACGGTATCGACTTCACCGCCTGCGCGATGGGTATCTTCGGTTTCGGCGAGATCATCTCCAACCTGGAACAGCGCGATAACCGTCAGGTGTTCACCGAGCGCGTCAGCGGCCTGCTGCCCAGCAAGGAAGAATTCAAGCGCTCGATCGGCCCGATCTTCCGCGGCACCATCCTCGGTTCGTTCCTGGGCATCCTGCCTGGCGGCGGCGCCGTGCTGTCGTCGTTCACGTCCTACGCGATCGAGAAGAAAATCTCGAAGACCCCCGAGCGTTTCGGCAAGGGCGCGATCGAAGGCGTGGCGGGTCCCGAAGCGGCCAACAACGCCGGTGCGCAGACCTCGTTCATCCCGATGCTGACGCTGGGCATCCCGACCAACGCCGTGATGGCGCTGATGGTCGCGGGCATGATGATCCACAACATCCAGCCGGGCCCGCAGGTCATGACCAGCAACCCGACGCTGTTCTGGGGCCTGATCGCCTCGATGTGGATCGGCAACCTGATGCTGGTGATCCTGAACCTGCCGCTGATCGGCATGTGGATCAAGCTGCTGACCGTGCCCTACCGCGTGCTGTATCCGGCGATTCTGCTGTTCTGCTGCGTTGGCGCGTACTCGGTCAACAACAACGTGTTCGACGTCTACATGACGATCCCGTTCGCCATCCTCGGCTACGCGTTCCGCAAGCTCGATTGCGAACCGGCGCCGCTGCTGCTCGGCTTCGTGCTCGGCAAGCTGCTGGAGGAATACCTGCGTCGTGCGATGACCATCTCGCGCGGCGACTGGTCGGTGTTCATCACGCGCCCCCTGTCGGCTACGCTGCTGGGTATCGCGGTCGTTCTGCTGATCATCGTGTTCCTGCCCGCCATTGCGAAGAAACGCGAAGAGGCGTTCCAGGCCGACGATTGACGTTCCCCGCTACCCGCGCGCCGGCCCAACCGTGCGCACGGGTGCTTCAGGGGCCTTCGGGCCCCTTTTTTGTTTGGGGCCGATGCCGGCTCGGCCACGGGCG
>JAFKGG010000280.1 GCA_017307915.1 Burkholderiales bacterium | reverse complement strand
GCGCCTCGTCTGGCGCCCGCACAGGCCTCGGCGTGGGGACGATCGTTGTGTGAACAGGCCCTAGCGCGTTGCCATGAATGGCTGCAGCTCGGTGGCCGCGCGGATGCGACCCGCCGCCGACTGCGCCTGGTCGCGGCTCGTCCAGGGCCCCGCCTGCACCTTGAACAACGCGCCATCCTGGCGCACGTCGAAACCGGTCTGCAGCCAATCGAGTCGGCGCGCGAACTGCTCGCGTGCGATCTGCGCGTTCTCCAGCGTGGCAAACGCGCCGAGCTGCAGCCAATAGCCGCGCGCCGCAGCAGCGCTCGCAGCCGACGGACGCACAGCGCCCGCTGCATCGCCGATTCGCGGGGCCGTTGCCGGCGCTGCGGCGGGCGCAACGGCGGCAGGCGCGGCTTTGACAGGTGCCGTGGCGGAAGATGGCATGGCCGCGGCGGGCGCCGCCGTGGACGGCATGGCGCTGGGCGCGGCCGGTGCCGAGGGCGCAGGCGAGCCGACACCGGCGGCCGCGCCAGCGGGCGCCACGCCGGGGTCGTAACGCTCCGGCTCGGAGCGCGCTTCGCTGCGCGGCGGCTCACCCGGCGCGTAGATCGTTTCCACCGTCAGCCGCACCGGTGCTTCGGCCGCAGCAGGCGCTGCCGCAGCAGCAGAGGCACCGGGGCCCTTCGACGGCGCCGACGATGCACCGCCGGCGCCTTGCACGGCGTCCGACGACGGCACTGCCTGGCCATTCGCGGCCAACAGCACAGCGGTACGAGCGGCATCGCCATTTGCCGTGGCGCCCGCGCTACTCGCCACCTTGCTTGTCGCCGCAGCGGAAGCCGCCGAGCCGCCCGGGTTGTAGACCACCGGGATCGCGGTCGGCGCATTGGAGGACGCACGGCCAGCCGCCGCGGCGCTGCGTACCGGAGCGCCCCCGGCGACCGCCGCATTCGCACCCGCCGTATTCGCGGCAGCCGCTCCCGCCAGCAACGGCTGATCAAAGTTCGTGAACAGCTCCACCTCGACCTCGGCGCTGCCGGCCTCGACATAGCCGAGCTTGGCGGCCGCCGTATACGATAGATCGATGATGCGGTTCTGCAGAAAGGGCCCGCGATCATTGATGCGCACGACCACGCTGCGGCCGCTGCCCAGATGCGTGACGCGCGCATAGCTGGGAATCGGCAGCGTCGGATGCGCGGCGGTCATCGCATACATGTCGTAGCGCTCGCCGCTGGAAGTAGGCTGGCCATGGTAGCGGCGTCCATACCAGGAAGCCGCGCCGCGTTCGCGATACGGCGCAAGCTGCGCCATCGGCGTGTATTGACGGCCGAACACCGAATACGGCCGCGCGGTACGCGGCAGCAGCGGCTCGTAGCGCGGCACCGCGTCGGCAATCGCCGCCAGATCCGGCGGCGGCGTATCGCCGGGGCCGTCGTCCATGTAGTAGCCGCCGCGGCGCGAGGTGGGGCCCGGCGTGCTCGGCGCACCGGCGGTGCCCCCCGCACCGGCCACGCCGGCATCGGGCGCACGCGCGCTGCGCGGCCCTTGCGGCGCCGAGCAGGCAGCCAGCGCCAGCGCGGCCGCCGCCAGCAATGTCGATCGCAATGGGAAAGGCATCGGCATCTTCATGCTCCTGGATGGGCGCTATCCGAAACGCGCGGCTTGCGCGGACGGCGCGCCGCCAGCCGGTCATACACGGCATTGGGCAGCGCACGCATCACCGCCGCCACCACGCGCATCTGCCACGGAATGACGACGAACGAACGGCGCCGCTCGATGGCATCGGCCGCACGTCGCGCAAACGCGTCGGCATCGATCAGAAACGGCATCGAATACGGATTGCGCGCGGTCATCGGCGTGCGCACGAAACCGGGTGCGACGGTGACCACGGCAACGCCGCTGCCATGCAGTTCGACGCGCAGGCTTTCCAGATAGTTGATGGCCGCCGCCTTCGATGCGCTGTAGGCGCCGGCACCGGGCAGTCCACGGATGCCGGCAACGCTGGCGATGCCGACCAGCGCGCCGGCGCGCGCCGCGCGCATCGCCGGCACGAAGGGCGCGAAGGTATCGAACATCGCAATCACGTTGACGCCGACGATGCGCGCGAACACCGCGGCGTCGCCATCCTCGCCGGTGACCGTGCCGGCGCTGATGCCGGCATTGGCGATCACCACGTCGGGCGGGCCGCCGGCTTGCGCCATGAATTCCTGCGCCGCCTCGGCCAGCACCTGGCGATCCGTGACGTCGAGCGCAAAACTCAGCACCCGCACGCCAGGCAGCTGCGCGGCCACGCGCGCCAGCTCACTGCCGCGCCGTGCCACCAGCCCGATCGTGGCGCCCGGGGCACGGCGCGCGTATTCGCGCGCCAGCGCCTCACCCAGACCACTCGACGCGCCGGTGATGAAGACCTTCACGGCTTCACTTGGCGCGCTGGCGCTCCTGCGCGAGCAGGTAGTCGACGACCTTGAGCGCAGCGATATTGCTGCCGGCCATGCTGGGCGCCGTCACGTAGCGGCCGTTGACGGCCAGCGCCGGCACGCCGTCGATGGCGTAGGACTCGGACAACTGCGTGCCGCGGCGCATGCGGGTGCGCACGGCAAACGATGCCCAGGTGTCGTTGAACTGCTTGCCGTCGATGCCGTAGCGCGACAGCAGCGCCACCATCTTGTCGGGCGTGTCGAGCCGGTCGCGATCGACGTGGATCGCGCGGAAGATCTTGTCGGCCATTTCCTCGGCCTTGCCCATCGCTTCCAGCGTGTAGAAAAGCTGCTGGTGGCGGCGATCGCCGAACGCCACGTGCACGCGCTTGAGCACCACGTCGGGCGGCAGCGCGCGAGCCCACTGCACCAGCGTCGGCTCCAGCGAGTTGCAGTGCGGGCAGCCGTACCAGAAGAACTCGAGCACTTCGAGCTTGCCCTGCGGGGCTTCGGTGTTTTGCACCGGCTTGACCAGCCGGTACTCGGTCCCCTCGCGCGGCCCGCCCTGCGCCAGCACCGGCGCCGCCAGGCTGGCCGCGGCAGCACCGACCGCCGCGCTCATCATCGTTCGTCTGCGTGTATCGATCATCGCGTTTCCTCGATCGGACGGCACTGTTGCCGTCGTCTGTGTTGAACGGCCCGGCGCCGCGGCGGATGACAGCGGCGTCGGAACCATCCGGCCCGGCCAGGGTGAGGCCCGGCCAGGCCGTGGCCGATCGGTCGCACGCCTGCCGGCGAACTTGCAGCGCGCCGACGTGCGGCGCTAACGCTGCCGCACCACCGAGGCTTCGATGCCGTTCTCGGCCAGCCGCGCCCGCGCGCGGTTCATGTCGTCGAGCTGCGCATACGGGCCGACCCGCACGCGGTACATCGTCTGTCCATTCACTTCGGCCATCAGCACGCGCGCCTCGAAGCCGATCAGCGCCAGCTTGGCTTTCATGCCGTCGGCATCGGTCGATGAGCGGAAGGCGCCGGCCTGCAGCAGGTAGCTGGTGCGGTCGTCGCCGGCTGCGCTGCTGGGGGCGGAAGCGATGCCGGCGGGCGCGCTGCCGGCCGACGCCGCGGCGGCCGGTGTCGCGGCGGCTGTCGCTGGGGCGGCCGTCGAAGCGGCAGCCGTGCTCGACGACGGCGCGGCCACGCCCCCGGATGCCGATTCGGGCGCCCTGGCCGGGGCAGCCGCCGACGAGGCGCTGGCCGCTGCCTCGGCATTGCGCGTCGCCTTCGATTGCAAGGATCGGTTCGGATCAGGCGTTTCGGCCGCGCTCTTGGGCTCGACCACCCGCTCGGGCGTGCGCGCCGCCTTGTTGATGAACGGCACCGGCGCGCGCGTCACCAGGATCGCCACCGCCACGGCGATCGACAACCCGGTAACCAGCCCGACCAGGAAACCGAGGAAGGTTCCGCCGCGCTGACGGCCGGGCATCGACAGGCTTGCCATTACATCCTCTCAGGGGCCGAGACGCCGATCAGCGCCAGCCCGTTACGAAGCACCTGGCGCGTCGCGATCAACAGCACTAGGCGTGCAATTTTGGTGGGCTCGTCGTCGACGAGCACCCGCTCCGCATTATAGTAAGAGTGAAGATCCGAGGCTAAGTCTTTGAGATAGAACGCAACAGCATGCGGCGCCAGATCGTCTACAGCCGCTGTCAGCATCTCGGGAAAAGCCGCCAGCCGCGCCGTCAGCGCAAACTCGCGCGTACCGGCCAGCGGCGCCAGCAATTCGTCGCCGGCCACCGCCGCGCGCGCCGCCAAGGCCTCGGCATCGCCGCCCCACTGCGCCAGCACCGAGCAGATGCGCGCGTGCGCGTACTGGATGTAATAGACCGGGTTCTCGTCGGTGCGCGCCAGCGCCAGATCGACGTCGAACACGAACTCGCTGTCGGCCTTGCGCGAGATCAGAAAGAAGCGCACCGCGTCGCGGCCGCGCCGCTCGTCGACACGCACTTCACCCGAGTCTTCCTTGACCTCGCCGGTCCAGGTGATCAGGTCACGCAGCGTGACGTAGGAGCCGGCGCGCTTGGAGATCTTCACCTCCTGGCCGCCCTTCATCACGGTGACCATCTTGTGCAGCACGTAGTCGGGGTAGCCGGCCGGAATGCCCACGCCCAGCGCCTGCAGCCCGGCGCGCACGCGCGCGATGGTGCCGTGGTGATCCGAGCCCTGCACGTTGATCGCGCGCGCAAAGCCGCGCTGCCACTTGGTGACGTGATAGGCGACGTCGGGCACGAAATACGTGTAGCCGCCTTCCGACTTGCGCATCACGCGGTCTTTGTCGTCGCCGTAGTCGGTGGTGCGCAGCCACAGCGCACCGCCTTCCTCGTAGGTGCGGCCGGCGGCGACCAGCGCATCGACCACGGACTGCACGCGGCCCTCTTCGTACAGCGACGATTCCAGATAGTAGTTGTCGAAGCGCACGCCGAACGCGCGCAGGTCGATGTCCTGCTCGTGGCGCAGATAGGCCACGGCGAAACGGCGGATCGCGTCGAGATCGTCGGCATCGCCGGCGGCGGTGACGGCCGCCACGCGTTCGGCCGAGACGGTCTTGCGCGCCAGGTAGTCGGCGGCGATGTCGGCGATGTATTCGCCGCGATAGCCGTCGGCGGGAAACGACGGGTCATCCGGCGTCAGGCCGCGCGCGCGCGCCTGCACCGAACGCGCCAGGTTCTCGATCTGCGCGCCGGCGTCGTTGTAGTAGAACTCGCGCGTCACGCGCCAGCCGTCGGCATCGAGCAGCGCCGCCAGCGCATCGCCGAGCGCACCCTGCCGGCCATGGCCGACGTGCAGCGGCCCGGTCGGATTGGCCGATACGAATTCGATCATCACCTGCCGGCCGGCACCGCGCTGGCCGCGGCCGAAGCGCTCGCCTTCGCGCAGCACCTGGCCGATCACGGCGCGCTTGGCCTGCGCGGTCAGGCGCAGGTTGATGAAGCCGGGGCCAGCGATTTCCAGCGATTCGATCAGGCGCAGGCCCTCGGCCGGCCCGACCTGATAAACGGCAGCCGGCTCGGCTACCCCGGGCACCACGCCCGCTTCGTTCGCCCCGGCGCCACTGGCCGGCCCGGCCGCCGCGGCAGCGCGATCGAGCGCTTCCACCGCCGCCTTCAGCTGCTCGGCCACCTGACGCGGATTGGACTTCAGCGCCCGCGCCAGCTGCAAGGCCAGAT
>JAFKGG010000279.1 GCA_017307915.1 Burkholderiales bacterium | reverse complement strand
GGGGCAGGCGCTGGCGCCGCTGCTGCCGGCCGCGCTGCGCGAGAAGGTGCCGGCGCGGCGCCCGGCCGGCACTTGGCCGGCACGTGAGCATGCGCGCAAGGTGCTGATCCTGAACGGCTGCACGCAGCCGGCGATGATGCCCAACATCGATGCCGCCACCGCGCGTGTGCTCGACCGGCTCGGCGTGCAGACGCTGGTCGAGCCGCGCTCGGGCTGCTGCGGCGCGATTCGCCATCATCTGAATGACGAAGCCGGCGCGTTGTCGCAGATGCGTGCCAACATCGATGCGTGGTGGCCACGGGTCGAAGCCGGCGTCGAGGCGATCATCGTCAACGCATCGGGCTGCGGCGCGATGGTCAAGGATTATGCGCACCTGCTGCGCCACGATGCCGACTACGCTGCCAAGGCGGCGCGCATCGTCGAACTGACCCGCGATCCGATCGAATGGCTGCCGGCGCTGCTGGCCTCATCGATCGATGCCATTCGCGCGCGCGTCGCGGCGGCGGGCGGAGCGCGCCTGGTGTTTCATCCGCCGTGCACGCTGCAGCACGGCCAGCGGATTCGCGGCGAAGTCGAGCAATTGCTGGCGGCGCTGGGCGCCACCGTGCTGCCGGTGGCCGATGCGCATCTGTGCTGCGGTTCGGCCGGCACCTATTCGGTATTGCAGCCGGCGCTGTCGAAAGCGCTGCGCGAGCGCAAGCTCGGCAATCTGCAGCTTGGCGGCCCGCAACTGATCCTGTCGGCCAACATCGGCTGCCTGGCGCATCTGCAGGCCGGCACCGAGACGCCGGTGCGGCACTGGATCGAGTGGCTCGACGAGGCGATGGCGGCGGCCGAGTTCGAGGCCTCGGCTTCGGCGCATGGTTCCGAGTAAGCGAGGTCGATTCCGATGCCACGGCGACGGTGTATTCACTTGAGGGTGAAGCGTACGGTGGCCGGCGATTTTCCGGCTATCTGAACCACCGCCACTGCCTTGGTGCCTGGGCCGACCTTGAAGGTGCCAAGTGCTTCGAGCTTGCTCCCGGCCGGCTTGAGCTCGACTTCCTGTCGGTGTGTGCCGGTGAGCAGCGTCACTTTGGCGCTGGCCTTGGAGATGTCGGCCGGCTTGCCGTGATCGCGCAGGTGCAGCTGAATGGCGGTGGGGCTGGCCACCAGTTCATAGTCGATGTCCCTGACCTCGACCACCACGCCGCCGTGTACCGGCTTGTGTTCATGCGCATGATCATGGCTGCCGGCCGCGTGCGCGGCGCCGGCCAGGCTGAGGGCGAGGGCAGTGATCAGGAACAGGGGTTTCATTGGTTTCCTTTCGAATGAGCGAAGAAAAGGGATCACAGGGCTTCGGCACGCTGGTCATTGCGAAGCCGCTCGGCGTCTGCGCGGCCGAACAACCAGAACATCGCGGGTGTCAGGAAGGTATCGAGCAGGGTGGAACTGATCAGGCCGGAGAAGATCACCACCGCCACCGGATGCAGCACCTCGGTACCGGGCTGCTCGGCCTCGAACAGCAGCGGCGCCAGGGCAAAGGCGGTGACCAGGGCGGTCATCAGCACCGGGCTCAGCCGCTCGAGCGAACCGCGCAGGATCATCTTGTGATCGAAGTTCTCGCCTTCGAAGCGCATCAGGTTGATGTAGTGGCTCACCTTCAATATGCCGTTGCGCACCGAGATGCCGGCCAGCGTGATGAACCCGACCAGCGCCGCCACCGACAGCGGCTGGCCCGACAGCCACAGGCCGAGCACCGCGCCGACCAGGGCCAGCGGAATGTTCGCCATGATCAGCGCCGACAGCACGGTCGATTTGTAGCGGCTGTAGAGCACCACGAACATCAGCGCCAGCGAAACCATCGAGAGCAGACCGACCAGCCGCGATGCTTCTTCCTGCGCCTGGAACTGGCCGCCGAGGGTGATGAAATAGCCTTCCGGGAGCCTGCTCTCAGCGACCACACGGCGGATGTCGGCAACGATCTCCGATAGCGCGCGGCCGGAGGCATTGGCCGACAGCACGATGCGTCGTCTGCCGTCGTCGCGGCTGATCTGATTCGGGCCGTCGCCATCCTCGATGCTTGCGATCTTCGATAAGGGGACGCGGCCGCTTGGCGTCTCGATCAGGATCTGCCGCAATCCATCGACGGAGCGTGCCGACTCGGGCAGCCGCATCACCAATGCGAAGCGGCGCCCGCCCTCGACGATCTGGCCGATCTTCTCGCCTTCGACCAGGTTTTGAAGCGTCGTCAGTACCTGCGAGGTCGGCACGCCGTATTGCGCCGCGGCGACGTAGTCCAGCCGCACCTTGATCTGCGGTGCCAGCACCTGCTTCTCGATCTGCAGGTCGGCGATGCCGGCAATGCCGGCCAGCTTCATGCGCAGGGCTTCAGCCTGGCCGCGCAGGGCATCCAGATCCTCGCCGAAGATCTTGATCGCGATCTGCGAACGCACGCCCGAGAGCATATGGTCGATGCGGTGCGAGATCGGCTGGCCGATCTCCAGCGCTGCGGGCAGGTTGACCAGGCGTGCGCGGATGTCGCTCCTGATCGCATCCATGCTGCGAGTCAGTTCGGCGGTGGGCTTCAGGCCCACGTCGAGTTCGCTCACGTGTACGCCTTCGGCATGCTCGTCGAGCTCGGCCCGGCCGCTGCGCCGACCCACCCGCGTCACTTCGGGCACCTGGCTGATCAGCAGCTCGGCCTGCCGGGCAACGGCGGACGATTCGCTCAAGGTCACGCCGGGATTCAGCCGCAGGCCGATCAGCAGCGTGCCTTCGTTGAAGGGCGGCAGAAAGGTGGTCGGAAAGAACGGCACTGCCGCCGCGGCGATCGACACCGCCAAGCCGGCTGCTGCCAACGCGGCCCGCGGATGGTTCAACACCGCTTGCAGGCTGCCGTGGTAGCGAGCCTTCAGCCAGGTGAGCATTCGGGTGTCGCCGTGGTCGAGACGCTTCATGCGCGGAAGCAGGTAGAAGCTCAGCACCGGCGTCACCGTCACCGAAACGACCAGCGAAGCCAATGTCGACACGATGAAGGCGATGCCCAGCGGCACGAACAAGCGGCCCTCCAACCCGGGCAGCGCAAACAGCGGAATGAAGACGAGGACGATGATGCAAGTGGCGTACAGAATGGCCGAGCGCACTTCCATCGTCGCGCGGGCCACCAGCTCGATCGGATGCAAGCGGTGGCTCGGGTGCCTGGCGCGATCTTCCTTCAGCCGCCGCAATACGTTCTCGACGCCGACCACCGCGTCGTCCACCAGGCCGCCGATTGCAATGGCCAGGCCACCGAGCGTCATCGTATTGATCGACAGGCCGAAGTAACGGAACACCAGCGCGGTGATGAAGATCGAGACCGGGATCGCGGTCAGCGCGATGATGGTCGGGCGCAAGGTGCCGAGAAAGAAAAACAGGATCACCGCCACGAAGATCGAAGCGCCGATCAGCTTGCCCTGCAGCGTGGTGATCGAGGCCTCGATGAAACTGGCCTGTCGGAAGGTCACGCGCGGTGCTTCCATGCCGGCGGGCAGCGATGCCTGCAGGCCCGCCAACGCCTCTTCGATGGACCGGGTCAGCGCGATCGTGTCAGCGGCGGGCTGCTTCTGGATGCCCAGGATCACCGCCGGTTTGCCTTCGAAGCCGGCGTCGCCGCGCTTGAGCGCCGCGGCGAAGGTGACCTCGGCGATCTGCCGCAACAGAATCGGCTGGCCGTTGCGCGCAGTGAGCGCCAGGTTCTTCAAGTCGTCGAGTCGCGACGTGCGCCCCAGGTTGCGGATCAGGTACTCGCGGCCGTTGAGCTCCAGGAAGCCGCCCGACGTATTCGACGAGTAGCCCTTGAGCGCGGCTTCGAGCTGATCGTGCGTGATGCCCAGTTCAGCCATGCGGGCAGTGTTCGGTTGTACCTGGAACTGGCGCACTTCGCCGCCGATCGGGATCACTTGCGCCACGCCGGGCACCGACAGCAGCCGTGGGCGCAGCACCCAGTCTGCATACTCGCGCACCGCCATGGCCGAGATCTTCTGCGGATCGACGGCGATGGCGATCTGCATGATCTCGCCCATGATCGAGCTGATCGGGCCCATGCGCGGCACCACCCCTGCGGCGATGCCTTCTTCCATCGAGGCCAGGCGTTCCGACACGAGTTGGCGGGCGCGGAAGATGTCAGTGCGCCAATCGAAGGTGACGTAGAGAAAGGAAAGCCCTGCCGACGACGTGGAGCGTACCGACTCCACGCCGGGCAGCCCGTTCATCGCGGTCTCCAGCGGAAAGGTGATGAGCTGCTCCACCTCCTCGGCGGCCATGCCGCCGGCCTCGGTCATGATCGTCACCGTCGGTTTGTTGAGATCGGGGAACACGTCGACCGGCGTGCGCGACAGCGTAAATGCGCCATAGCCCATCAGCACCAGGGCGGCGATGATCACCAGCAGGCGGTTCGACAGGCTGTTCTCGAGTAGCCACTTGAACATGTCAGCGCACCTGGTTGATCAAGGTGGCCCCTTGCGTGGCGACCCGATCGCCAGCCTTCAGGCCGGCGATGACGGCGACGCGCAGGCCGTCCAGCGGCTCAGTCGTGACCGTACGCGGCTCGAAACGCTCCGGCGCCGTCTTCACCCAGACGATGGTCTGGTTGGCCGGATTCTTCATCAGCGTGGCCGCAGGCACGGCGATGCCGCGCACTTTGCTTCGGGTCTGCACGAACACGCGCACCGGCTGGCCGACGGCCAGGCTGTGCAGTGCCGCGCCGCGCGCGCGAAAAGCCAGCGGCAGCGCCTGCTCGCGCAGGCTGCGCGCCGCACCGACGAAGGCGAGCGTCATGCGCTGTTCACCGATCGGCAGGGTTGCGCTGCCGATGTCAGCGGCGAGTGCCGGCTCGAAGGTCAGCGCCTCGATGCGCAGCCGGCTCGGGTCGACGATCTCGAATACGAGTTCGCGCGCGTCCACCACCTGTCCCGCCACCACGTTGGCGGAGGCGATCACGCCCGCGACCGGCGCGACCAGCGTTTCGCGGGTCGACAGGCCGCTGCCCACCGCGGCGATGCGTTCGGCCAGGCTCGCGGCTTCGTTTTCGGCCGCCTCGATATCCTTGCGCGGCACCGTATCCGACAATTCCCGCAGCCGCGCCGCACGCTTGTCGGCGAGCGATTTGGCCGCGCGCAACTCGGCCAGCTGAGCCGCCTGATTCGAACGTTCGATCGGGTTGGCCGTCGGAACGACGTAGGCCAGCACTTCACCTTTGCGAACCGACTGCCCCGGTTCGGGCAGGCCGCGCGGGCTGGGTTCGATGCGGCCGGCGTTGAGCGCCTGTACTTTGCCGCCGGCATTCGGGTCCATCAGCACCTTGCCGTTCAGTTCGACCGAGCGCGGCAGGTCTTCTTCCTTGGCAAGCATCGTGCGAACGCCGAGCTGGCGCTGCGCCGGCTTGGGCAGGAACACGCTGCCGTCGGGCTGCCGCTGCGGTCCGTTGGCATTGGGCGCGACCGGGTTGTCGCCATGATCATGGCCTTCGCCGGCCTGAATCGGCAGGGCCATCGACAGGGACAGCAACAGGCTGGTCAGTGCAAGGCGGTAGTTCATGCGGCACCTCCGGTGCGTGCACGGCGGGAGGCCATCACTCGCCGACTGGCGGCGCCGAGCAGGGTCAGGGCAGCGATGCCGC
>JAFKGG010000278.1 GCA_017307915.1 Burkholderiales bacterium | reverse complement strand
AGCCGCGGCCGTCCAGAATCTCCTTCAATACGCCCCCGAGCTTTGGGCCCAGCGTGGGCAAGCTGAACGTGTCGGGCGAGATCGAATTGAGCGGCATGGACGATCGCCGGAACGCGCTGATTGCCGCCTCAACTTCAAGCAGATCCTCTTCGGTCAACCGCAGAATCCAGTCATCCCGGCCGGCCAGGTCCGGCCCGCGCCACGCAGCGGGCACATCGATCATGCCTGGAGGCACCAGGCGCGGGTCGACCGGCAGAATGTACTCCGTGCTCATCGGCGAATTCCCAGCGACTTGGCCAAATCGAAATAGAGATTGAACTGCTCGCGAGCGAACTCCTCGGTTTTCTCGGGCGAGCGTACCGAACCGATTCCGCCGAACTTGGCATTGCCTTCGACCCATCCCGGGTCGGTGGCGAGCTTCTTCATGACCTCGGTCCATTTGTCGACCACGTGCGCGGGCAAGCCGGGCGGGCCATACAGCGCGCTCCAGCCGACGATCTTCTCCATGTCGCCAAAGCCTTGCTCCCGGGCAGTGGGCACGTCGGGCAGCTCGGGCATCCGCTGCGCAGTGGCGACCGCAAGCGCACGCAGCCGTCCAGTCTTGATCTGCTCCATCAACGCCGTGGCGCTGGCACAGTGGAAATTGACTTGACCCGAGAGCATCGCGAGCACGGTGTCCTGATCGCTCTTGTAAGGCACGTTGACGGCCACATCGGATTTGAGCTTGCCGAGCTGGAAGAGCAATTGCGCCGCCATGTGCGGCAGCGTGCCTTCGCCGGAAGACGAGTAGTTCAGTTTGCCTGGGTTCTTCCGCAGATAGTCGATCAGCGCCGGCAGCGTGCTGTAAGGCTCTTGCGTGCGCGCCACGCAGATCGTCGGCGTCAGGTCGAGCACCGACAGAAAACTGAAGTCATTCCACTTGAAAGGCGTGCTCGAATCGAGCGCGGGCAGCACGGCTTGAGCACCGACCCGAGCGATCAGCAAGGTATAGCCATCCGGCGCGGCATTGCGCACGAGCTGGCTGCCGATCGCGCCGGCAGCGCCGGGCCGGTTGGTCACGACGATCCGCTGATTCAGAATCAGGCCCGCATAGTGCGCCAGATTACGGCCTGCGATGTCGGTGGCGCCGCCCGCGCTGTACGGAACGATCAGCGTGATCGGCCGATCGGGATACTGCGCCCAGGCCGAGCAGGCCAGACATAGAAGCGCAGCAGCCGCGGCTCTGATGAGTTTCGGCATATGGAGTCTCCTTTGTTCGCCCCCTGGGCGAAAGCGTCATTCCGCCTCGAGCGGGGCCTTGAACGGCACCCCAGGGGGATGAATCCCGTTGGGCCGGCCGCTTGCCGTGCTTCCCTGGAAATCGTCGGCCATGAAAGGCGGCAGCTGCGGCCCTTCAGGGCACGCCAGCCACAGCCGAAGCAAGTGCCGCCTGCGTTCAGGTTCCGGCCAATCCTCGTAGGCGGTACGCGAATGCAGGATGAAGTGGTTGCAGACGAACTGCATGTCTCCGGGCTGGAACATCATGTCCAGATGCAGCTCGGGATCATTTTCCAGTTCGTCGAGCAGATCGAGCCCTTCGAGCTGTTGCGCGGTGAGCCGCGGCACCTCCGGAAAGGCCTGGGCCTTCATGATCGTCATTCTCGTGTTGAGAAACGCGATCATCCGACCCTGCCACGGCGAGAACGGCGGCACTTCGCTATAGCGCTGCTTGCCTGCCGGGATCTCGCCCCAGCGCGTGTAATACAAGGGTTTCAGCAGGGCCTCGGCCAGATCGGGCCGCCTGTGCACCACCTCGTTCCACAGCGTGGTCGAACTCACGATGCTCGATGCGCCGCCAGCGCGCGAGGTTTGAAGGCACAGCAGCCCCACCACATCCGAGTAATCGGTGTGATAGGCCAGACGGGCACTGGTCTGGTAGCCGCGAATCTCCGGGTCGCTGAAATTGGCGCCCAGGTTCTTCACGTGGCCGAGGATGTGGCCCTTGCCGTTCTGCGAAACGGGATCGCCCAGGTGCAGGCCGATGCCGAAGAATGCAATGCACGACTGCAAGCGGGAATACCGGTGAACCGGCACGCCCCTGACCATGAAGAAGCCACGCCCGTGCAGCAGGTCATGCCTCAGCTTGGCCAGCGTTTTGGCCAGCGGCCCGAGAGGGAAATCGCCGCGACGCAGTTCGACCAGATCGATGCCGCGCTGTTCCACCGCTTGAACGGCGGCGTCGAGATCATCGATCTCCTGCGGCGTCAGCTCGTGGATCCAGTCTGAGCGCTTGGCCATCGACGGCCCGCGCCAAGCCTGCTCGTTCTCGAAAACCGGCAAATGAAGAGTGTTGCTCATCGACTAATCCGTCCGTACGCCTGTCTCGGCAATGACCTTCTCGATACGATCGATCTCGGCGCGGATGAAGCGGCCCGTTTCATCGGGTGGTGCCGTCACGATGTTCACTCCCTGTTTCGCCAGCTGCGCTCGCAGCTCGGGTTGGTGCAACGTGGTATTGACCGCCCTGTTCAACTGATCGATGATCGCCCGCGGTGTGCCGGCGGGTGCGACGAATGCATACCAGGGCGAGGCCACGACGTCGCGAAAACCCAGCTCGGCGAACGTCGGCGTATCGGGCAACTCCTCGAGCCGCTTGTTCGATGCGGTGGCGAGCGGACGCAGGCGGCCGGCCTTGATGTACTGCGCGATCAACGGCAAGCTCTCCATGTGCACGTCGACCACGCCGGCCAGCAGATCCGGGATGACCTGCCCGGCCCCTTTATAGGGAACGCGATTCAATTTGATGCCGGAACGCAGCATGAACAGTTCTGACATCAAGTGATGCATCGAACCGATCGAGTTGATCGACATGTTGATCTTTCCGGGGTTGGCGCGAGCATGCTGGATGAATTCCTGCAGCGAGTTCACCGGCATGGCTTGATGCACGACGAAGAGTATGTTCGTTTCTCCGACCATCGCGATCGGCGCGAAGTCATTCACCGGATCGTACGGAACGCTCTTGTACAGTTTGGTGCTGATGAGCGGGCCGGCGGCGGCCAATAGCACCGTGTAGCCGTCGGGCGCAGACTTCGCCACGATGCCGTGACCGGTTACCCCGCCGGCGCCGGCGCGGTTCTCGACGACCACCGCCTCCTTCAGCGCCGCTTGCAGCGGGTTGGCCATGGCGCGGGCGATGATGTCGACCACACCGCCCGGCGGATAGGCCACGACCACCTTGATCGGCCTGCTGGGATACGCCTGTGCAGATGCCTGGCCAACGGCGGCCAAGGCGGGCCACGCGGCGGCGGCCGTCACGAGCGTACGGCGCATTGGCTTGCGCGCCGCGCGATTCACCGGCGGGGACTGCGATTCCGGCCGCGGGAGAGAGAGGTGTTCTCTTTCAGATGCGCTTTCGAGCGATGGCACGGTTGTCTCCTTGGTCGGTGCTTCGGTATTCAGCGCACCTGTCTGTACCGCAGTCGAATGCTAGGAGTCGTGCCGGCTCTTGGGAAGTTCTGATTTCTTCAGGAAGCTATAAGGCAAAGCGATAACCAAAAGGGCCTTCGGGATAGCAATCGCCTGATGGTATTCATCGGCATGGTCTAGGCGCGATGGCTGATCGACGCCGCATCGGGCGCGGCGTAAAACAGCGCCTCACAACGTCACCTGCGCCCGCCATGCCCACCCTGCCACTGCTCGACCCCAAGAACGACTTCGTCTTCAAGCGCCTGTTCGCCCAGCGCCCCGAACTGCTCGCCGACCTGATCAACGCCGTGCGCAGCGATCAGCCGCCCGTCGAGGTCATTGAGGTGCTCAATCCGCGCATCGACCCGGCCGAGCTCACCGGCAAGTTCATCGTGCTGGACGTGCTCGCGCGCGACGTCAACGGCTCGCTATACGGCATCGAGATGCAGGTGCGCCACCAGCCCGCCTGGGATGTGCGCAGCGCCTTCTACCTGGCACGCGCCTTCGCCAATCAGTTGCAGACCGGCCAGGACTACCGCGCGCTGCGCCCGGCCGTGGCCATCCATCTGATGGATTTCGAGCTGTTCGATGACCCCGCGCAGGCGCATTGGCGCTTCGAGCTGCGCGACCGCGATCAACCGGCCGTGCGGCTGACCTCGGCGTTAGAATGGAACCTGATCGAGCTGCCCAAACTCGACCGGCTACGTGCCAACCGCAACAGCGGCACGCTGGCGGCCTGGGTGGCGTATTTCGAACATTGGCGCGAGGATGCGGTCATGAGCGCGATCACGCATACGCCGGTGCAGCAGGCACGGCAGCAGTTGGAAGAGCTATCAGGCGACGAAGAGGCGCGGCGGTTGGCGTTCGTTCTCGAGCGGGCGCGTCGTGACGAGGCCAGCATCCGCCACGCCGAGCGCAGCGAAGGCCGGGAAGAAGGCCGGGAAGAAGGTCGTCAGGAAGGCAGACACGAAGCCCGCCTGGAAGTCGCCCGCAGCCTCTTCGGCCAGCCCGGCCTGGACGACGCCACCATCGCCCGGCTCACCGGCCTGACCCTCGACGAAGTGCAACAACTGCGCCAAGCCGCAGGCGCCTGACCTCGCTTCAATCAGCAGCCGCCTCACTTCGCCCGCAGCCGGCGCCCTCCCCCAAGGCGCCGATTGGCCTTGGGTACCGGAATGCTGGCCGCCATCGTTTCAGCCTGCGCGCGCAGCGCGGCCAGGATCCGTTCGAGCGCGGTCAGGTCGTCCGCTGACAGCACCGACACCAATTCGCTATTGAGGCCGGCCACGCGCGGAAACACCACCTCGTACAGCGCCCGGCCGGCTTCGCTCAGGCGCAGCACGGCGGCGCGCCCATCGCCCGGGTGCGGCGTGCGCGCCACCAGCTTCTTGCCCACCAGCGAGCTGACGGCGCGCGAGGTGCGCGCGCGGTCCAGCCGCGCCAGCTCGGCCAACTGCGACGACAGCACGCCGTCGCGCTGCGCCAGCAGCGCCAGCACGCGCCACTCGCGCCGGGTGATGCCCCATTCGCCCTCGCACAGACGCACCACCAGGCCACCGGCCGTCGTCAGCACGTGACTGATCCGATAAAGGAGCAGATCCTCCAATGTGCTTGGGCAATCGAGTCGGGTGGCGACTTCGGCCATCGGGAAACCCCTTGGAATGATTGTTTAGTTCAATCGATTGTGCGCTCGTTACGATTGTTGGTTTCGACCGGGCCGTCTGGCGAGCCCGGCACGCATCGGAGGCAGACTCATGAAACGCAGAAACGCGCTGGCCGCCATACCGGCCCTGGCACTCGGCAGCGCCGCCTGGGCGCAGCAACGGCCGGCGCTCGACGGCCCGTTGCGTATCGTCGTCGGCTACGCCCCCGGCGGCTCCACCGACCGGGTGGCGCGCATCGTGGGCGAGCGTCTGCAAGCCAGGCTGGGCGTACCGGTGGTGGTGGAGAACAAGACCGGCGCCGGCGGCCGGCTGGCCGCGCAGCAGGTCAGGATCACGCCGGCCGGCCAGAACGTGCTGATGCTGGGCAACCCCGCCGTGATGCTGGTCGCGCCGCTGGTGTTCAAGGACGTCGGCTATGACCCCGACCGGGATTTCGTGCCGGTGTCGCACGTCAACGACTACGAGTTCGGCATCGCGGTGGGCTCGGCGATTCCGGTACGCGAGCTCAACCACCTGCTGGCCTGGCTGCGCGCCAACCCGGG